>JAISDW010000051.1 GCA_031264445.1 Elusimicrobiota bacterium
TTTTTGCAGCCTGACTGCTGCAATTTACATTCTATACCAAAAGGAGTTTTTTTATCTTCCTCATCGGTGAAACCTTCACTGAACCACGCGCCTAGCGCGTGGTTTTAAGGATACAAAAAGGGCGGGCAAAAAATGCCCGCCCTTTTATAATTCAATTACTTCTTCTCGTCAACAACTTCGGCTTCTACCACATCTTCTTTTTTAGGTTCTTCGGTCTGCGCGCCGCCCTGCTGGGCATTCGCGTCGTCCGCAGCACTAGCACCGGCTGCATCGGCGCCGCCGGCTTTGGCCTGCGCGTCTTTATACATAATCTCGCCCAGTTTTTGCGAGGCCGTCAACGCGGCTTCAGTCGCTTTTTTGAGGCGTTCGGTATCGTCGGCTTTAATCGCTTCTTTAAGCTCGCTTAAAGCCTGGTCTATTTTGAGGCGCTCATCCTGCGGGATTTTATCGCCGTGCTCCTTAAGCGCCTTTTCCGTCTGGTAAAGCACGCCGTCGGCCTGGTTTTTGGCTTCAATGCGCTCTTTGGTTTTTTTGTCTTCGTCGGCGTATTGCTCGGCCTGTTTGACGAAGTTGTTTACTTCGTCCTCGCTCAGTTTATTGGGCGCGGTTATGGTGATATGCTGCTGCTTGTTGGTGCCCAAATCCTTGGCGGATACTTTTAATATGCCGTTTGCGTCAATGTCAAAAGTAACCTCAATCTGCGGAATGCCGCGCGGCGCGGGCGGTATGCCGTCAAGGTCAAATTTGCCAAGCGGTACATTGTCTTTGGCCATCGGCCTTTCGCCCTGCAACACATTGACCGTGACCGCCGGCTGGTTATCGGCCGCGGTGCTGAAAACCTGCGTCTTGCGCACGGGTATCGTGGTATTGCGGTCTATGAGTTTTGTCATAACGCCGCCCAGCGTTTCAAGCCCCAGCGAAAGCGGCGTGACGTCCAGCAGTAGAATATCTTTTACATCGCCCGTCAGTACGCCGGCCTGTATCGCCGCGCCGCAGGCCACGCATTCCATGGGGTCAATGCCGCGCTCTATTTTTTTGCCCGCGTGCTTTTCAACGTATTCCTGCACGACGGGCATGCGCGTCGGCCCGCCGACCATAATTATTTTATCAATCTGCCCGAGCGATAGTTTGCTGTCGCTCACCGCCCTGTCTATTGAAGCGCCGCAGCGTTCAACCGTGGGGCGCACGAGGCTTTCAAGTTTCGCGCGGGAAAGTTTCATTTCCAGATGTTTGGGCCCGCTTGCGTCTGCCGTGATAAAAGGAAGGTTGATGTCCGTTTCCATAGTGGTGGAAAGTTCTATTTTGGCCTTTTCAGCCGCGTCTTTGAGACGCATCCACGCCTGTTTATCTTTTGAAATATCTATGCCGGTGGATTTTTTAAACTCGCTTGTAATCCAGTCTATGACCGAATTATCCATATCCGTACCGCCCAGTTTAGTGTCGCCAGAAGTCGCCAGAACGTCAAAAGTTCCCTCTTTACCCATTTCCATAATGGTAACGTCCAGCGTGCCGCCGCCGAGGTCAAAGACCATAATTTTCTGCTCTCTGCCAGCTTTGTCTATGCCGTAGGCAAGCGCGGCCGCGGTAGGCTCGTTTAACAGCCTTACCACTTCCAGCCCCGCGATTTTGCCCGCGTCTTTTGTGGCCTGGCGCTGGTTATCATTGAAATAAGCCGGTACCGTGATGACGGCCTTTTCAACGGGCTGGCCCAAAAAAGCTTCCGCGTCTTTTTTTACTTTCTGCAGCACGAAGGCCGAAAGCTGCTGGGGCGTAAATTCATTGCCGCGCAGATTAAATTTGAAGTTCTCGCCCATTCTGCGCTTAAAAGCGGTGGCCGTGCCTTCGGGGTTGGCCACGGCCTGGCGGCGCGCGGGCTCACCGACGAGGCGCTGGCTGTCCTTGGTAAAAGCCACATAAGACGGAAAGGCCTTGCCCCCGATGGAACTGCCCTCCGCCGAAGGTATAATTGTTGCTTTGCCGCCTTCCATGACGGCGGCCGCAGTGTTGGATGTCCCTAAGTCTATGCCGATAATTTTTGCCATAAGTTTTGTTCTCCTTAAATTTTTTATTTTGATTTGTTTTCTTCTTCTTTCTTTTTACCCACTATTACCTGCGCGGGCCGCAGCAGCTGGCCGTCAATGGTTATGGCCCTGCACAACTCCTCGGCCACTGTGCCGTCTTCGCTATCCGCACATGGGATTGTGGTGATTACTTCCTGTGTCATGGGGTCGTAAGGTTTGCCTTTGCAGCACAAAACCTCAACGCCTTCCGATTTAAAAATTTTGTTGAATTCCTCAAAAATCATATTGAGGCCCTGCCTGATATGCGCTGCGTCCGCGTCCTGTTTATTGACCTCGGCTTCCGCCTTAAGCAGCGTATCATACAAAGGCAGAAGTTTTTTTATTGCCCCGGCCTTGCCGAACTGGATTAAAAGCGGCTTGTCCCTTTCGGTGCGTTTGCGGTAATTTTCAAAATCCGCCTGCAGGCGCAGCAGCTGGTCGTAATAATCCGGCTGCTCGGGCGGGTTAGCGGCGGGCGCGGCCTGCTGCGCGGGCTCTGCCCGCTCAGGCTGCTCCGCCGGTTTATTGTCCTTTTTCTTTGTCATCGTTTGTTGTATTTTCAAGCGAGTCCTGCCAGTTTTGTATGGCGGTACCCAGCATCTCCCCTATAAAATTAACTATGGACATCATGCGGTTATATTCCATATGTTTGGGCCCGACTATACCAAGCAGCCCGACGGTCCTGTCCCCCGCTTTATAGGCGGAAGTTATCACGCTTAAGTTCCGCATTTCCGTAAGCTCGTTTTCCGCGCCGATGCTTACCGATACGCCGCCCGCGGTGCCGGGCTTCTGCATTTCCTGCAGCTTCTCGCCCAGGAAACCCGCAAAGCGGTCCCTGTCCTCTATCGCGCTGAGCATGCGGCCGATATCGCCGTATTCCTCCTGCGGGACAGCCTGCAACAGCTGGCCCATGCCTTCCATGTAAAGCCTGTCCTCGCCCGACTGTTGGGCGCCCATATCGCGCAGGATTTGGAAAGCCAGCTGCGAAAACCCGTCCCCGTCGCCCCTGCCTTCCTGAATGCTGCCCCAAAGCGCTTTTTGCGCTTCGCGCAGAGTAAGGCCGGAAATCTGCTCGTTTATATACGCGCTGAGCAGCATAAGCCGCGCCGGCGGCACGATGAAATTGATTTTTACGGGCCAGTGCCGAACCATGCCGTCCGCCGTCACCAGCACGGCAAGGATATTGCCCGGACCCAGCGGTATGAAATCAAGCCTTTGTATTGTATTATCCTGCACGCTGGCCGTAAACACAAACCCGGCCGAGCCCGAAAGCATGGAAAGCATTCTTGAAGTCTGCACCATTACGCGGTTGATTTCATCCGTATTATGGCGGTACTCTTTTTCAATGCGCTCGCGCTCTTTGGCGGCGATTTTCTGGATTTTGGACAGATAATCAACGTAAAACCTGTAGGCCTTGTCCGTGGGAATGCGCCCGCCCGAAGCATGGGGCTGGTACAAAAAGCCCTCGTCTTCAAGTTTTTTCATGGTATTGCGGATAGTCGCGCTGCTTACGCCGGAAAGCCCCTTCTGGGCCACCAGTTCGGAGCCGACGGGCTTGCGCGTTTCCACAAATTCCTGGATTATCATGCGCAGGATTTTTTCTTCCCTTTCTTTTGCGATTTCAGGTTTAAGTATTCTCATAATACGGCCCTGGCTATATCGTTTAAAGGCTTTTAGACGGTTTTTGGGAGGCTTAAGTTCAGGCCTTATTTTAGCACTCCATAAAACCAGTTGCTAGTATTGTAGCAAAAGAATTCAAAGTTGTCAATCTTATTTTTTGAGTGCTAAAAAAGACAATAGGCGGCAGGCGTTTTTACTTGTCAGATTTGCGCGGACAGCAGCGCGGCGGCGCGCAGGGCGCGCGGCGTCGGGCGGGAAAAAATGTCCGGGTCCAACCTGATAACTTTCAGCCCATGCAGGCCTGCGGGCAGATAGCCGCCGGAGCGATGCTTGACGCTGACGATAATATCAGGCCGCGCGGCGGAAGCCGCCTCGGCGGAGGTTTGAAAATAACCGGCCGCGGTATCTTTAAAAATATTTTCTATGCCCGCGTATTCCAGCAAATCGCTGACGAAACTTTGGCCGCCGGTAGTCCATAAATCATCGTCAATTTCTATAAAAGCGCGGGTTTTTACAGCGGGTTTAGGCGCGCCGCGCGGCGGCAGGTTTTTAAGAAGCGGCGCGGCGTCAAGACCTTCACGCGCGGCAATAAGCGCGATATTATCGTAAATATCAGCGGCAGTCAGCGCGTCGGGCACGGCAGTATAAGGCACGCCCAGGCCGGCCAGCCGCATCTGCAAAGCCTCCGCCGTCTGGGATAGATAAACCATCGCGGGGCGCAGCCTGTAAATTGCCTCGCTGTCGGCGGCAAAACTGTCGCCGATTTTGGCAATATTTTTTACTTCCTCGGGCCAGGTGCAGTAATTGCTTACGGCGATAACCCTGCCGCCCGCGCCGAGTTCAAACAGAATTTCCGTATTGGAAGGCAGCAGCGAAACCACGCCGCCGCCCACCGGCAATGCCGGCGCGCCGGCTGCGGCCGTTTTCTGCCGCAAAACAAAAATGCCGGCGGCGAGCAGCAAAACCGCGGCCAGCGAAAATAAAAATAATTTCAGGTAGGACTTCATTCAAGTATCAGTTTTTTGAGCGCGAAATATTGGCGCGGTAAGGCACTTCCGACGGCAAATAAATATGCCGCCGGTTGTGCCGCGCCAGAAAAGCGACTTCAACGCCGCCCAGTTTGCCGCAGATGATTTTATCCGACGGCGCGCCGAAAGGCGTTTTGACGGAAACTTCCCGCGCGCCGCGCAGGCCGTCAATTTTATAAAGACCGCTGCCGCCGATTACCGCGACGTCCGCCATCAGTTCATGCCCGGGTAAAGCGGGAAGTTCTTTAAAAACTCCTCAACTTTTTTGGAGACTTCCGCAAGTTTTGCGTCGTCCTTGGCGCTGATTATGGCTTCGTCTATAAAACGCGCCACGGCCGCCATATCGCTTTCCTTCATGCCGCGCGTGGTGACGGCCGGCGTGCCAAGGCGTATGCCGCTGGTTATCATGGGCTTCTGCGGGTCGTACGGGATAGTGTTTTTATTGCAGGTGATGCCGGCTTTATCAAGCGCGGCTTCGGCTTCTTTGCCAGTAATATTTTTCGCGCGCAGGTCAACGCTGAAAACATGGCAGTCCGTCCCGCCGGCGACTATGCGGTAGCCGGCCTCCGCCAGATGCGCCGCTAGGCGCGAGGCATTGGTTTTAACCTGCTTCTGATAAACTTTAAATTCCGGTTTGAGCGCCTCGCCGAAGCAGATGCCCTTTGCGGCTATCACGTGCATAAGCGGCCCGCCCTGATTGCCCGGGAACACGGAGGAATTGATCTGCTTCAGATATTTTTCTTTGCACAAAATCAGGCCGCCGCGCGGGCCGCGCAAAGTTTTGTGCGTGGTGGTGGTGACGACGTCGGCATAGGGCACGGGCGAAGGATATTCCCCCGCGGCGATAAGGCCCGCATAGTGCGCGACGTCACATACCAGAAACGCGCCGACGCTGTCCGCGATTTCGCGCAGTTTCTGCCAGTCAAATACGCGTGAATAGTTGGAAGCCCCAGCCATAATCAGCCTGGGTTTGGCGGCGGCGGCGGTTTTGGCGGCCTCGTCGTAATCAATTGTTTCGGTATCCGGGCGGACATTCATTTCCACAATCTTGAAATACTTGCCGCTGAAGTTCATCGGGTGCCCGTGCGTAAGATGGCCGCCGTGCGAAAGGTTAAGGCCCATCACGGTATCCCCGGGCGCGATAAGCGCAAGATACGCCGCGATATTGGCCTGCGCGCCGCTGTGCGGCTGTACGTTTGCGCCTTCGGCTTTGAAAAGTTCTTTGGCGCGCTCTATGGCGAGGGTTTCAACAATGTCAACGTATTCGCAGCCGCCGTAATATCTGCGGCCCGGGTAGCCCTCGGCGTATTTGTTGGTCAGGATGGAGCCCTGCGCCTCCATCACCGCGCGGGAGGTAAAGTTTTCCGACGCGATAAGCTCAATCCTGTTTTGCTGGCGGGCGGCTTCAAGCATGATGGCGTCATACATTGCAGGGTCTTGTTTTTTTATATGTTCGTACATAAAAACTCCTTGTGTTTTTGTGAGCCTTATACAGGCAAATTTTTTAATCAGGCTGTATTTTTATTATAGCAAACGCGGAGCGCACAGAAAAACAACAGCAGCCGCATAATAAAAAACAACCCTTTTTTAACTTTTTATAATATAATTATATATAGCAATTACAGCAGCGGAATAAGGAGATTAAAAGAAATGGAAAAAAAGACTCAAAAAAGTTTCCTGAAAGAAACAATCAAACATATTGACATAAAAAAACACAATGTTGTTAAGCTCGTTGAGGATATGGCCGATATGGCCTATACCTCCCGCGATTTAAACCGCGCCGCAAATATCTACGACGCCATGCTGAAAGACAAAAGCTGCACGGTGTTTTTATGTCTGGCCGGAAGCCTGATTTCAGCCGGCTTAAAAAAGCTTGTCGTGGATATGATACAAAACAACATGGTTGACGCTATTGTGTCAACCGGCGCAAATATTGTTGACCAGGACTTTTTTGAAGCTTTGGGCTATAAACATTATAAAGGCGACCAGCATTACGCCAATGATAATCTGCTGCGCGATCTGCATATTGACCGCATTTACGACACCTATATCAACGAGGACGAGCTTAAAGTCTGCGATGAAACCGTTCATAAAATATGCAACAGCCTTGAGCCGCGCCCTTATTCCAGCCGCGAATTTATCCTTGAAATGGGCAAATGGTTGGAAAAGAAAAATAAAGGCAAAGACAGCATCGTTTACAATGCCTACAAATACGGCGTGCCGATATTCGTGCCGGCGTTTTCAGACTGTTCGGCCGGTTTTGGTTTTGTGGCGCACCAGACGGAAAACCCCGTGCACCACGTCTCAATAGACAGCGCGAAAGACTTTTTGGAACTTACCAAAATAAAAATTGACGGCAAAGAAAGCGGATTGTTAATGTTCTCCGGCGGGGTGCCAAAAAACTTTGTGCAGGATACTGTCGTGGCGGCGGAAATTTTAGGCGCGGACAGCCCCATGCACAAATACGCCGTGCAGATAACCGTCGCCGACGTGCGGGACGGGGCTTTATCCAGCTCCACCCTCAAAGAGGCGAGCAGCTGGGGCAAAGTCTCCACCGCTTTGGAGCAAATGGTTTACAGCGAGGTTACGCTTGCCGCCCCGCTCATCGTAGGATACGCATATCATAAAAGGAACTGGAAGGCCCGCAAAGCCCGCAATTACGCCAAGTTCTTGATTAACGACGATAAAAAAATCGCCGCGGCGGCCTGCAAAAAAGGCTGTTGCTGCAAAAAATAATTTCAGTAAAAGGCGGCAGTTTAAAATTGTTTTTAACGTTTTTGGGTGTCTTGTCTGAATAAGCCAAGGCAAGCTTTTGGGATACCAAAAGCATAAAGAGAACTCAAAAACAGCTCGTTATTAAGCACAAGATATTCGGTCTAATTAACCGGATGTCTTGTGCTGAATGTTTCCCGCTTTCGGGCGGGAAACTACGGCTGTTATATTTTGGGTTATCTCTTTAGCTCAAATATAACAGCCGTTTTTGTTTGTAGAAAACTAAAAATAACGAGGCATCAAAGTATGAAAAACAAAAAAGGTTTTACGCTGATTGAATTATTAGTGGTTGTTTTGATAATAGGCATTCTCGCATCCATTGCTTTACCGCAATATCAAAAAACTGTTGAAAAGGCCAGAGCAACAGAAGCTCTCACTGATCTTAAAATTTTAAGAGCGGCTTGGGACAGGTATACGCTTATTCACGGCATAACCCCAACAACAATAGAACAAGTGGCAGACCTTGACATACAAGTTGATATTGCCAATAAGAATAAGTCTTATACATATGGACTTCTACCTACGGGGGTAATAATGGCGGGTGAGAGAAAATCTGGGAGATATCGTTTCGTTGCCCTTATGAGAGAACACACGAGCGGGGAATATAAAGGACGCACTCCTATATTTTGTGATGAAAAAAAATCAGACAACAGAGGGACTTGCATATCGTTAGGCGCGGCGCCAACAATCATAGGAGAAGGCACAGGCGGTTATAACCGCTATCTTTTTGATTAAAAAATTACCGCAGATTTTAGAAAATATATTTGCTCCGCCTGCCTTAAATTTCCAAATCGGCCCGTGCCGATAATAAAGGCAGGATTTCATCTAATCCTTCCTGAATAACATAAATATTAAACAATAAATAATTTGATACAATATTTCAAAGGAGAGATATAAAAATATATGAAAAAACTAACTGTTATTTTATCGTTGCTTATTTTGCCCGCAGCTTTCAGCTTTGGGCAGCTGAGCGTTTCCGGCGTGGCCGGAAGCGACGGTTATCAGGTGCTGCGCGCGTCTTTCACGACCGGGTTGTTTCTGGTGCCCGGCCTTTCCGCACATGCCAAATACGCTTTGTTTCAGCGCGACGAGATGAGCGATATGTCCCGCTACGCTCTGGGATTGGACTACCAACTGCCTTTCATTGAAATTGCGGAAGTCGGCGCCGAAGCGGGCTACCAGCCCAAGGCAAATCAATACTCTTCCTATTATTATGATTTGCACGGCGCGGTGGATTTGCATGAGATTTTGTTCAGGCTTGTGCCGACGGATGAACTTAAACTCGGCCTGGGCGTGCGCGAGACGCGACACTCTTTTTATTATAACCCCGATACAAACGTAAACGAAACCGATATTTATGCGTATCTTTACCAAAAGACCGGCGGTTTTGACGCCATGATTAATTTCACCAAAGCAATACATTATTCAGCCGATACTAATGAAGTCCCGCCCTGGCTTGATATGCCGGGTTTTGTTTCAGTAACAAGCGGCTATCTGGATTATTCGTTCGGCGCGAACGCGGGATATACCTATAAATTTATCCGCCCGTATATTGCTTACAACTATTTGAAAATAAAAGACTCCGCCGAAGATACCGATGACCTCGGTCTTGGCCTTACAGTGCAGATTGCCGGCGTGAACATTAACGGCTCGGTGGAGTGGCTTAACTTCAGCAAAAATACCGCCTCGCGGCCGAGGGAAAGATATTTATCGCTCTCCGCCGGCGTAAAGCTATTCTAGGTTATGACGGATAGGGCCCCGGCCTTGGTGATTCTTTTGCAGCGCCTCGTCTTTGCGGCAGCTTTTGCTTTTCTGGCCGCGGGCGAGGCGCTGCACATAAACGCCTTCACGCAAAACGCCATAGACATCGGCCTGCCGTTTGCGCGCGCGGCGTGCGTTAGCGCGGTAGTGCTTACTTTTGTCTGCGCGGCCTGCGCGGCGCTGGGGCTGTTTTTCAGGACGGCGTGCTTCGGGCTGGTTTTGATTACCCTGTTCAGCGGGTTTTTCTTTTTTGCGGGAAATATCAACAAAATCAATCTGGTCGGCGTACTTTTTGCGCTTACTATTCTTTTAGGCTTTCTGTTTGCCGGCGCGGGCAAAATAAGTCTGGATTATTATATAAAGCAAAAAAAAGAGCGCGGCAACAAACGCTTACGTTTCAGATAGCATCCGCCTTACCGCCGGCTCCCGCCGGAGCGGGAATCAAAATTTATTCTCTTCTTTAATCCCTTGCATTCATATTGTCTTTCTTTATTATTTTGCGCCAGACTGTTGCATAATTGAAAAATATTGTACAATATATATGTTAGCTACAACTAACTTAGTTAAGTACTGCTAATACTATAAGACAAAGGAAGACGATATGCAAATACTCGCAAAAATGAAAACAGCCGCGGCGTGCGCGCTGGCGGCGGTTGCGCTCGCGGCACCCATAAGCGCGCAAGAGGCGGAAAGCCTTTTTGAAATCACCCTCTCCTCCCCGCAGCAGGTGCAGGACTTCATAAAAAACAATGAAAAGTTTTTTTATGTTCAAGACTCAAGCGATTTATTTCCGGATGAGTACAACCGCTCCAGTTGGTATATGGACGAATACACAAAGAAATTTTTTCCTTCCGGCAATGTCAAGTGCAAGACTAATTTTATTGCATACGATGGCGCATATATAAACCCGCAGGACGTCAAAAAAATCCGCATAAGAAAAGAATACCGCGATGAAGGCTTCAGGCGGCTGAGAAGCAAATATTTAATTTATGACATAAAATTCTACGGTAAATTGTGGCCGCTTCCGTTTCAATCAAGGACAGCGAAGATATATGTTAACAGTATGCGCAAAGACTACGGCGGCAAACCCGTGAAGTGTATATCGCTGGATGATTACAAAAAGCTTTTAATAAATCGGTCCGGACAAAAAATTGAAAATAAAAGTTTTACCTATCCGTCGTCGCTTTATATTCCGAAGGGCGCGCTGGCGCAAAATATTAATAAGGAAAAACTTACGCGCGAGATAAACAAAAATCTTGCATCGGCACTTTCCGGCGATAATACGGGCGGCACAAAAATCCAGCAGCTGAAACAACAGATGGAAACAATGGAAAAATCGTTTATTTGATAAAAAACAGAACCGTTATTACGGGCACAACTGCAACTGTCCGCAATGACGGCCTTAATGGCCGGCGATATAATCCATAACAGCCTGCTTAAATTTGCAGCCGCGGTCTTCGTAGCCGGCAAACTGATCAAAACTTGCGCACGCGGGGGAAAGCAGCATTATATCGCCCTCGGCGGCATTAGCAAAAATATAATGCACGGCATTTTTAATATCGCCTTTCTGCGCGGTTTTGCACACGCCTTCCAAAGCGCGGCCGATATTAACCGCGCCTTCTCCTATCAGTACCGCTTCTTTGCAGTGCTTCCTGAGCAGAGGAAAAAGCGGGTTGTAAGGAAATCCCTTCTCCCGCCCGCCTAGGATAAGCCAGATTTTATTCCCGCTCTGCAATGCCTTAAGCGCGATTACAGTGGAATCAACATTCGTTCCTTTTGAATCGTTATAGCATTTTACGCCTTTATGCTCTGCGAAAAATTCTATGCGGTGCTCAAGCCCTTTAAAATTATCAAAACCTTTCTGGACGGCTTTAACGCCAACTCCCGCAGCAAAAGCCATAAGCGCGGCGGCCATGGCATTTTCCATATTATGCATACCGGCCATATTTCTGGGCGGGCGCAGGCGGCGGCCGCAGGCAAAAATAAACTCGTCCCCGTCGTAAAAAACGTCCGCGCGCACGCTGTGTTTTGGAGTTGTGGCAAAAGTATAAACGCGGCATTTGGCTTTTTTCAGAGCCTTTACGCATGTACTGTCATCCCCGTTGGTGACAAAAGCCTGACGCGGCCCCTGTTCGCGGAAAACGCGGCATTTGGCGGCCGCGTATGCGGCCATGCTGCCGTGGTGTTCCAGATGGTCGGGCGCGATATTCAAAATAGCGCTGACGTCCGGCCGGAAGTAAGTGCTGTCCTCAAGCTGATAACTTGAAACCTCCAAAACAACCAAGCTGCCCCGCGGCATTTTATCGGCCGCCGCGGCAAAAGGCCGGCCCACATTGCCCAGCGCATAAACTTTACGGCCCTTACCCTCAAGTTTAGCGTGCTCGCGCAGCACGCGGGCAAGCAGCTCCGTAGTTGTGGTTTTGCCGTTAGTGCCGGTAATGGCGAAGATTTTGATATTTTCCGGCGCGAAAGCGCGGGCGATTTCTATCTCGCTGAAAACCTGCCCGCCGCGTTTTTTGAAAAGTCTTATCAAATTATGACCGCGCGGTATGCCGGGGCTTTTTACCATAAAAGCGCAGTCAAAAACCCGTGCGGCGGTGGACGCATACTCAAACTTAAAATTTTTGAGCGCGGCCGGCAGCGCGGGCTTTTGGCTGTCGTCGCAGAGAATCACTTCAAAACCCTGCCTTTTCAGCAGCAGCGCCGCGGCAATGCCGCTTTTACCCAGGCCGAAGACGCACGCGCGCGCGCCCTTAAATTTTTGCGGATTGAACATAAGTTTTTATGGCTTCTTCAGCCTGCTCTCTGTCGGAAAAATGTATGGTGCCCGCAGGCAGTATCTGATAATCCTCATGCCCTTTGCCGGCAATTATAACAATATCGCCAGCGCACGCTTTTTGCACGGCTTCAAAAATGGCTTCGCGCCTGTCCGGGATTACTTTGTAATTGTCTTGCCCGCCCATGCCTCTGAGAATATCAATAAAAATATTCGCGGCGTCTTCTTTGCGCGGATTATCTTTGGTAATCAAAACCAAATCCGCACAGCGCGCGGCCGTCGCACCCATGAGCGGTCGTTTTGTGGTATCACGCTGGCCGCCGCAGCCAAAAACCATTGTCAGCCGCCCCTTTTTGAAGGGCGAAACCGCGTCAAAAGCGCGCTGCATGGCCTCATTGGTATAAGCAAAATCAACGAAAACATAAAAATTCTGCCCTAAATCCACACGCTCCATACGCCCGGGCACGCCTTTCAATGCGGCTATGCCCTTAAGCGCGGTCATCATATCTATACCGTCGTGGTTTGCGGACGCGACCGCCGCCAAAGCATTATAAACATTATGCGCGCCTAGCAGGTTGATATGCGCGGTCTGCCCGTTGATTTTGAAGTCAACGCCTTCCAGCCCGGGCTTTATATCCGCCGCCGTGAAATCCGCGGGCCGGTCAATGCCGTAAGTGATGACTTTTACCCTGCCTTTAAGCAGCGCGGCGAGTTTTTGGCCGTATTCGTCGTCAATATTAATGATTGCAGCGCGGTTTTGTTTCACGTTTTGCGGGCCGGCCAGATTTTCAAAAAGTTTTAATTTGGCCGCGAAATAATTTTCAAAATTATTATGGAAGTCCAAATGGTCGCGCTGCAGATTTGTAAAAACCGCCGCGTTAAAATCTATGCCTGCGACGCGCTTAAGCTCCAAAGCGTGTGATGAAACCTCCATCACCAAATCCTTACTGCCCTGCGCCGCCGCCTGCGCGATAAGCTTTTGCAGCGTTAAAGCGGCGGGAGTCGTGTTGGGCGCTTTGCTTATAACTTTGCCGTTGACGCGGTAATTAATTGTGCCGAATACCGCCGGAGCCCTGCCGGCGGCGAAAAAGATGCTTTCAAGCAGATAAGAAATGCTGGTTTTGCCTTTTGTGCCCGTAATGCCGATAATGTTCAGCGCGCGCGAAGGGCCGCCGTAAAATTTACACGCGGCCGCGGCCATGGCGGCGTCAATATCGTCAACTTTTATAACGGGCGCCGCGCTGGGCGCGTCAAAGCCCGCCGCGCTTACCACGGCAACCGCGCCGCGTTTGACGGCGTCGTCAATAAAATCATGGCCGTCAACGCTCGCGCCTTTCACGGCAAAAAAAACGACCCCGGGCCCGGAGTCCGCGGAGTTTTGGGTAAGACCGGTGACTTCAGTATCCGGCAAATCGGCATTATATTCAGCAAAAAGTTCTTTAAGCGTCATAATAATATCTTAACAAATTGGTAAAATATTTTTATGATAACAAAAGAATTCCTGGAAGATTTGTACGACAGATATAATAAAGCCGCGCTGATACCGCCGGATCCTTTGCAATTCGTACGCGATTACGCGGCCGATGAAGACCGCGAAATCGCGGCGCTTATCGCCGCGTGTTTTGCTTACGGCAATGTCAAGCAGATTATCAAAAACGTGGGCAATATCCTGAGCGCCATGGGCCCGAGCCCGCGCGCGTTTTTGCTGGCTTGCGATGAAGAGAGCCTAAACAAAACTTTCGCCGGTTTTAAATACAGGTTTACCGCGCAGCAGGAACTGGTCAGTTTCCTGCTGGCTTTGGCCGGCATACTAAAAGAATACGGCACGCTGGAAAATTTATTTTTCTCCATATATGATAAAGACGGCGATTATCTGGCCGCGATGCGCGCCTTTGCCGCGCGCGTGCGGGCCGGCGGCGCCGCCGCTACCCTGATGCCGGACCCGGAAAAAACCAGCGCGCTTAAGCGGCTGAATTTATTCCTGCGCTGGGCCATACGCCGCGACGAGGTTGACCCCGGCTTCTGGCGCAAAATACCGGCCGCTGACCTGATTGTGCCGCTGGACGTGCACATGCACCGCGTTGGCCGCATGCTGGGCCTGACAAAGCGCAATCAGGCAGATATGAAGACGGCTGTTGAAATTTCGCGTTCATTCGCGCAGTTTTGCCCGCAGGACCCAGTGAAATACGATTTCTGCCTGACGCGTTTCGGCATACGCGACGACATGAGCGAAGAGGATATTTTAAATGCGCTTAATTGATTCCCACGCGCACATAAACGACGCCGCTTTTGACGCCGACCGCGCTGCGGTAATAAACCGCGCTTTTGACGCGGGCCTCAGCCATATCATAGAAATCGGCTGCGAAGAAAATGAATGGCAGCCCGCGCTTGATTTAGCCGCCGCGTACCCTGAAAAAATTTACTGCGCGCTGGGCCTGCATCCGATACGGGCAAAGGATTTTAAAGAAGATTTCCCGGCGCGGCTTAAAACTTTACTTGCCGCGCCCGCGGCGCGCGCCGTGGGTGAGGCGGGACTGGATTATGCCTATCTTGAATCTTCCCCCAAAGAAATACAGCATTATGTTTTTGAGGTTATGTTAAAACTTGCCGCCGAAGTGCAAAAACCGATTGTGCTGCACTGCCGCAAAGCCACGGCGGAAAATGATTATTCAGCCTATGACGATATGTTTGCCCTGCTCAAAAATGCAAACTGCGCGGGCGGCATTATGCACTGTTTCAGCGGCCGCTGGCAGGACGCGGTCAAAGCGCTTGACATGGGTTTTTTGTTAGGCGTCACCGGTATTGTGGGATACAAAAGAAATGCTAATTTGCGCGAAACTTTTAAAAAAGCCGGCCTGAAAAACCTGGTGGTGGAAACAGACTGCCCTTACCTGCCGCCGCAGTCCAAACGCGGTAAAAGGAACGAGCCCGCAAATATCCCCGAAATCGCGGCCGATCTGGCCGCAGCGGTAGGGGAAACATTGGCAAAAACCGCCGATATTACGACGCAAAACACAATGCGGGTTTTTAAACTGGATTAGCGGCCGCGGGCAGCGGCATTTTCTTTGGCCTGACGCGCCAAATCCTTCAGACTGTCGCCTAAAATCGTGCCGTCTTTATTGCAGAGTTTAAGCTCTACTCCCCCGCCCCTGCCAAAGGGCGAGGACGACTGCACCGGCGCGCCGCCGCCGCGTTTTCTTTCGTGATAGCTCTGGCGGTAATCCAAAATGTATCCCAAAGGCAGGCTGGCAGGGATTTCCGGCACGCGAGCAAGGTTTGGATCGGAAACCACAAACACTCTTTTATGTTCGGAGTCTATGTTTATTACGCGCACATAGACATCCTTAACTAAAGTTTCCTCGCTGCAGCGCGTGTGGCGCAGCAAATAAAGGAACTCCGCAGGAAAGGTGATTTCACTGTAGCCGCGTTTCAAATAGGCTTTGGCGAGTCTGTCAATTTCCGCCTGTGTGGCGGGCGTAATTTCACCCTGGAGGAAATAAGCCTTCTGCCCGTCCAAACTTTTTGTATAGGCCGCCATACCTTCGTCGGTAAGATTGCCTTCGGCGTCAAAAATATCACGGCCGTTATAATCGCGCAGTTTAAAAATGCTGCCGGGCGATACGCCTTTGCCCACTAAAAACTGCTTGGCGTCGCGCGAGAGCTGCGCTATCAAATCCTTGTATCCCACATAAGTAAGCATTTTGCGCACATAGATTTTGCCGCTGTTGCGCTCCACCACAAAACCTTTCGGCAGCGCGCCGCCGTATTTTGAGGTAAGGTATTCTATGCCGCTGTCCTTTTCCAGAATTATAATTTTGCGCAGAAGATCTTCGTCCGCGCGCGTAAAGTTCAGCGCGGCGGGATCTATAATATTACGCTCTTTTAGCATGAGCAGCAGCTCGTTATTATCAAGAATATCGGGCTCAAGCGCGATAAGCCTTTCGCGCGCGGCGATATTGGTGAAATCCACCGCAAGGGCGCGTTTAAAATAAACCGCCGCTTCGCGCGTGCGGCCCGCGAATTCTTCCGTTACGCCTTTGCCGACAAGCGCGTTGATATTGGCCGGCTCAACGCGCAGAGCAGCGTCATAAAAAAATGCGGCCGCCTTAAGGTCCGGCTTGCGCGTAGCGATATCGCCCAGCAGCGAATTTACATAAGCTATATAAGGCGAGTCGGGCGGCAGCAGCCGCGCGGCCGCCTTAAAATTATTTTCTGATTCCGTAAAATTTCCAAGCTTCATCTGCACGCTGGCAAGGCTGATTAAAGAATCCGTATCATTGGGCGCGGCGGCAAGGCAGGTTTTAAGCGCTTCTTCCGCGCGGGAGTAATCCCGTTCGTCAAAAAATTCCTTGCCTTTCATGAGACACGCATTATACGCGGCGGAAAAAACGGCGCAATTCAGAAATATCAAGGTTGCGAGAAGGGGTTTCACGGCTTTGCTCTCCAGGTTTGGTATAAAATATAAAGTTTCTCCAATTTACTTAACTTTACCTTTTTGCCATTGAAACGGCAAGGGGTTTTTTGCAGCTTCTCCAAAACCGCGCGGTAAATATTGCCCATGGCGCGCGCCGGCAAAAGGGCCGCAAAATCTTTTTTAGGCAGCAACGCCGCCGCGCGCGCGTAAAGGCCGCGCGCCCTTTCAAACTCAAAAGCCATAAGCGGCGCAAGGCGCGGGGCCGATACCGCCGGCTGCAGCAAATCGGTTTGCGTCAGTTTGAATTTCCGCAGGTCTTCCTCGGGGATATAAAGGCGGCCGGCGGCAGCGTCCTCCTCAATATCGCGCAGGATATTTGTGAACTGCACCGCCTCGCCCAGCGCGGCAGCATAGGCGTGCGACCTTGGGCTTTTGCAGCAAAAAATTTCTACGCACATCAGCCCGACCACGCCGGCCGCGCGATACATATACCAATGCAAATCTTCATAAGTTTTAAAGCGCACCTGCGCCCGCAGATCGCTCGCCATGCCGTCAAGCAAATCCGTAAAATAAATTTTTGGCAGCTTATACTTACCGATTGCGGCGGCAAGCTCCGGCGCATTATTTGCGCGGCCGGCAAAAATATTTTCTATACCTTCGCGCAGGGCCGCCAGCCGCGCGGCGGCGTCCGGCAGGCCGTCGTCAACAATATCATCGGCCGCACGGCAGAAAGCGTAAACCGCGCCCAGCGCGGCCTTTTGTTCTTTATCCAAAAAGAAAAACGCCCCGCCGAAATTAGATTTTTTGTAAGATATAAATTGTTCCATTTCTTAAATTTTACTAAATTGGAGAGATTATGAATAAAGCCGAAGCCTTAACCCTGCTCAGGGAAAATATAAAAAACGAAAATATGATAAAGCACTGCATAGCCTCCGGCGCGGTTATGGCGGCGCTCGCCCGAAAGCTGGGCGCAGATACCGAAACCTGGCAAAACGCCGGCATACTGCACGATATTGACGTGGAAGCCGCCGCGCTTAAAGGCGACCTTATGGAAATCCATGGCACGCTTGCGCGCGGCATGCTGGCCGGCAAACTGCCGGAGGAGGCCATTTGCGCCATAGAAGCGCATAATGAGCGAGCTGGCATAAGGGCGCGTTCCACGGTTTTGGACCATGCTCTGGCCGCTGGCGAAACAATTACCGGCCTCATTACGGCAACGGCTTATGTGTATCCGGACAGAAAGCTGGCTTCCGTCAAAGTCAAATCCATAACCAAGAGGATGAAGGAAAAATCTTTCGCCGCGTCAGTAAGCCGCGAAAGCATTCTTGAGTGCGAAAAACTGGGTATGCCGATTGAAGATTTCGCCGCGCTGGCCCTAAAAGCCATGCAGGATATCGCGGGCGAGCTGGGGCTTTAGTTTTAAATCCGGCCGGTTTTTACATGCCACAGGTATTCGGTATTGCCGTGCATGCCTTTGACGGGGGAAGGCATAAACCCGCATTCGCGCGCGTCAAAATCCCGCGCGGCTTCCCGCTCAAAATATCCGCGCACAAGCGCCAGAGCTTTCTGGCGGTTTTCCTCGATGCGCACTATGCCGCCGGGCACTTCTTTGGGGCTGAGTTCAAACTGCGGCTTAATTAAAAAAACCACGTCGGCCCCGCCCTCCATACAGCCAAGCAGCGGGCGCATTATCATTTTGAGAGATATAAAAGAAACATCCACCGCCGCTACTTCAAACTTGCAAGGGAACATATCCGTCCTAAGGAACCGCGCATTAGTCTGCGGGCGGAAGATAAAATTTTTAAAGGCCGCGACCTCGCTCGCCAGCTGGCCTTTGCCAACGTCTATACCGTAAACTTCTTTTGCACCTTCAAGCAGCATACAGTGGCTGAAACCGCCCGTCGCCACGCCGATATCGGCGCATATTTTATTTTTTACGTCTATTTTAAACCCGTCCAAAGCGGCCTTCAGCTTAAGCCCGCCGCGCGAGACATAAGGGCACGGGTTTTCTTTGAGCGTGATAATATCCTGCGGCTTAATCGCGCGGTCGGCCCGCGTTTCAGGCTGCGCGTTGACGAGCACAACGCCTGCCATAATCATTGCCTGCGCCTTTGCGCGGCTGGGCGCGAATTTTTGCTCCACGAGAGCATTATCCAGCCGCAGCTTTTGCATATTATTTCTGCCCGTCGTCAAAGGGTTCAAGCTCAAGTTCAGCGCCTTTTGCTTTAAGGGTTTGAACCTTAAATTTTACTTCTTTAAGTTTCAGCGAAAGTTCTTTTGAAAGCGCCACGCCTTCTTCAAAAAGTTTGGCCGCGTCGTCAAGATTAAGGCTTTCGCCGTCTAAGATATTAACAATCTCCTCCAGCCGCGCGAGTTTTGCTTCAAACGTATTTTGTTTGGTCATAAAGTTTCCACCTCAAATAAATCCTGCGCCGTTTCCACGGTAAGTTTTTCCCCTTTCAGCGCGGTGCGCGCTATTTTGCCGTCGTCCAGCCGCCGCACTATGGCGTACCCGCGTTTTAAGACGCAGGCGGGATTAAGCGCGCTCAGCCTGTGGCAGGCGGTTTGAAGCGCGCTCTGCGCTTCTTTTATGCGCAGTGCCATATTTTTTTGAAGGCCTTCCACAAGATCGTCAAGACGCTGTTCGCGCGGCTCAAAGATAAAGCGCGGCTCGCGCAGTATTTTATGCCGCGCGGCGGCTTGCAGACGCGCGGCGAGGCCCTCGTACTTCAAAACCATAGCCTGCAAAAGCATTTTATTTAACTGCGCAATATGCGTAAAAGTATTTTTGGCGTTTTCCACCACCAGTTCCGCCGCGGCGGAAGGCGTGGGCGCGCGCAGCGAGGCGGCGAAATCGGTAAGAGTAAAATCTGTCTCGTGCCCTACGCAGGAGATTACCGGTATCCCGCTGGCTGCCACGGCGCGGACTACGATTTCCTCATTAAAACTCCAAAGGTCTTCTATGCTGCCGCCGCCGCGACCCAGCAAAAGCACGTCAACGGCCGGTTTGAGTTTATTGAGAGCGGCAATGGCTTCGCATATCTGCTCCCTGCTGCCTTCGCCCTGTACTAGGACGGGGGCGATAATAACTTCCAGATTGCGTCCGCGCCGGCGCAGCACGGATAAAATATCGCGCACCGCCGCGCCCGTAGGGGAAGTTATCACGCCGATACGCGCGGGGAATTTGGGCAACGGTTTTTTGCGCGCCGCGTCAAAAAGGCCCTCGGCGGAGAGTTTGGCTTTAAGCTTCTCAAATTCAAGATAAAGATTCCCCTGCGTCTGCACGGATACGGACCTTACTATTATCTGGTAGCGCCCGCTTTTGACATAGCAGGAAAGATCCCCCCGAACCAAAACCTGGTCCCCTTCTTTGAGTTTCGCGCCGCGCGCGTAACCTTTGAACATAACCGCGGAAATCAGGGCCCCGCCGTCTTTAAGGTCAAAATAAACATGCCCGCTGGCCGCGGTTTTGAGGTTTGAAATTTCCCCTTCTACACTGACGCCGGCCAAAACGCCTTCCAGCATCTCTTTAATAACGAGGCTGATTTCGCTTACGCTGAAAACTTTTTCTTTGTCAAAGGGCAAAGGCGCGTTCATTTTTAATTTTTCTCTCTTTCCATCAATATACTTCTCTGATATCCGCTTTTTACGCAGAAACTATTCTCTAGCAATTTCCCTGCTATTGCCCCTTTTTGCGCAATTGTTCCTGGCGTTCTTTTATCGCGCGTTCGCGGCCCTGCACAGTCGGATTATAAAATTTCTTCGGCTGCGGCATATATTCCTGCTCCACATAATGGCCGGGGAAATCATGCGCGTATTTATAGCCTTCGTTCTTCATGCCGCTGCGCAGATGCGCGGGCACGTCGCGGCGGGGACCGTTCCTGACTTCATCCAGCGCAGCGTCTATGGCCAGATAAGCCGCATTGGATTTTGGCGCGCACGCCACATATACCGCCGCTTGCGCCAGCGGTATGCGCACCTCGGGCATACCGAGCACCTGCGCGCTTTTGAAAGCCGCCTGGGCCAGCAGCAGGGCAGAAGGCTCGGCCAGCCCGACGTCTTCAGCCGCGCAAATAAAAATGCGCCGCGCGATAAACCGAGGGTCCTCGCCGGATTCCAGCATGCGCGCAAGCCAGTAAACCGCGGCGTCGGGGTCGCTGCCTCTCATGGATTTTATAAAGGCGGATATTATATCGTAATGCCCGTCGCCTTTTTTATCGTAATTAAGCTGGCGTTTTTGTATGCATTCTTTGGCGATATCCAGAGTGATTTTTTTCGGCCCGCCCTCGTAAGGCGTGGTGATTGCGGCAAGTTCCAAAGCGTTTAAAAGCCGCCTTGCGTCGCCGTTGGACTGGGTTATTAAAAAATCCTCCGCCGGCGGCTCGATTTCAAAATTTTCCGCGGCGGCGGCGCGCCTGACGATTTTTGCCAAATCCTCGCGCGAGAGCGGCTTAAATTCAAAAACCGAAAAGCGCGAAAGCAGTGCGTTGTTTATATAGAAATACGGGTTTTCGGTAGTGAGGCCTATAAGGATTATCTGCCCGCTTTCAACGCTGGGCAGCAGCACGTCCTGCTGCGTTTTGTTGAAGTGGTGGATTTCGTCAAGTATCAGAAGGGTGCGCTTCTCGCCGAGATTATTTTCCAGCCGCAGGCGCGCGGCGTCTATGACTTTTTTTAAATCGGCCACACCGGCGGCGGCGGCGTTAAGCTCGCTGACATGCGCTTTGGTGGAGCGCGCTATAAAACGCGCAAGCGCGGTTTTGCCCACCCCGGGCGGGCCGTGAAACACGGCGGAGGCTATTTTGTCCGCCTCTATGAGGCGGCGCAGCATTTTGCCAGCGCCCAGCACTTCCTGTTGGCCGGCAAAGTCGTCCAAAGTCTGCGGGGCAAGACGCGCCGCCAGCGGCATTGCCGCCGCCGCGTTTTGCGCGCGCTGTGATTCAAAAAAATCCGTCATACATTAATTATAGCAAAAGAGCGGCGGCGCAAAAGAACCGTCCGCGCCGTATTTATGCGGCGGGATCCACAGGCTAACAAAAATCTTATTTTCCGGTAAAACCAAAGATTAATTATTACGGTTTTAATTATAAATCTTTAATCTATAGTTTACAAATATAATACGAAAGATTACCCCATTCCTTGGAAAGTTTGTCCGCCCCGCACAAAGCCTGGCAGACGTCCTGGCCGCGTTTATCCCTTTTCCCTTCATCGTAAGCCCAGCAGGTATTTAAGCCGTACTTTTCTACGGTAATTGATGAGCCGTTGTTTCTCAAACCTTTTGCTATAACAAACCTGAGGCCGGGCGTATCATAGCGTATTGCCATGTAAGAATCTTTATAATAAATAAACCCGCTTTCGGCTTCCTCGGGGAATTGGATATCAAGAACGGCGTTTATTTCCCGCGCTGTAGGCAAAACGGGCAAAACAGGCCGCGATCCATAAGTAAGCGCATACCTCTCTATAGCGTGAAAAAGCGTATTTATTTTTGATACTACGCCCGCCGCGCGGGTTTTATTTACGGCTTTTTGATACTGCGGAAGCGCGACAGCGGCAAGAACGCCGATAATTAAAACAACGGCTAATAACTCAATCAGAGTAAAAGCCTTTTTGCTGATATACATTTGTATCTCCTCATTGATTTAAAAATAAACTTCTATTTTTTATATCAAATCAATCCCGCCGGCGCAAGGGGATATATCAGAGATGGAGTAAGGTGGGGCTGACTTTACGTAAGAAGGAAAACGGCCCTTCTTAAACCGTCATTACGGATATAAGCAATGCAAGGCTTATAAGCAATGACGGCGCAAGGACTTTATTTCAGAGGCAGGCTGTTAAGCGCGCGGTCCAGCTTTTCTATGGCCGCGGCAAGCTGTTTATTGTCTTCTTTGGTTTTATTGCCTGCGTTGTTGGTTTTTATGTGGGCTTTTACTGCATAATACATTATGGTATGCAAGAGAAGTTTAAGAGTATCAACAGTATTCTTGTCCTTTGAAATTTTTTCTATCCTGCCCTCAACGTCGCGCGCGATTTCCATAACTTCCAGCGGGCCGACGCCGTCAAACCAGACGTCGTCAATTTCTATACGGCGCACCGTAAGGCTTATAGGTTCTTTTTCGTCGTTCATTTGCCACCCGTCTGCGGCGCGGAGGAGCGCGCTTCTATTTTTTCAATCTCCCTGTCTATTTTAGCATACAATTTTTTGAGTATCGCGGTCGTCAAATCCTTCCATTCCTTAAGCGCTTTCGCGGCGGCCTGCGCGCTTTCCATAACGCGCAGGGAAGATTCCAGCGCGCGCACCTTTGCGCGCAGCACGATATTTTCCTGCTCCGTTTCAGCCAAACGCGCGGAAATCTGATCAACAAGCAAATGCAGCTGTTTATATTTATCGTCCATATTATCTCAGTGCGGCGCCCAGCCTGTTTTGCAGCGAGCCCAGCGCCGTTGCCATCTGCGCGCTGATTTCCTGATCCGTAAGAGTATGATCCGGCGCGGAAAATTCAAAACGCAGCGTTATGCTTTTTTTGCCTTCGGGCACGCCCGCGCCCTCGTATAAATCAACCAGCGCGCAGCCTGCCGCCGGCGCGGCCTGCGCGAGTACGGCGCGCACGCTTTCAAATTTAACCGTCTTGTCCAGCAGCACCGACAAATCCCTGCGCGAGGACGGATAAATATTTATATCCCGCGCGGCTTTGAACTTCTGCGCGTCAAACTGCCGCTCAAGCGCTTTTACGCCGAACTCAAAAGCCCAGACGTCGGTTTTGATGCCGTAAGCCTTTGCGGCCAGCGGGTGGATTTTGCCTAAAACGCCGCAGCTTTTGCCTTCAATAATTATATCCATACAGATTTTGGGGTGCATAAAAACCGGCGCGTTTGCGCAGGGCTTAAGCGCAATATTTTCAAAGCCTTCAAGCAAAAATTCCGCCGCGCCTTTTATGTAATAAAAATCCGCCGGCTTTTGCGCCGCGCCAAAGAATTTTATGCGCGGCGTAAGGCCAGTAGTCGCGCCCGCTATCGCCCAGCTTTCCTGCGGGTAGCCTTTTTGCAGCGCGAAAGTTTTGCCGTATTCAAACAAAGCCAAATCGGCGCGGCTCTGACGATGGTTGTATTCAATATTTTTGAGCAGCGAAGCCAGCAGCGCGGGCCGCATAAATTCCATGCCCGCGGCCAGCGGGTTTTTGATTTCGGGTACGTTTTTGGCGTCAAAGCCGAAGGCGTTTATATCTTTGAGCGAGACAAAATCAAAATTCCTGCATTCAAAAAAACCGAGCGAAACCAAACTGCCGGCCAGCCTTTCGCCGATGTCAACGCTTTTTGGGTTTTCCGCAAAATAAAGCGCGGCGCGCGTGCCGCGGATTTCGCCCGAGGCAAGATTGTCAAGGCCGTGGTAGCGGGCGGCTTCCTCCGCCAAATCCCATTTGTGGTTTAAATCGCGCCGGTATGAAGGCGCGGTAAAAACCCAAGTATCGCCCCGTATTTCAAATTCCGCGGCAAGACGGGTGAAAATTTGTTTAAGCCGCTCCTCGCCGATATCCATGCCCAGGATTTTTGCAATATCCTCGGGTTTAAAATTGATTACGGCCGGCCGGTATTTCGCCGTATAAACATCATTGATCTCGGAAACTTCGCCGCCGCAGATTTCAGTTATAAGTTTTGTTGCCAGCGCCATAGCTTTTAAGCAGCTTTCAATATCAACGCCGCGCTCAAACCTCTGGGAGGCTTCGGTGGAAATCCCCAGTTTTTTTGCGGTTTTGTTTATCGCGGGCGGGTAAAACCACGCGGCTTCAAGGAAGACGTTTTTTGTGTCTTCGCCAATACTGTCAGCGCGGCCGCCCAAAACGCCGGCCAGCGCGACGGGTTTTTTGCCGTCGGCAATTACCAGCGTCTGCGCGGTTAAAACGCGCTCAACGCCGTCAAGGCCGGTGAAGCCTTCGCCCTCGGCCGCCCAGCGCACATTGATTTCGCCCGATTCCAGCCTGTCGGCGTCAAAGGCGTGCAGCGGGTAGCCGATATCATAAAGCACATAATTGGTAATATCAACCAAAGCGTTTTTGGGGTTTGCGCCCATTGCGGCAAGCCTTTCGCGCAGCCACTGCGGGCTCTGCGTGTTTTTGACATTTTTTATGCTGCGGCCCGCGTAACGCGCGCAGCCTTCGGCGACGGCTTCAATATTGATTTTGAGCGTGGGGCCCGCGCCCTGCACCGCCTTATAATCCGGCTTCTTAAGCGGCAGATTAAGCAAAATGCCAAGCTCCCGCGCGATGCCCAGATGCGAAAGCAAATCCGGCCGGTTGGAAGAGATTTCCAAATCAAACACAATATCCGCGCGGCCGTAAAGCGCGGCGATATCCTGCCCGACGGGCGTATTTTTATCCAGCACCATTATACCCTTCTGGCGCGTATTTGTAAGGCCGAGCTCGTCGGCAGAACAAATCATGCCTTCGCTGACTATCCCGCGGATTTGCGCGGCTTCCAGAACGTTTTTACCCAAACGCGCGCCAACGCGCGCAAGCGGTATCATATCGCCCTGCACAAGATTCTTCGCGCCGCAGACCACGCGCTGCGTGCCGTCTTTGCCCGCAAGCGTGACGAGCGAAAGTTTATCGGCATTAGGGTGCCGCTCTATCTTTTCTATGCGCGCGGCATAAACGCCCTCAAAATCCGCGCCGGTATTTTGGATTTGCGCCACCTCTATGCCCAAAGCGGTAAACATTTTCTCCAGCTCCGCCGGAGCGAGGCTGACATCAATATAATCTTTAAGCCATGAATAAAGTATTTTCATTTAAAATTGCTCCAGCACGCGGGCGTCGTTTTCGTAAAATGCCCTGATGTCTTTGATATTGAGCGAGAACATTGCCAGCCGCTCCATACCCATACCGAAAGCATAGCCGCTGTATTCTTCAGGGTCTATGCTGCAATTGCGCAGCACATTAGGGTGCACTATGCCTGCGCCGAGCATCTCCTTCCATCCCGAACCTTTGCACACCGCGCAGGCCGCGTTTTTGCCCGCGCAGAAAACGCAGCTTACGTCAACTTCAACGCTGGGCTCGGTAAACGGGAAAAAAGACGGCCTAAACCGCACCTGCGCGCTTTTTCCAAATAATCCCTGCATAAATACCGTTAAATCCCGTTTAAGATCGGCCAAACTTACATTTTTGTCAACATACAGACCCTCAATCTGGTGGAAAACGGGCGAATGCGTGGCGTCAATGGAATCGCTCCTGAAAACGCGCCCGGGAGCAATTATGCGTATGGGCGGCTTTTGCTTTTTCATGGTGCGCACCTGCACGCCCGAAGTGTGGGTACGCAATACAAAATCCTTCCTCTGCGTATTTTTGATAAAAAAAGTGTCCTGCACGTCGCGCGCGGGGTGGTTTGCGGGGATATTAAGGAGGTCAAAATTATGCTCTTCATCCTCTATAAAAAGGCCGTCGGCCCATACGAACCCCATGCGGGCGAGGATATCCGTCATGCGCTTCTGCGCGACGGAAAGCGGGTGCCTGCGCCCTTTGTCAAAAGTCTGCGCGGGCAGGGTTAAATCTATATCGGTTTTGGCGAGCTCGGCATTTATACGCGCGGCTTCAAGCGCGGTTTGCCGCGTTTCAAAAGCGGCGGCAAGTTTATTTTTTAAATCATTGCTCAAAGGGCCGAAGATTTTTTTGTCTTCCAGCGGCATGTCTTTGAGGCTTTTGAGCAGCTCCGTCAGCGCGCCTTTGCGCCCGAGGACGGCCACCTGCAAATCCTGCAAAGCCGAGGCTTCGGCGCAGGCGGCGATTTTTTGGGAATATTCTTTATCCAAATTTTCCAGTTTTGTTCTGAGTTCTTCTGTCATATATTAGATTATAGAAAATTCGGATTGGAATTGGGCGCAAAGCTGACACCATTTATCGGTTTTTTATGAGGCGCGGGCGCATTAAATTAGTTTTGCCGGTTTATACCTTACTAAGGCCTTATTCTGTTTTTGGACATTTAGACTTTAGTAAAGAGGCTAGTAATAGTGACGCAGAGTGCATGTTTTTTTCCTCCTTTAGTAAAGGAGGTGGCGCAAAGGGACAATTGTCCCGAAGCGCCGGAGGATTTAATGGCCTTAAAGCTTCAGTTTAATAAAATCTATATTAAATCCCTCCCCGTCTTCGCTACGCTGCGCCGGTACTCCCTTTACGAAAGGGAGAAAACTGCTCATATATCCAAAAGCAGAACCTTGCCTTCGTGATAGGAAAGGCCTCTTTTAATCCTTCCACATACTTTTTTCAGGCCCGTTTTAAAATATTACTTGTCTTTATCCTCTTTCTTATTTATAATTACTTATAAAAAGTTATATTTTGCCGACAAGGAGAATAAT
>JAISDW010000053.1 GCA_031264445.1 Elusimicrobiota bacterium
GGTCGTTGGTCGTTGGTCGTTGGTCGTTGGTCGTTGGTCGTTGGTCGTTGGTCGTTGGTCGTTGGTCGTTGGTCGTTGGTCGTTGGTCGTTGGTCGTTGGTCGTTGTCTCATATTGTTACTCCTTGAATCAAATTTTTGTTTGAGACTTAAAATAATTACTTTGACAGCAGTATCTAACAATTTTATTATAAAACATGCTGACAATAAAGTCAATAAAAAATAAAGGATAGACAGGAAACTCCTTATCCGTATTCCAAAGGCTCAACATGAAAGTTATAATAATCGGGCCTGCCGAATTAAAGGCAGAGTATTGATTTGGCAGGCCATGCGCAAAGATTGTAATCTGGGAAGGAATGCAAGCTTTAAGTCTTTGCCGTCATTGCTAATTTATTATGGAACAGTCGTTTGTTGTCACCCTGAACTTGTTTCAGGGTCTGTGGTTTACTGCAGATGCTGAAACAAGTTCAGCATGACGGCAAAGGTCCTACGGCAATATAGTAGTTGTCGTCTTTTCAGTTATTGCGGCAAGGCTGTGCATTCACGCCCGCAATTTCAGGCCTGATTTGCCTGTTTATTTTGGATTGCTTTGAAGATTTGTTTCGCGAAATCCGTAAGCGTAGGGTCCCGCGCGCCGAGCACCAAAACCACGTCCCCGGGTTTGGCTGCGCGCGCAATGGCGGCGATAAACTTATCACGCCGCGCGGAGTATTTGACATTAATCTTTTTCTTCCTGAGCCCGTCGTAAATCCATTTGCTGCTTACGCCCTGCGGGATTGTGCCGCCGGCATAATAAATTTCGCCCAGATAAAGTGTATCGTCTTTTTTGATATTTTTGGAAAATTCTTCTATAAACTCGTCCTTCAAAAGCTGCACCGAAGCAAAAGCATGCGGCTGGAAGAACGCCAAAACCCGCTTGCCGCGCAGATGCGCCGCCTTAAGCACGGCCGCGCATTTATGCGGATTGTGCGCAAAATCGTCCACCACTTCTATATTATTGACAAGGCCGACGGTATTAAACCTGCGGTAAACGCCCTTAAAATCCGCCAGCGCTTCGCTTGCCGTATTTAAATCAACGCCGGCTTCGCGCGCGGCGGCGATTGCCGCCAAAGCGTTTTTAACATTATGCTCGCCCGGGATATTGAGTTTAAAAGGCACGCCTTCAACTGTGAAAATTGAACCAAAACCCGTCAGCTTCAAATCCCGCGCGTGCACGCCGCCTTTTTTGAGGCCGAAAGTTTTATATTGGCCAGCGATTTTTTTAAGAAGTTTTTCTTCCTCATTAATAATAAAAGTGCCGCAGTTTATGCTGAATTTCTGGAAATACCCTTTCAGCACGTCCAGTTCCTTATGGTCTTTGGCGAGGTTAAGCATTACGCCTATTTTTGGGTGATAATTGACGAGGGTGCCGTCGCTTTCGTCGGCTTCTATCACTAAAATATCGCTTTTGCCTTTATGAATATTGCCGAAGCATCCCTCCCGCCGCAGCGAAAGCAAAACCCCGCCGGTAATAAGCGAAGGGTCTTTGCCGGCATGTCTCAAAATTTCAAAAAGCATGGCGGTTGTGGTGCTTTTGCCGCTGGTACCGGATATTGCTATAGTCCAGGATTCCTTAACGTGTTTTGCAAGCAGGTCAGAGCGGTGCAAAACAGGTATGCCAAGCTGCTTTGCTTTTGCAATTTCTATATTATCGGGTTCTATTGCAGAAGTCAGCACCACGGCATTTGTCTTTTCATCAATGCCGCTGCCGTCCTGCGGATAAATTTTTATGCCGAGTTTTGTAAGGCATTCCCACACGGGCAGTTTTGTGAAGCCTTTGTTTATAAGCCTGTCTGAGCCGGTCACTTCTTCCCCGGCCATGGCGTGCAGCTGGGCCAGTGCGCTCATGCCTATGCCGCCTATGCCTACAAAATGTATTTTCATTATTTTTGGCCTCCCGCAGAGCCTCCGGCAAAGGCGTCCATATCGTAAAACCCGGGTTTCTGGCGCACAAGCCAGCGCGCGATTATTATGGCCGAATATGCGAATAAAGCCCTGTCCAGCGCGCGGTGCGATAAAGAAATTTCTTCGTCCTTATACTGGGAAGTAAATTTTATGGCATGTGTGCCCGGGTCCGTGCCCGCGCGCTCATAAGTAATCTGCTCCTGCGGGAAGGATAAAGCCGCCGCCAAACTTTTGGCAGTGCCGCTGGGCGCGTCTTTTTTTTGGGCGTGGTGGCTTTCGTGCAAAGTTTTTGTATATACGGCAAAAAGTTTATTTGCTTCCCTCGCAAGTTTGGTAAACAAATGCATGCCTATGCTTACATTGGGCGAATAAAAAACCGGTATGGCCCGCTCTTCTTTCAGCCGCGTGGTAAAATCCGCCGGCAGGCCCGTGGTTCCGGTAAGAAAAGCGGCTTTGCGTTCCAGCGCAATTTCAAAAGCGTCCTGAGCGCCCGACGGGCGGGAAAAATCTATAACCAAATCAAAGTCTTCGCCGCCCTGCCGCAGGCCGTCGTCGCGACGGGCGGTTATCTGCATATTATAGTCGGGATTAGCCTCTATAATCTGCGCGATAGCCGCGCCCATTTTGCCCTGCGCGCCGTTGAGGAGGGTTTTAATCATTCAAAAAATGCTCCAGCAAATACTGCGCTATCTGCCGGCCGTTGAGCGCGGCGCCCTTCAAAAGATTATCAAGGGTTACCCACATGTAAAGAATATTTTTATCTTCCGGGTCCAGCCGCAGGCGCGAGCAGAAAACCTCGTCCCTGCCGGCAATATCTTTCTGCGTATAAATTTTGCCGTCGCAAATTATGCCCGCGTGCGCGGCAAGCAAGGCTGCAACTTTCTGTAAATCAAAATCTTCTTTGGCTTTAATCGTCGCGCTTAAACTGTGGCTCACTTCCACGGGCACGCGCACGGTGTGCGGGCGCACCTTGATTGCGGGCATATCCAGAATTTTGCGGATTTCGTTTATGCCTTTAATTTCTTCCGACGTAAAACCGCTTTCCTGTATGGAGCCGATTACCGGCACGCAGTTGGCGCGGTAGTTTGAGGATGGGTTTGCAAAATCCTCCAGCAGTTTTTTGCCGCCGCCGCTTATGGCCTGATATGAGCTAAAAAACACTTCCTGCAGCGTATAATCTTTTTTCAGCGCGTTTAAAGCCATTGTCAGGCCCGTGATAGTGCAGTTGGGGCTGGCGATAAGCCGCGTGTCTTTGGTAATGGCGGCCGCGTTGACTTCGGGGATAACAAGCGGCACGCCTTCCGTCTGGCGGTATTTGGCGGACATGTCTATCACAAACTTCGCCTGCGCGCTGACTATCGGCAGCAGCTCCGCGCTGACGGCGTCGTCCGTACATAAAACCGCGATATCAACTTTTTGGGTTTTATCGTCTTCGCGGCCGAAGGTTTTTACTTCATGCGCCTGAGGCAGGCGCGCAAGTTCTTTCAGCATCAGGCGGCCGACTATGCCGTTTGCGCCGTATACGCCTATAGTTTTTGTTGTCATTGTATCTCCGTACCGACTTCGCCGGTTTTGTAGTAAACTATTTTGATTTTTATATTTTTTTCTTTGGCCAGCCGTATGGCGTCGGGGTGCAGCACGTTCGCGCCTTCCAAAGCCATTTTGTACATCACGTCAAAATCCAGAAGATTAAGTTTTTGCGCGCCTGCGTTTTTATTGGGGTCTTCGCTGTAAACGCCGTCAACGTCTTTTATCATTTCAACATAAGGCGCGCGAAGCTCGCTCGCTATAAAAACGGCGGAAACATCGCTCCCGCCGCGTTTGAGCGTGGTGATTTCCTTATGCTCGCCAATGCCCTGAAAGCCGGCTATTATCGGGATATGCTTCTGCTCAAGCTCTTTTTGCAGACGGTCGTTTTTGAGCGCCTTGATATCCGCGCCCGCGTGCTGCGCCGTTGTGGTAAGCCCGATTTGCGAGCCGGTAAGCGAAACCGCAGGCAAACCCGCGTCGTTCAAAGCTATTGCAAGAAGGGCGACGCTGATTCTCTCACCGGTTGTGATAAGCATATCCAGCTCGCGCTTGTTTGGCTCAGAGCTGAGGGAATAGGCATTATCCAGAAGTATATCCGTCATATTGCCGTTGGCGGAGGCCACTATCACAGGCGTTACGCCCGCCTCATACCTGCGGCGCACAAGATTTACGGCAAGTAAAATTTTTTCTTTATTCGCCAGGGTATTGCCGCCGAATTTTAAAACCGAAATATTTGTCTTCATATTCCCCCGCATTAATATTTATTATATATAAATTTCGCGCTTTAAAATTTATGCTTTAAAAATCGGCAGATATTTATAATCGCTGATAAGGCGCGGCTTGCGCTTTTTTATCAGCGCGACGGCTTTTTCCAAACGCGCAGCCGTGCATTTGCTGACTTCCACCGGCAAAAACCAATCATCGCCGGAAATCACGCTTTGCGCGATGTTTTCAATATTTATGCCGACGTCGCCTATTGCGGTGCCGACCGCGCCTATCACGCCCGGCCTGTCTTTCGTTTTTATAATAAGTAAATAAGAGGCGGGGTAATTGTTAAAATCCGCAAGTCTGCCACCAGCCGGGCCGGCGGGCTCGCTGACATTTTTTATATATCCGTGCTTGGCGATAAAAACAATGTCCGAGACCACCGCGCTGCCCGTCTCAACCGAGCCCGCGCCCTGCCCGACAAAAAGATGCCGGCCGGAATATTTTGCCTCTATTTTTACCGCGTTTGTTGCGCCGTTTACGTTATATAAATAATCTTTGCTTGATATCAGGGCGGGCTGCACGCAGGCCCAGACTTTATTATCTGTTTTGACGGCAAAAGCTATCAGTTTTATGCTGCTGTGCAAGCTTTTGGCCACCATAAAATCCTCTTTGCTTATTTTTTCAATCCCTTTGACGGGGAAGTTCTGCCGCGTGGCAGCCACGCCGTAAATCAGCTGTATCAGAATTTTCAATTTATTGGCCGCGTCCGTGCCGTCAATATCCATAGTCGGGTCAAGTTCGGCGTATCCTGATTTCTGCGCGAGTTTTAAAGCGTCCTCAAATGTTGAACCCTTTTCGTTCATCCGGCTCAGGATAAAATTGCTTGTGCCGTTTACAATGCCCGCGACGGATTGAATCAAATCGCCGGTAAAGCTGTCCCGCACTACTTTTATCAGCGGTATCGCGCCGCAGACCGCGCCCTCAAAGCCGACGGACTTATTTTGCGCTTTGGCGTATTCAAAAATATCCCTGCCGTGCCGCGCGAGTATCGCCTTGTTTGCCGTCACAAGATGCTTGCCGCTTTTTAAAATATTTTTATGCAGCGCGTGCAGCCGGTTTGAGCTGCCGCCGACGGTCTCTATAACCAAATCTATATCAGGCGCGCTTAAAATTTCTTTTATAAAAGCGTCGCTTTGCGCGCGGGTAATTGCCGTTTTGTCGGCGCAAAACAATTCCAGGGGAAGGCCGTGTTTTTTCGCTTGACGCCGCGGGTGCAGCGTTATGATTTTTTTAATTCTGATTTCTTTGCCGCCGGTTCTTTTTTTGAGTTCGGGCGCGGTTTCCAGCAGGATTTTTGCCGCGCCGCCGCCCACATTGCCGCAGCCTATTATCGCGACATTAAATGTTTTCATTTTATTCTCCTTTTAACTCCAAGACATGATTTATTATGTTTTTATAAAATTTTACGGCCTCTTTGCGCCAAACATTGCGCGGGCGCAGCCGCGGATTGTTCTGCGGGTAATAACCGTCGGGAACGGCCGGTTTTAAGCCGGCTTTTAAATCCCGCAGATATTCTTTGTGCAAAGTACCGGCGGCGTATTCGGGGTGGCCGGTTATGTATAAATTCTTTTTGTCTTTGCCTGATACAACGCTGATTTCCCGCCCGCAGGCAAGCTCAAGAACAAGCTTTTTATTTTTCAGAATATCCGCCTTTTTTAAAGCCGTATGCCTTGAATGCGGCATAGAAAAACCGCTTTCAAAATCTTTATAAAAAACCGAGCGCGAGTTTTGTATTTCCTGCTTGAAAACGCCGGAATATTTTTTTGCCAGCTTATATTTTTTTATGCCGTAAAATTTATACAAAGCCGCCTGCGCTGCCCAGCAGATAAAAATATTAAACAGGCTGTTTTTTTGCGTCCACCCAAGTATTTGCGCGAGCTCGCGCCAGTATTTTACTTCCTCAAAAGCCATATTTTCAACGGGCGCGCCGGTGATGATAAAAATATCAAATTTGCGTTTTTTGATATTTTCAAAAGTTAAATATTTTGACTGTAAATAAGCCGCGGGCGTGCTTTTGCTTTTATAACTTGCCGTCCTGAGCCATGTTATTTTTGCCCGCGCGCCCGCGTTTTTGAAAAGAGACTTAAACTGCCGCTCCGTCTCTTTTTTTGTCGGCATTAAATTTAAAATGCAGACTTGTATCATAAAGCGGCCTGCTCCAAATCGGCAATAATATCGTCAATATTTTCTATGCCTACGGAAATTCTTATTAAATCGTCCGTGACGCCGGTTTTGATTTTTTCTTCCGCCGAGAGCTGGCTGTGCGTCGTGCTGGCCGGGTGCGTTATTATCGTCCTGACGTCGCCCAGATTTGTCGCGTGCAGGCAAAGTTTTGCGTTTTCTATCAATTTTTTGCCGGCCTCAAAACCGCCTTTTAAGCCGAAGCTGAAAACTGAGCCGAAGCCTTTTTTGAAATATTTTTCCGCCGTTTTTCTGAAGGGATTGCCCTCAATGCTAGGATATTTTATCCACGATATTTTGGGATTGTTTTTTAAATATTCAACCAGTTTGGCCGTATTTTCCAGATGCCTGTCCATACGCACGTGCAAAGTCTGCAAACCCTGCAGAGTCAAATAGGCGTTAAACGGGCTTTGGCACGCGCCGACGTCGCGCAAAACCTGCGCGCGCAGTTTTAGTATAAAAGCGTTCTGCGGGAAATCCTTTGCCCAGATTATACCGTGGTAACTCGGGTCGGGCTGGCAAAAACTTTCAAAACGCCCGCTATTCCAGTCAAAAGTCCCGCAATCCGTCGCGGTGCCGCCCATTGCGGCCGCCTGGCCGGAAAGGAATTTTGTCGTGGAATTTATCACAATATCCGCGCCGAAGTCTTTCGGGCGGAACAGATACGGCGTCATGCAGGTATTGTCAACGATAAACGGGACTTTGTGCTTTTTCGCCACTGCGGATATTGCTTCAAAATCGGGTATTTCGCAGCCCGGGTTGCTGATTGATTCGGCAAAAATGGCTTTGGTTTTATCCGTTATTAAATTTTCAAAATCCAGCGGGTCGGCAACATTTGCAAATTTTACTTTTATGCCAAGCCTCCTGAGAGTATGCGCAAACATATTATGAGTGCCGCCGTACAAAGCGTTTGAAGATACGATTTCATCGCCCGCTTCGGCCAGCGCGCAAATAGTCATAAACTCCGCCGCGTGCCCGCTGGCTGTCGCCAGTGTGCCGGCGCCGCCCTCAAGCGCGTTTATTCTTTCTTCCAAAACCGTATTTGTCGGGTTGTTGAGCCGCGTGTAAATATAGCCTTCGGCTTTCAGCGCGAATAATTCTTCCGCGTGTTTTGCGTCCTGGAACTTATATGCGTTTGAAAGATAAAGCGGCGGATTGCTTGCGCCGGTTTTGTCAATTTCAAAGCCGTGGGATACTGCCAGCGTTTCTATGTGTTGTTTTGTCATTTTGTTCTCCTGATGCGTTTTTGCGCAAATAAAAAACCCGTCGGGCTTTTGCCTGACGGGTTTTAAATTTCTTATTTTAAAATGATTTAAGGTTTTATCCGCAAGGCAGCGCCGAACATGTTTTGCATGTCCATCATCGCCGGCATCATAGCTTTAGCGGATAAAATTTGAATCATGTTCTGATTATAGCATTTTTGTTCTTTGCGTCAAAATTTGCAGTTTTGCTTCCACCCTCTCTCTTAATTCCCCTCCAATGGAGGGGTGGCCTCGCCATAGCGAGCCACGGCGTAGCGTAGCGAAGACGGGCGAAGCGAAGGCGGGGACGGGGTGGTCAAGAGAGGCCTCTTTTTCTCACCCCCTCCCTAACCCTCCCCCGCAAGCGGGAGAGGGAAACAGAAAAAAGGCACTCAAGCAAGAGAGAGGTACCTTTTTCTCTCCCTCTCCCTTCGTGATGGGAGAGGGCGGCGAATGCAGTGAGCGGGTGAGGGTGGATATAAAAAACCTCGGCGCATACTCTCTTTGCACACTCTCTTTTAATCCTTCCACATACTTTTTTCAGGCCCGTTTTAAAATATTACTTGTCTTTATCCTCTTTCTTATTTATAATTACTTATAAAAAGTTATATTTTGCCGACAAGGAGAATAAT
>JAISDW010000078.1 GCA_031264445.1 Elusimicrobiota bacterium
GAGGGATTTAATATAAGTCGTATGTTTTACGAAACTAATTTGCCGCACACATCCCCCGTTTCATTAAATCCTCCGCCCTTCAGGCACCTCCTTTACAAAAGGAGGAAAAGGGCCTACGCAATGCCAGCCTAAAATCATAATACAACAAACTTTCAAAATTCACAAGGGCCTTAATACCCAAAAAATTGTAGGACCTTAGGCCTAAACCGCGTGGGTTAAACCGCTCTTTATCTACTTCTTAGCAGCAAGCTGCCGCGCCGCTCTTTCGCGCCGCCGGTTTTCAATCATCTTCCTGACTATTGCAGCCGTCCGCAGGCCCAGCCCGTCCAAATTCTCGGGAGTCACAACGCCGTCAATGAATACTACATTTGTAAAACCTTTGTCTATAAACCATTGTTCGGCTTCTCTGGAAGGCGCGAAGACAATCACATTGCCTCTTTTTTCCGGTTCAAGATTAAGAAGGCCGTTCAAAGAGCCGTTTTTGGCAAAATTCCCCGCATAATTTTTGCCGTCCGGATCTTTAAAAAGATAATTAACCGTTTGATAGTAATAAATATCTTCCGATACGGATTTAATATTGGGCTCGTCAATACTGTCTATCACGGCTATTTCTACAGGCCCTTCATTTTTTAAGTCGTTTAAAATAGGCTTACGGTATTCGTCGTTATACTTCTTATCAACATCAGTCCAGCGGTTATCGTCCAAGTATTCTGAAGTAAATTTCTCAAAAGTCTCTTTATTATTTTTTAAGAAAGTCCCTGCCGGGCCTTCACCTTTACTAAAAACGCCAGTCTGTATATTCCAAGGATTATATATAGTTTCTCCAGTTTCCGGACGCTCGACCTCAAACTTTTTATTGCAGGCATTGCCGCCGCATAAAAGCGCCTCGGTCATTTTAGCCATGTTTTCATTGCCCATAGTAACGATACTGTTACTATCACTAACAACACTTAAAGACTGTACGCCGGACATCGAATCTGTGTATAAATTTGTTTTTGCTTCTATATATGCCCCGATAAGAGGCGAAGTAATCAAACCTTTAAGCTCCGCCACGGAAGCCGCCTCCGCTTTTGCTTCTTCGGTCCTCGCAGCTTTAGCCTTGGCAACATACCCGGGCATCTGATCGCGCAAATGATTGCCTAATGCATGGCTCCCGTAATATCTGTCAGGGCCGCCACGCGCGCCTTGCCGCGTACTATGCGCACCGCTGTTGCCGCCTTCGGCCGCGACGTCAATACCGCCGCCCAAACCAAACGCGCCTTTAGAGCCGCCTCTGCCGCTCTTACCTTGACTAATATTGCCGCTGCTGCCGCGGCCGCTTTTGCGGGCAGGCGCGGCAAACTGACGGTCGTATTCCCCGCTTTGGAAAAATTCGGCCACGCCGCCCGGGAAATTATTGTCGCGTACATACTGCACGGCTTCAATCAGCTGCCGCTCCTTAAGTTTTTTTGGCGCGTATTTGCGCGCTTCGTTTACTTCGTCGGCGCTGATATTGTTTTTAGTAAAATTTTCGTAAAGTACGGGACCGTCGGGCAGCAGAACGACTTTGCGGCCTTTGGCGTCTGTGGTAACCGCATACGGCCCTTTGCCGTTTAAGGTAATGAAGTCGGGCGTGCTTTCCCGCTCGGCCTGCGCGTGCGCGGCCTGCCTTTCTTCAATCGCGGCGCGCTCGCGGGCAGCCTCCTGCGCGATGAGTTTAACATAATCTACGCCGGGGTCAAGTTTTTGGATTGTAATTCTGTCTTCCACATGGATAACGCGCGGGCCCTTAAAACCATAGGCGCGCGCAAGCCTGTCAACAATATTTTTGGCGGCATTTTTGGCCGCGCCGATAATGCCCGTCCGCGGCAAAGCCGCCGTAATGCCGCCCTGCCGCACCGGCGCGCCATCAGCGTCCTTGGACATATCCCTGAAAAACAAAGGCAGAGCGATAAATATGACAAGTATAACCACTGCGATGCGCACCACATTATCTTTAAATATTTCGCGTATGCCGCCCTTTTTTTGCATTTACAGAACCTCCCTTGATATCTGGCCGCCTTTATTGCGCTTTTATTTTTTGCTGAGAGTCTGCTTTTACTGGTTCGTTTGTTTATATTGTTTATATATAATTAACATATAACAAATTTTTGGAAAGATTGCAAGCAGGCCGGCGCGGCGCAAATACGGCGGCAAGCGGCAAGCTGAAATATGATATAATATATTCAAGCAATTCCGTGCGCGGGCGGCGCAAAAAGCCTCAAATTAAATGCCGCCGCCGGATTGCTTGGTTATTTGCCGCCACGGGCAGCCCCTGCCCGAATTCTGGCAAAAACCAATCAAGGAGAAAACACAAAATGAGCAATATATCAATGAAAGCCATGTTAGAGGCCGGGGTGCACTTTGGCCACCAAACCTCAAGATGGAACCCCAAAATGAGCCGCTTTATATTCGGCGAGCGCAACGGCGTACACATACTTGACCTGCAGAAAACGGCAAAAGAACTCAAAAAAGCCTGCGCATATATTAAAGAAGAAGCCAAAAAAGGCAGGAAGTTCCTTTTTGTCGGCACAAAAAAACAGGCGCAGGAATCCATCAGGACCGAGGCCGAGCGCGCCCTCTGCCCCTGCATACACGAAAAATGGCCGGGCGGCACTTTGACCAATTTCGCCACGGTGCGCAAATCCGTTGAAAGAATGTCCGAGCTTGAAAAATGGGAAGCCGAAGGCCTCATGCGCGCCATATCCAAAAAAGAAGCCTCAAGGCTTACAAAGGAACTCGCGCGCCTGCGCAAACTTTTGGGCGGGATTAAGGAAATGAAATCCCTCCCCGATATATTGTTCATAATAGACCCCGTTGACACGCAGGGCGCTGTTAAGGAAGCCCGCACTCTGGGCATACCGGTGGTGGCCGTCTGCGACACCAATGCCGACCCGGAAATTATTGACGTGCCGATACCGGGCAATGACGACGCGGCAAGGTCAATAAAACTTTTCTGCGCTGCTGTGGCCGATTCCATAATTGAAGGCCGCAACGAGGCCGCCGGTGTCACCGTAATGCCCGTTGAAGCCGCCCCAGCTCCGGAAGAAAAACCGGTTGAAAACCCCGTAATGGCCGAGGCTCTCAAAGGCATTAATATTGAGGAACAATCCTCCCCCCTCCCGACCGAAGAAGCGGCCGTGCAGGAAGCCGCCGGCGAAGAGGAAATAGTTGAAGAGAAAAAAAACCACAGCCGCGAAGAAAAAAAGGCCAAGAAAACCGCCGGCGCCAAGACGGCGAAACCGGCAAAGAAACCGGCCAAAAAATCTTCCGCGGATTAAACAAGGAGTTTACGGATGACAATATTAGAACTTATTAAAACATTAAGAGAAAAAACCGGCGCGGGTTTAGCCGATTGTAAAAACGCCCTCTCCGAAAGCAAGAATGATCTTGAAGCGGCAATTGTCTGCCTGCGCAAAAAAGGCCTTGCCGATATGGCAAAGCGCGCCGGCAGGGAAACCAAAGAAGGCAGAGTGGCCGTTAAAACCGACGGTAAACACTATGCAATGGCCTACTTAGGCTGTGAAACCGACTTCGTGGCAAAAACCCCGGATTTTATCGGCCTTACAGACGCTATAGCGGATTATATGCTTGCAAACCCCGCCGTAGCCGATTATACAGCTGATGAGGGCCTCAAAAAAATCATACAGGAGAAAGCGCCCAAATTCGGGGAGAACGTTTCCTTCACAAAAGCGGTCTGCTGGGTTGTGCCCGAAGGCTGCGGCGTAATTAACCACTACCTCCATACCGACAACAAAAAAGCCGCCATGGTTGAACTGAAAATAACCAAGCCGGAAGGCCATGAATGCAAGCCGGAAAATAAGGCCAAAATAGTGGAGCTTGCCAAAAATATCGCTATGCAGGGCGTGGGCATGGTGGCGCAGTATCTTAACGAGGCCGACGTCCCCGCCGAAGTGATTGAGAAAGAAAAAGATATCGCAATCACACAGGCAAAAAACGAAGGCAAACCCGAAGCGGCCATAGAAAAAATGGTGCCCGGCAGGATACAAAAGTTCTTTAAAGACGTCGTGCTGCTGGACCAGCCTTCAATAAAAGACGGTAAGCTGTCCGTAAAACAATATGTGGACAATACCGCCAAAGAACTGGGCGTGGAAATTAATGTGGTTAAGTTTGTAAGGTTCTAAAAACGCAGCAAATATAATGCAAAAATCCTTCGCAATAAAATGCGGGGGATTTTTTGCGTACAATGGCGCAAATTGCGTAAACTGTCCGGTTGAAGTATTGCGAGCAAAGTTTCAGAAAACCGCGCCGGCTTCCTCGCCGTCTTTAACGGAGGTTATTTTATTATCCGCGTCAACAAAAACCACGCGCGGCTTAAATGCGGCCGCTTCGCCGGGTTCCATCTGCGCGTAAGCCATGATTATAATTTTATCGCCCTTCTTCACCAGTTTCGCCGCCGCGCCGTTCAGGCAGATCTGCCCGCTGCCGGCCGGGCCCTTTATTACATAGGTTTCAAAGCGATTGCCGTTGTCAATATCGGCCACGTGCACTTTTTCATACTCAAGCAAACCGGCGGCCCGCATTAAATCCTGCGATATTGTTATGCTGCCGATATAATCAATCTCCGTCCCCGTCACAACCGCGCGGTGAATTTTGCTTTTTAATATGGATAAAAACATTTTTTAAGCTCCGAAAATAAAATTATCAATAAGCCTTGTTTTGCCTATAAAAACCGCGGCAGCGCACAAAACCGCGCCATTAATCTGACGCACGGGCCGCATGGTCTGCGGGTCAACTATTTTGACATAATCAATTTTTGCCAAAGGCTCTTTGTTTATCGTTGCGCGTACAGCGGCTTCAACTTTTAAAGCGCTGCGCGCGCCGCCCTCCAGCATTTTGCGGCCGGCGGCAAGTGCGCGGCTTATGCACAGCGCAGCCTGCCTCTCCCGCGCGTTTAAATAAGCATTGCGGGAGCTTAAGGCCAAGCCGTCGCTCCCGCGCACTATGGGGCAAGAAATTATCCGCGTATTAATATTCAAATCCGCCGCCATACGCCTTATTACGGCCAGCTGCTGCGCGTCTTTTTGCCCGAAGTAAGCCCTGTCGGCCTGCACGATATTAAAAAGTTTAGCAACCACGGTCGCCACGCCGGTAAAATGCCCGGGGCGGCTTGCGCCGCAAAGGCCTTCGCTCACCCCGCTTATTTCAACGCGGGCCGCGAAAGCGGGCGGGTACATCTCCCCCGCTTCGGGGCAAAAAATAAGATGCGCGCCCGCAGCCGCGCAAGCCTTTTTATCAGCCGCCAAATCGCGCGGATATTTGGCCAAATCTTCCTTCGGACCAAACTGCATCGGGTTCACAAAAATACTTACGACCGTCCTATCATTCTGCGCGGCGGCTTTTTTGATAAGGCTTTGGTGGCCGGCGTGCAAAAAACCCATAGTCGGCACGAAACCGACGCTCAGGCCCCGCTTGCGCCACGCGGCGACCGCAGCCCTTAACTGTTTTACCGTTTTAACCGTTTTTATCATAATCTGTATTAAAACTGTGCTCCCGCGAGGGGAATTTCCCGCCTTTTACCTCTTTTACATATGCCATGAAAGCTTTGCGCAGAAGCGCGCCGGCGTCGGCAAATTTTTTGGCGAATTTCGGCGTATGCCCGGTATTAAGGCCCAGCATATCCTGATATACCAAAACCTGGCCCGTGCAATATTTACCCGCCCCTATGCCGATTGTAGGAATAGTCAATTTCGCAGTTATTTCCCGCGCGAGTTTGGCGGGTATACACTCCAAAACCAGCGCAAAAACGCCGGCTTTTTGCAGGGCGCGGCAGTCCCGCAGAATTTTGCCCGCGCTTTGCCTGTCGCGCCCCTGCACTTTAAAACCGCTTTCTTTACTAACGCTCTGCGGCAGCAGCCCAGCATGGCCCATAATAGGTATTTTGGCCTTAACCAAAGCTTTTATTTGAGGAATAATTTCAACCCCGCCTTCCAGCTTGACGGCTTTTGCGCCGCCCTCTTTAATAAGCCTGCGCGCATTTTTCAGGGCAATGGCCGGCGTTTTATAAGATTTATATGGCATATCCGCTATGACGAGAGCGTTTCTTACCGCGCCGCTCACTGCGCGCGTGTGGCGCAACATATCGGACATTTTAACTCCGCGCGTGGTAGGCCGGCCGTATACCGCCATGCCCATTGAATCTCCCACCAAAATCATATCAATGCCGCAGGCGTCCATTATCTTCGCGGTATGATAGTCATAACATGTAAGCATTGCAATTTTGCTTGTCATTTAAGCTCCGCAAGCGCTTTTGAAAGCGCCGTATAAATATTTTTGGCCGGCCCGCGCAGGGCTTTAATATGCATTTTTACCGTTTGCGCGTCGCCGCGCGCCAGCGGGCCTGTAAGGGCTTTGGGGCCCTGTTCAAAAAAGTTTTTGCAGCTTGCCTCAAACAGCCCGCGCCAGGCGGCAGGCGGTATCGCGGCCTTTTTAAATAAATCCGCCGCCGCCTGCAAGAGCGCAAAGTTTAAATTGCCCGCCATAACGCAGGCCGCGTGATATAAAATTTTATTTTCAGGCTTTATTTTTATAACGGGATTGCCGGCCTTTTTAAATATTTTCGCAAGCGCGGGCGCGGCCGGGCCTTCCAGCACAAAAGTTATATTTTTAAGGCTTGCACGCGGGCTTGCAACGGCGCAAAGCGGGTGCGCGGAGGCGGCATTCTTCACGCCTAAAATTTTGGCGGGCAGCGCGCCGCTTGCATGGCAGATAATTTTATTTTTAAGCGGATATTTTTTCAGCTCCCCCGCGGCCGCGGCAATCTGCCCATCAGGCGTGGTGATGAATA
>JAISDW010000147.1 GCA_031264445.1 Elusimicrobiota bacterium
AATCCGGCGAATGGCTAAATACGCTTAAAATTGTGCTGCGTTTTTTGGAATTGGCCCTGGCATTAAAATTTTTATCGGTAGCGGACTTGGCGTATCACTGGGATATTCTAAACAGGGAAGTATTTCTGGTTTTATGGATTCTGATTTTTATCTCTCTCGGGTTTTATCTTTTAAAGATGAAAAATTTTTCATTCCGCAGGCTGTTTGCGGCCGCGCTTCCGCTTGCGTTTGCCGCGTATATGATACCGGGTTTATGGGGCGCGCCTTTAAAGGACATAAGCGCGTTTCTGCCGCCGCTTCATACGCAGAGTTTTAATTTATACGGCAATATGCTTGAGCCGAAATTTTATGATTATGAAGAAGGGATGGCATATGCCGCCCGGGTTAAAAAGCCCGTGATGATTGATTTTACGGGTTATGGCTGCGTCAACTGCCGCAAAATGGAAGCGGCTGTTTTATCTGACCTGCGCGTAAAAGAAATTATTGATAATGAATATATTTTAGTTTCGCTGTATGTGGACGACAAAAAGCCCTTATCTGAAATAATTGAAAAAGAAGAATACGGCAAAAAAATAAAGCTGCGTACCGTCGGGGATAAATGGAGTTATTTCCAACGTTATAAATTCGGCGCCAACGCTCAGCCTTTTTATGTTTTACTGGATAACGGCGGCAACCCGCTGGCGCCCTGGTATGCTTATGATGAAAATATTGATAATTTCATTGATTATTTAAAAAGCGGAATGAAAAATTATCGGCAAACATATCAATAATGCCTTGGCTGAAGAATTGGGTGGATTTTCAACTGTCGTAAAATTTGCGACAACTGCCGCCGACGGCAAAATATATCAGGTGCTGTTATTAATATTGAACAGCATAAATTCAGACATGCGCTTTGCGCATAGATTCTAAAAACCGCCGTGAATGCGGTTTTTAGAATGACGGCCTGAGGTTGTGAAAGTAGTTTCTAGAATGATGGCTGAAGTAGTTTTGCCTTCTCCCTTTATGATGGTACTAAACCACCCTCACCCGCTCACTGCGTTCGCCGCCCTCTCCCGTCAAGGGAGAGGGGAATAGACTTCGCAATACTCTTCTAACTTAAACAGCGTTCTTCGGCGTAATATTTACATCACCATCTCCCTTTCATGATGCGCGATGCCTTTTTTCTCTCCCTCTCCCGAACCCCCACCCTGCCCTCCCCCGCAAGCGGGAGAGGGAAAAAATAAAAAGGGAGAGGGACGGGGTGAGGGTGGAAATTATTTTCTCCCTTTACAAAAGGAGGGAAAAGACATACGCTTCGCGTCCGTCAATAACCTGCCCCGCTATTTTGAAACGCTGTAAACATATGTCATACTGTCGGTTTCGCTTTCGCCCAAATATGGGCCAAGACGTTCGCAGGCTTTACGCTGCGCCGCTATATTTCCGCCGGTTTTATCCACTATACATTCAATACACGGGGCATTTGCCGTTTCAGGGCAGTACGACCAGTAGCCGGGCGTGCGCGTAACTATGTTAGTGGAAAAGCTGGCCCCCTCTTTCCACCCACAGGCGGAGTTTCTGGTCATGGACGGGCCCATGCCCCAATAACCTTTAGATAGATCGATAATAGTTTTGCCGTTAGAATAAAGGCGTCTGACATCGCTTGACGCGCATAAAGTAAAACCTGACGGGAGGGATATATCCAGATTATCGGCGTTAATGGTATATTCGCCGGTTGTAAGGTGGTGGATTTCCTGTGCCTGATTGAGGGTCTTTATGAAGGTAAGCGCCTCCGCAACGCGGCTGTACGCGACTGCTGCATTATACTGCGGCAGCGCGATAGCCGCAAGAATGCCTATTATTAAAACAACCACTAATAATTCAATTAGTGTAAAACCTTTTTTGACAATGTTCATGTGTTTCTCCACGGTAGTTTAGTTTTTTGCCTACATAGTTATATATCAAAATCAATTCGCCCGCGCAAGTTTTTTATTTTAAAAACAGGTAAAATAAAATAAAGACTGTAATATAAAAAATTATGAACATAGTCCTGATAAATCCCGAGATCCCTTTTAATACCGGCAATATCGGCCGCACGTGCGTAGCGACAGATACGCATCTGCATCTGACGGGCAAACTGGGGTTTAAAATTAATGATAAGGAAATCCGCCGCAGCGGGCTTGACTACTGGCCGAAACTCAAATACGCGGTGTACGATACTTTCGCCGCTTTTGCCGCGGGCCTGCCGCAAAACGCGCGGCTGTTTTTCTTCTCCACAAAAGGCAAAAAAAGCCTCTGGGACATAAAATTTGAAAAGGGCGATTATCTGGTTTTCGGCAGCGAATCCTGCGGGTTCCCCAAACAAATCTACGCCGATTATAAGGACAATCTTTACAGGATACCGATGCGCGGGGACGCGCGGTCGCTCAATCTTTCCTCTTCGGCGGCGGTATGCCTTTACGAAGCGCTCCGCCAGACGGGGTTCAAATGAGCGCGCGCGGCGTATTTTTTGTACTTTTCTCCATAAACCTGTTGAATTATATAGACAGGCAGATTTTATTTGCCGTCTTCCCGCTGCTTCAGACGGATTTAAAACTCAGCGACACGCATTTAGGCGTCTTAGGCTCGGCCTTTATGTTCATTTATATGCTGGCCGCGCCGTTTATAGGTTTTATGGCGGACAGGACGCCCCGCCAAATCTGGATTGCCGCCACGGCTTTCCTGTGGAGCATAGCGACAATGCTTACCGGCTGCGTCAGGAATTACTGGCAGCTTTTGGCCGCGCGCGGGTTTATAGGCATAGGCGAGGCGGGGTTTACAAGCGTTTCACCATCGTTTATAGCGGAGCGTTTCCCTGCGGGCGCGCGCGCCAAAGCGCTGGCATTATACGGCATGGCGCTGCCGCTTGGCAGCGCGCTTGGCTATCTTATCGGCGCTGCGCTTGGCAGCGCGCTCGGCTGGCGTCATGTGTTTTGGATTTGCGGACTGCCGGGGATAATACTTGCCGTTTTGGTTTTCCTCAAAGTTAAAGACAACCGCCCCGCGCCGCCGAAAAAAGAAAGGCCGCCGGTTTCACAATATCTCAAACTGCTGGGCAATAAACCATTTCTGTTTACCTGCCTGGCGCAGGCAATGGCTACTTTTACTTTGGGCGGGCTCGCCGCGTGGATGCCAACTTATCTTCACCGCTATTTTGGTTTGAGCGTCGCGCGCGCGGGGATTATCTTCGGCCTTATTACGATAACAGCAGGCGCGGCTGGCACGCTGCTGGGCGGCGCGGCGGCGGACAGGCTTCTGCGTAAAACCGATAAAGCTTATTTCACTACTTCGCTTTTCAGTTTCGCCTGCGCGCTGCCGTGCGGCATTGCCGCGTTTGCGTTCGGCAATTTCGCGGCGGCCGCGGTCGCGCTGTGGTGCGCGGTATTTTTTATCTTTTTGCAGACGGGGCCGCTGCAGGCGGCGATAGTGGCGTGCACGGATATAAAAATCCGCTCAATGGCTTTCGCGCTGAATATTTTTATAATCCACGCGCTGGGGGACGCGCTTTCGCCCGCGGTAATAGGCCGCCTTTCCGACGCGTATACGCTGAAAACCGCGGTGCTGCTGGCAATGCTGTTTATAGTTCCGGCGGGCGTATTTACGCGCATTGCGGGCAATTTTTACAGGCCCGCAGCGGACAAGACGGACAAATAAAAAACCGCCGCGCCGCACGGGCGCAGACGGTAAAAAATGGTGCCGAGGGACAGGATCGAACTGTCGACACCTGGTTTTTCAGACCAGTGCTCTACCACTGAGCTACCTCGGCAAACTGCTTATATATAATATCAAATTGCTACAAATCCTGCAAACTTCCCGCAAAAACCGCGGCGACTTTTTCAAATTCTTCCGCGTCACGCGCGCCGAAGCGGTTTTTTGCGGGCGCGTCAATATCAAGCACGCCAAACAAGCTGCCGTCTTTTTTTAAAACTGGCACAACAATTTCGCTTTGGCTGGCGCTGTCGCAAGCTATGTGGCCCGCGAAGGCGTGGACGTCTGGCACAATAAAGGTTTGCTTTTTGGCGGCCGCAGTGCCGCACACGCCTCTGCCAAGCGTGATGCGTACGCACGCGGGTTTGCCCTGGAAGGGCCCCAAAACCAATTGGCCTTCCTTTAATATATAAAAACCCGCCCAGTTAATATCGGGCGTGTACTGCCAGAGCAGCGCGGCGATATTTGCCATATTGGCCACTGCGTCAGTTTCGCCCGCGATTAAAGCGGCTGCGGCGCGCGCCAGAGAAAGCCCGTTAATTTCTTTCATATATATAATTTTACCAAAATCTGCTTTTATGTTATACTGGTAGTAGAAACCCACAGGAGGATTTCCGTTATGCCGAAAATAGAAGTAAACGAAGCGCGCTGTAAGGGCTGCCAGCTTTGCACAAAAGCCTGCCCTAAGCAGTGTATAGAAATGTCGGATACGTTCAGCACTACCGGTTATTATCCGGCCAGGCTTGCCAAGCAGGACTGCTGCATAGGCTGCGGCATGTGCTTTCAGGTATGCCCGGATATTGCCATCACGGTATTCAGATAAAGAGGTTATAAACAATGTCAGAAAAAGTTTTAATGAAAGGTAACGAAGCCCTGGCCGAAGGCGCAATAAGGGCCGGCTGCAGGTTCTTCGCGGGATATCCTATAACCCCGCAAAACGAAGTGCCGGAATATATGTCCTGGCGGCAGGAAGAAACCGGCGGCGCATTTGTACAGGCGGAGAGCGAAGTCTCCGCCGTCAATATGCTTTACGGCGCGGCGGCGACCGGCGTACGCGCGATGACGTCAAGCTCCAGCCCGGGCGTAAGCCTTAAACAGGAAGGCATTTCTTATATGGCCGGCGCGGATTTGCCGTGCCTTATCGTTAATATAATGCGTGGCGGGCCGGGCCTCGGCAATATCGCCGGCGCGCAGGGCGATTATACGCAGGCCACGCGCGGCGGCGGCAACGGCGATTACCGCACGCTCGTGCTTGCGCCTTTCAGCGTGCAGGAGCTGGCGAATTTCCCCAAAAAAGCTTTTGAACTTTCCGAAAAATACCGCATACCCGCCATGATACTGGCCGACGGCATTCTGGGCCAGATGATGGAAGGTATGTCCTATGATTTTGAGCCCGTTGACCCCAAAACGCTGCCGCAGCCCGCGTGGGCTATCGGCGGCAAACACGCGGACAGAAAGCGTAATATGGTATTTTCCTATGCATTGGGCGAAGGCGAGCTGGAAAAAATGGTGCTCAAACGCGCCGAAAGATACGCGCTTATAGAGCGCGACGAAGTTCTTTACGAAGAACGCGACACGCAGGACGCCGAAGTGCTAATAGTGGCATACGGCATAAGCGCGCGCGCGAGCATCGCCGCCATGAATATGGCGCGCGCAAACGGCGTAAAAGCCGGCCTGCTGCGCCCCATAACTTTGTGGCCTTTCCCGACCAAACGCATAGCAGAGCTCAGTAAAAAAGTAAAAGCCGTGCTCTGCGTTGAAATGAGTATGGGCCAGATGAAAGTTGACGTGGATTTGGCCGTCAAAGGCTCATGCCCCGTTTATCTGCATGCCAAGCCGGGCGCTTTCTTCCCCGTGGCGGAGGAGATTGCAACGGCCGCAGAGTCAGCCCTCAACGGCAAAAAAGATCAGCTCTTCAGCCTTGAAGATTTGGTTAAAAACGCGGAAAACAAAACCTATGCCGTCAATAATCCCATCTGCAAGGAGGGCGCATTGCTATGAACGCCATAACAAAAAGGCCTTCCGCTCTGACGGAAGCGCAATTTCACTACTGCCCGGGCTGCGGCCATAGCGTGGTGCACCGTCTTACGGCGGAAGTCATTGACGAGCTTAATATCAAAGACCGCGCCGTGGTGGTTGCCCCCGTGGGCTGCGCGGTATTTGCGGATAAATATTTTGACGTGGATTCAATACAGGGACCGCACGGGCGCGGGCCGGCAATAGCCACTGGCATAAAACGCGCCAAGCCGGACAGTATTGTATTTTCCTACCAGGGCGACGGGGATTTGGCGTCCATCGGCATGGCCGAAATCGTGCACGCCGCCGCGCGCGGGGAAAATATTACCGTCATCTTCATCAACAATACCATTTACGGCATGACGGGCGGGCAAATGGCGCCCACTACTCTCGTGGGCCAGGTAGCGACCACCGCGCCCAAAGGCCGCAACGAGAAACTGCAGGGCAACCCGATAAATGTATCTGAAATGCTTGCCCAGCTCAAAAGCGCGAAGTATATTGAAAGAGTTTCATCGGACAGCGCGCCAAATATTATCAAGGCAAAGAAGGCCATTAAAAAGGCTTTCCAGAACCAGATTGACGGGCTTGGGTTTTCCTTCGTGGAAGTTCTTTCCATCTGCCCCACCAACTGGGGCACCACGCCGCTTAAGGGTTTGGATTTCCTGCGCGAAAAGATGATGGCGCAGTATCCGCTTGGCGTTTTTAAAGACGTGACCGCGGCAAATAAGGAGGGCAAATAATATGTATCAGGGCGTAAGAATAGCAGGTTTCGGCGGGCAGGGCGTTGTTTCCGCCGGCGTATTATTGGCCCAGGCGGGCTTGGTTGACGGCAAGGCGGTGAGCTGGTATCCTTCCTACGGGCCGGAAATGCGGGGCGGGACGGCAAACTGCTCCGTGGTGATTACGGACGGGGAAGTCTCCACGCCGGTTGTATCCACGCCGGATACGGCGATAGTGATGAACGAGCCTTCGCTGCCCAAATTTGAGCCGCTGCTCAAAAAAGGCGGGCTTTTGATTATAAACAGCTCGCTGATTAAGAGCAAACCGAAAAGGACCGATATCCGCGTCGTCTACGTTGACTGCAATGCGATAGCGGAGAAGGCCGGCTCCCTCAAGGCCGCCAATCTGGTGGCTTTGGGCACTTTCGCGGGCATAACCGGCGCGATAAGCATTGACGCCATCGCCAGCGCGATGAAGAAAGTTTTCAAACGCGCCAAGCCGGAAATCCTTGAGCTCAACCGCAAAGCGCTTGAAGAAGGCGCGAAACTGAAATAAAATTTGTTTCGGTTTATTTACAAAACCCCCGCGTGTTAAAACACGTAGGGGTTTTGCTTTTGAAAAAGGACCTAGACCAATATAGGTCCTTTGGCCTATTGCATATATATATATATATATTACTATACTAATTAGGACACATGTACCGAGTGTCTAAAAACATAGAGGAGAGAGTGTATGAAAAAATACTTACTGTTGCTGCTGGCCGTTTCTTTGAACTGCGGGCTCTTTGCTTTTTTTAAAGGCACGCCGAAGAATCCCGCCGATTGGGTAGAAGTACCAATCGGCCAGGACTTTTATGTAAATGATGATGATAATTATTATATCCGCGGTATCGGCGACTGGACAACACACGGCACGCCGGAAATCCGCGTAAACCGCTATCCTATCCAAAACCGGCCCAACGAGGCGCGCACAGTGGTTTGGATAAAACTCAAAAAGAAACTTGTAAAGACGCCCCAAAACCCGTGGGATAATGCCCTGCAGTTTGCAATCAGCCTTGGCGGTTACACTTTCGGCAGGATACGCGTACGTTTTGACAATACCAATGGCAAGATATGTTATGAAGCATTCGCCGAAGTTCATGATAAGTACGGCAATGCCTCTGCCAAGGGCTGCCTGACGGAAATCCCGTCCAACCGGCCGGCGTCATATTAAAATATAAGGAGAAAAATTATGAAAGCGTTATTTAATATATGTATGGCTTTAGCGTTTACGCTTATTTTAGCTTACCCGTCCAATGCGCAGGAAAATAAACCCGGCGGCTGGATGGATAATGACTTCCCTGTTTCTGACATGGACATTAAAACGTATAAAAAATTCTTGGAAGGAGAACTACCCAGAATAAAAGATGACAAACAAGCCTACCGGAAAGGATGGGAAAAACTCCAGGCGGCGCAAGACGCCATAGACAGCAGAAACGATGCCATAAAGCAATCCCAAGAATCATATTTAGACGCGGTGCTTACTGTGGACTTTAAAGAGGACCTTATTCAAAGCCGCCGCTGCAAAGCTATTGTGATTAATGATAACTGGGCATTTATGAGTTCCTTATGCCAGCCCGCTAAAGATACGGACCTTACTATCTCCGGCACCAAAATAACAAAATTTACGGCGCCCTATAAAAACGTGAAGTTCGTAAAAAATACCGGGACAGACGGGATATTTATATATGCGGGAAATAAAACTTTTGCCGCGGCGGCTAAACCGATGTTCCTGATTCAAAATGACAGGGCCTCTAAAAAAGAAGAAAATATAAAACAGGGCGATACTGTCATGTACAAAGGAGACAAACGCGAAGTTAAAGAGATTTGCGCCGGCGGCGTTTGCAAAATTGAGGGCCAGTTTAACTTTGGCAAAACGGATCATCTGGGCGAGCCGGCTTTTTATAAAGCCCCTGGCGGCGGCGAGTATTTTATGGGTTTTTTTGAAGACGACGCGATGTTCCTTAACACCTCTTTATACCGTCCGGAGATACAGCCGCTTAAAATAGACGAAAAAACCCTCGCGAATATTTTGGGGGACGAATTTGACAGAGATATGCGGTTGCGTTTTGTTTATAAATCGGACGCCGCGGAAGTTAAATAGTATTTAAGCAAACAAAAAAAACTCCGCCATAAAGCGGTGGCTTTTTAATATCCACCCTCACCCGCTCACTGCGTTCACCGCCCTCTCCCATCATAAAGGGAGAGGGAAAACTGCTTATGTCGTCATTCTAAAAACCGCATTCACAGCGGTTTTTAGAATCTATGCGCAAAGCGCATGTCTGAATTTATGCTTTTCAACTTTAATAACAACGCCAATTTGATATAACCGTTTTCAATGGTAAAAGATTCTCAAACGCGCATCAAAAGCGCGTTTGAGAATGACGGCTCTTAACCCTGTTGCTAGGCACGAAGGGAGATGGAGAAAAAAATGGAGCCCTCTCTTGACCACCCCGCCCGTCTTCGCTTCGCCCGTCTTCGCTACGCTACGCCGTGGCTCGCTATGGCGTGGCCACCCCTCCATTGGAGGGGAATTAAGAGAGAGGGTGATGTAAATATTATGCCGAAGAACGCTGCTTAAGTTAGAAGAATATTGCGAAGTCTATTCCCCTCTCCCTTGATGGGAGAGGGCGGCGAACGCAGTGAGCGGGTGAGGGTGGAAATGCTACACTAAAATCCCCGCGTATTTAATACGTGGGGATTTTTGCGTTTACCTCTTGCGCAAGCAGATTGATTTTAGTATATAATTATGTAGGTATATAACTAAAATTACGAGGATAAACACATGAATATTGGTAAAAAAGCTTTTACTCTAATTGAATTATTAGTCGTTGTTTTAATCATCGGCATACTCGCCGCAATTGCGCTGCCACAATATCAAACAGCCGTGCTAAAGACGCGTTTTGCGACACTGATGAATAACGCTCATACAATCAAAAACGCGGCAGAGATGTATTACCTCACCAACGGATATTATCCCAGCTCATTTATGGAATTTGATATTGATATTCCAGGTTATGCAAAAGACGCCGGTAATATCCGTTGCTTAAAATGCAATATAGATTATGAGCTTAAAGGCGTTCCGGCATACGCTATTGACGGAGTAATGGGGTCAACCATGGGAGCTTACGGCGGTAATCATGTAATTATATACAGGCTATATTTTGACAGGACAGACGGTAATTCCGGCAAAAGAAGGTGTATTGCAAATAAAAATTTCCCGACCTCTTTAAAGGTTTGCCAAAGCGTCGGCAAAACCCAGCTGAGTGAAACTACTTGGGAAATGTAAGTTCCGGCTTTTTTGAAAAATTATCTACGGCAACGGGCAAAAAACGCTCTATTACGGAAATGTCTTTACGGCCTGACCTCGCTCGTTTTAAATGCGCCGAGGTTTTTTATCCGCCCTCACCCCGACCCCAAGGTGGGGCCCCCGGCCCTCTCTTGGGCCGCCCCGTCCCAGCCTTCGCTTCGCCCGTCTTCGCTACGCTACGCCGTGGCTCGCTACGGCGAGGCCACCCCTCCATTGGAGAGGAATTAAGGGAGAGGGAGCAAAGAGATAAGGTTCGGCTATAAAATCCTACCGCACCTCAAGCAGCGCGAAGTGCAAATATTCCGTCTCAGGCATGCCGAGTAAAACCGGATGGTCTTTGGCTTGTCCGCGCAGCTCCGTCATGGCGACTTTTTTACCGGCTTTGGCCGCGGCGGACCTAATAATATCAACAAAAATCTCACGCGTGATATGATGGGAGCAGGCTGAAGTCGCCAGCAGCCCGCCCTTTTCAAGGCCTTCCAACGCCATTTTATTTAACTTAATATAGAGGTTCACGGCCTGCGGCAAAGCCTTGCGGTTTTTGACGAAGGCCGGCGGGTCCAATAAAATCATATCGGGCTTTTGTGGCAGCTCGCCGCGCATATTGGCGGATAATAATCTTTCCGCGTCGTCGCGGCGGTACTGGCAGATATCGGCCACGCTGTTAAGCTCGGCGTTTTTCTGCGCATATTCCACGGCGGCGGCGGAAGAATCGCAGCCCCATACGGCAGCCGCGCCGTTAAGCGCCGCGTTTATGCCGAAGGCGCCGCTGTAGCTGTATAAATCCAGCACAATCCTGTCCCTGAAATAAGGCTTGAGGCAGGCGCGGTTGTCGCGCTGGTCAAAATAAAAACCGGTTTTCTGTCCGCCGGAAAGCGGCACAAGGTATTTGGCTTTATTTTCTTCTATTTCTGCTTCCCGCGGGATATCGCCAACCGTGTGCGGCGCATTGCCCAGGCCTTCAAGCGCGCGGAACGAGCTGTCGTTCTTAAACACTATGCCCTGAGGCTTAAAAATTTTCTGCGCGGCGGCAAGGATTTCTTCTTTAAGTTTTTCCATGCCGGCAGTGAGGATTTCTATCACCAGATAATCGCCGTATCTGTCTATTACCAGGCCCGGGAGCGCGTCGGCCTCCCCGTAGCACATACGGCCGTATTTGCGTATGCCGTACTGCTTGCGCCAGGATACCGCGGCGTCAATATTTTCAAAAATAAAATTTGCGGGAAGTTCTTCTTCCCCGCGCGTTATTAGGCGCGCCGCAATGAGGCTGTGCGGGTTAAAAAAACCCGCGCCCAGCAATGCGCCGCGGCTGTCCAGCACGCGCACTATTGAGCCGGGTTCAATGGTTTTGTCAATCTGCTCAAGCTCGTTGGAAAATATCCAGCAGTGGCCTTTCAAAATCCTGTGTTCTTCTTTTGCTCTTAATTTAATTTCTTTCATATTTATCAACCCGCCTTGTCCAATTTAATTTTTGCCCTGCACATGGGGCAGCTTTCCGGCGCGTAAGTATCCAGCGGGTAGCACAGCAGCGAGCGCAGCGCAAGATTGCCCACCGCGCCGCCCGAAGACCTGTCCACAATCACCGCCACGCCGAGCACGTTCGCGCCCAGCAGCTCGGCAAGTTTGGCAGCCTCACTCACTTTGCGGCCCGTCATGGTGACATTATCAACTATCAGAACATTTTCGCCCGCGCGGATAATCATGCCGCCCTTAAGTTTCATAACCCCGTTTTCCATAAACGCAAAAACCGCGCGCGCGCCTTTGACCCTTGCAACCTCCTGCGCGATAATCGCGTTTTCAACGGTGGCGGCAAAAATGACGTCAGCCTTCTTGTCAAACAAATCCGCCAGCGCACGGGCTATTTTGGCGGCGATGCTCGGGTACTGCATTATGACGGAAGTATCCACATAGCTCTGCACGTGCAGGCCGCCGGCGAGCTCAAAATGGCCGTCTTTTAGCGCGGCGTTCTCGCCGAGGATGCTTATAATGTCCAACTTGGGCTTTTTCATGGCTGGTTAGTTCTCCTTTGCGAATTTTTTGACGGCCGCGAAATCCGTGCGCAGCCCGCGCTCGCGCGCGGCTTTTATCTGGCTGCCGGTCTTCTTGGGGCTTTTTATGGCGACGGCCGGCTTCATCATGCCGCCCGAAGTGCGGAAAGACAGGGCCGGCTCGCCGGATTCGTCGGTAAGATTTTCCGAAAGCACGCCGCGCTTTGACGTGTTTTTGAACATGGTAAAAATATCAAGGTCCATATCCTCGCCCACCCAGTCCACGCGGCCGGCGACCGTCGCTGCTATCACGCGCCCGTCAAGATAAAAATTATTTATATCCATTTTGCCTTTATCAAAATCCGCCGAGGCGGTCAGAATTTCAAAAGGCGTATCCTTAAGCACCTGGCCCATTTTGAAGGAGCCCATCCTCTCCATATTATTCATGATAACAAAAGGCTGGAAGGCAATGCCGAGGGCTTTCCACCTGTCCGCCGCTTCCTGTAGGCGCAGAATGGTGCCGTTTTCAAGCCGGAGGTCTATTTTGCCGTCAAGTTTGTCCATGCCCGGGAGGAGGTTTTTGAGATTAACCTCGGCGTTAAAATTGCTGCCCGTGGCTATAGGGCTTATAAAATTTTCGGCGAAGATCACGCCGCTTACGTTCGGCATAAAAGCCGGCAGCGCCGCGCGGAAATTGCGCAGCCAGTCAAGGCTGCTTGTATCCTTCTTGGGTGTACCGCCTCCTTTATCATTGCCGGCCAGCGCGGCTACAAAATCTTCCACGGTTTCAAAAACTTCCACGGGGTCAAAACGCTCAACGTGCAGCATTGTTCTGACAGTCCTGCTTTTTTTGCTTCGGACTTTGGCTATCGCAACGCTCATTTTAATCTTCTGCCCGTTGAAGAGCGAGGACTTATCAAGCAGAGCGTAAAAATTCTGTTTTTTATGCTCGTAAGACGCTTTGCCCATGATATTGCTTACGGTCTGGCGGCCAACTTTAAAAACGCCGTCCTGCACCGCGGCAGACATAAAATCAAAATCCGCCTCGGCCGTGTATTTGGCTTTAACATTTTCTATCGTAAAATTGCTTATAAGGGCCGATACTCCGTTAAGCTCGGCGGAGATTTTGGGGAAAGCCGCGCGGCCGGCCGTATAAACAAAACTGCCCTCGGCCGATATTTTGCCTTTGACGGAATAAGGCTTAAGTAGGCCCGCGTAATCGGCCCTGGAGGCTTCAAATTCCTTCGTCTTAAAATCCAGCTCCGCGCGCGGCGCGCCGCCTGCGGCGTCAAAACTGCCGGAGACGTCAATATTTATATCTTTATTTTTGATATTTAGCGACGGGATACGGACTTTTTTAAACCCGTCTTCAAAAGCCAGTTTCGCTTTAATATTGACGGCCGGCAGTTCAAAATCAAAATGTTTGGAGGCGAAAAGCGAAAGATCCTCATGCTTAAAAGCCGGCAGCGCGGCGGTTACCACGGCGCGCGGCGCGGAAAAATTTTCCGCTTCGGCATTGAAAGCCAGCGGTTTTTTGAAGCCGCGTATTTCAAAGCGCGCGTTTTTGAGCGCCATCTCCGCCGGCTTGAAAGAAGCCAGATTTACGGAGCCTTTGCTTGAAATCTCCGTCTCAATAATCTTATCTTTTATTTTATTGCGCAGCACGAAGTTCAAATCATATTCCGTAAAGTCGTTGAAGCGGAGATTCTCAAACCGCACCGATACCCCGTTAAGCGAATGGCTGATATTGCCCTTTACGTCGCGGTAGCTGAAAGTGCCGTTGGTGAGCGTCCAGTCCTCTATTATCACCCGCAGGGGGCTACCGTCGGGCGCGGCGGCCTCAAACTGCGTGCCGCGCGCGATTTGGCTGCCGCTTATCTTCAAACCCGCCGTATTGAGCGCGCCGTCTTTATCTTTTATAATGCTGACGGCGGGCTGGTTTAAAATCACTTCGTTTATCACGATGTGCCCGTACCTTATGGGCAGCAAATCGTAGCGGATTATGACGGAGCCCACGGACACAAGCTCATTATAACTTTCACCGTTATCTATGATTTTCAAATTTTTGATTTCCACCGCGTTTATGGAGACAAGTTTTATCCCTTCCATAACAACTGGCCGGTCAAAGGCGCGGGACAGGCCCTGCGTAAGCATATTGCCTATGCCCTGCGCGTTAAAATACCTGAGCGCGGCAAACCACGCGGCGCACATAAGCGCGGCCGTCACGACGGCCAGCACAAAAAACGCGCGGATGATATTGCGCGCGGCAAAGCGCAGCGCGCGCCAGCAGTAAGCCAGAAATTTCTTTTTCCTCATTTGCCAAAAGCCCTTATTATAAACTTGCCCGCAAAAACCCAGAAGTCGCGCGTATTGACGAGCACTTTCTTAATTATGCCCCATGCCGGCACCACTCCCGGGAAAAACATTTCCAAAAGCAGCAGCATTACGCACAGATTAAGCGCCGCGATAAGCGCGAATGAAAACAAATTGCCGCCGGCCGTTTTAATATCGCTCTGCTCCGTCTCCGTCAGCGATTTATAAGTATGCGCGAAATGATGCGCCGTGAAAAACCCGAACAGGAAAACAAAGGTCCGCCTGTCCGCCGTGGCGTCAAAAAAACTTATTATGAAATACGCAAAAACCGCCGCAAAAGCAAACAGCGGGAAAACATAAGGCGCCAGCAGTATGAAAGTATTTACGCCGCTGACTTTAACATTGCCGCTGTCCCCGTTTACCGTCATGCTTTGCACCCTGTGGCCGCTAATCAGCGCGGCAGCGGCGTGCGCGGCCTCATGCGCGAGGACATAAAGCCGCCCGAAGCCGTAAACAAATTTGTGCAGCAGCAGGTACAGGGCCGCGCCCAGCAGAAACCATAAAGTAATCCGCCAGCTTTTGACTAGCGCCCACAAAATATCCGCAAAACCCAGGAAGACAAAAAGCGCCGTGGGCAGCAGCAGAAGGCCGGCGATGAATTTAAGCGGTCTTACAAGTTTGGGCATAAATCAGAACTTTTCTATCCATTCGCGGGTTTTATATACTTCCGCGGCAAGCGCGTACGCCTCGTTAAGCAGACTGTTGCCGGCCGGCTGAGCGGCAGGCGCCGCGCTGAAATATTTCAGGAAAGCGGCGCGCAGAGCGTTTTGATAATTTGCATTGCCACGCGCGGCAGGCAATTGCAAACTGCCCTGATACAAAACCGCGTCGCCGAAGCGGCGTATCGCGCCGCCCAGAACTTTTGCGCCGCCGTCATCAAGCAAATCGTCGCTTACCGGATTTGCAAAACAGTTTGCGGATACTCCGTTTGGCGCGGGCCGGTAGTCGCTCTGCTTGTCATATGCGCCAAGGGCCAGACCGGCGGCTTGAAATTCCTGCCGGATTGCTGCGTGCAGCGCGCCGTAAATCTGCTGCGGTTTTATCGCACCGGCTGCGGTAAAGAACAATGAAAATGTCAAATCGTCCTTATGCAGCACAACGCCGCCGCCCGTCGGCCGCCGCGTATATTGCGCAACGCCCGCCGCGTTGATTTGCGCGCGGGCCGTATTTTCAAATTGAGCGTAGCCGAAAGTCGCCGCCGCTCCGCTCCCGCCGCCGGCCGCCTGCGCCCAGTTGAAGAAGCGCGCCATGCATATATCCGGCCGCAGGTGTTTGGAGACCAACAGCTCGTCAATCGCCATATGCGCGTAAACGTCCAACGGCGGCGTTTCAATAAAAATGCATTGCATACACCCTCACACCGCCCTCCCCCGCAAGCGGGAGAGGGAACATATTGTAAACTCCCGCGGGCGGAGTGGAAAAACTACCAATGCAAATCAGGCTCGCGCGCGGCGCTGACCTCGTCTATACGCTTCACAGGGCAGTTCTGCGGGGCTTTGTGCAGCAAGTCCGGCGAAGTCTGCGCTTCCTCATAAATCTTTATCATTGCGGCGGCGAAGTTATCCATAGTCTCGCGGCTTTCGGTTTCGGTAGGCTCAACCATAAGAGCCTCTGGCACCAGCAGCGGGAAGTATATCGTCGGCGCGTGGAATCCCATATCAAGCAGCCGTTTGGCGATATCCAGCGTTTTAACGCCGTTCATTTTGGCGGCGTCCAGCGTGAACACGCACTCGTGCATGCACGGATAATCAAAAAATACGGGGAAATGTTTTTGCAGCAGCGCCTTAAGATAATTGGCGTTAAGCACCGCGTTCTGCGATATTTCCTTAAGCGTTTGGCCGTCGTGCTGACGCAGATAGCAGTAAGCGCGTATCAGGACGCCGATATTGCCGTAAAAACTCTTAACCGCGCCTATGCTGCGCTTTGAAGGCTTGGCGAAAGAATATTTTTTGCCGTCAAAAGCAACGCGGCCCTGCGGCAAAAATTCTTCCAGATTTTTTACCACGCCTACCGCGCCCGCGCCGGGCCCGCCGCCGCCGTGCGGCGTTGAAAGCGTTTTATGCGTGTTTATATGCATGATGTCAACGCCCATTTCAGCAGGCTTTACAGTGCCGATGACGGCGTTGAAATTCGCCCCGTCCATATAAAGCAGCGCGCCGGCTTCGTGTATAAGCGGAGCGATGGCTTTTATGTCTTTTTCAAACAGGCCGACCGTGTTTGGGATAGTCAGCATCACCAAAGCCGTCTTAGGGCCTAAAGCTTTTTTAAGCTCCTCTATATCAACCCTTCCGTCGGGGGCGGACTTAATGCTTATCACGCCGAAACCGCACATTGCGGCCGTGGCCGGGTTGGTGCCGTGGGCGGTATCCGGCACTATGATTTCCGTGCGGGCTTTGTCTTTGCGTGAAAGATGATAAGCCTTGGCCATAAGCGCGCCGGTAAATTCCCCGTGTGCGCCGGCGGCGGGCTGCAGGGTAAAAGCGTCAAAACCGGTAGCGGCCTTAAGGAGCTCTTCCAGTTTATACAGCAGCTCCAGCGTTCCCTGCGCGCTTTGTTCCGGCGCAAAGGGGTGCGCGGCGGCAAAGCCGTCATGCGCGGCAAGCGCCTCATAGGCTTTGGGGTTGTACTTCATGGTGCACGAGCCCAGCGGATAAAAATGCGTGTCAAGCCCAACATTGAGGCGTGAAAGATTGCTGAAGTGGCGCACGGTATCAAGCTCGCTCAGCTGCGGAAGTCTGGGTTCTTCGCCGCGCAGCAGGCCGGCGGGCAGATAATCGCCCGCGCGTTTTGACGCGGGCGCAAACCTGACGCCCCTGCGACCGGCGACGGATTTTTCAATTGACAGTAAATTATGCGGATAATTGTTCATAATTAAATCCCCCCAAGGGCGGATATATAAGCCTCAATATCGGCGGCGGTTTTGGTTTCCGTCGCGCAGACAAGCAGCAGGTCTTTGCATTCTTTGCAGACTTTGCCGTAATCATAACCCGCGGTTATGCCTTTTTTGGCCAGCGCTTTTATCACTTTGGCCGCCGGCACGGGGCACCTGATTAAAAATTCGTTAAAGAAAGGCGCTTGGGCCGCAAGGCCGTAGCCCGGGACAGCGCAAATCTTCTGCTGCAGGATATGGGCGTTTTCAATATTAAGCTCCGCCGCTTCTTTAAGGCCGGCCGGCCCCAAAAGCGTCAGATAAATAACCGCGTTAAGCGCGCACAAAGCCTGGTTGGAGCAGATATTTGAGGAAGCTCTCTCCCGTCTTATATGCTGCTCGCGCGCCTGAAGGGTAAGCACAAAAGCGCGTTTGCCGTCAGCGTCCTTTGCTATGCCGCAGATACGGCCAGGGATATGGCGTATATGTTCTTTCTTACACGTAAATATGCCCAGCCCGGGCCCGCCGAAAGCCATTGCATTGCCCAGCGGCTGGCCTTCGCCAACGGCAAAATCCGCGCCGTAAGCGCCCGGCGCTTTAAGCGCGCCGAGGCTCAGAGGATTGGCCGATACTATAAGCAGCGCGCCTTTGGCCTTAACGATTTGGCTGACGGCGTCCCCGTCCTCTATGCAGCCCAGAAAGTTGGGGGTTTGCAGTACGAAAGCGGCGACGTCGCCGGTAAGTTTGGCCTCAAGGTCGGCCAAGTCGGTAATGCCGTCTTTGGTATTTACAAATTCAAAATTAATATTATTGCCGAAGCCGAAATAAGTTTTAAGCACCTTCACATACTGCGGGTTCACCGCGCAGGCGAGCAAAATTTTATTTTTGCCCTTAATCCTGGCAGCCGCGCCGCAGGCTTCCGCAAGCGCGGTGGCGCCGTCGTAATGGGAAGCGTTTGAAGCGTCCATACCGTATAAGGCACACATGCAGCTCTGGTATTCGTAAATAACCTGTAATGTGCCCTGGCTGGCCTCGGCCTGATAAGGCGTATAAGCCGTCAGGAACTCCCCGCGCGAACTTAAGGCATTAACTGCGGCCGGTATAAAATGCTCGTAAATGCCCGCGCCGGCAAAATTGAGCATCGGTTTATTTTTGGCGGCAAGGGCTTTGACTTCGCGCGTAAGCGCGGCTTCGCTGAGCGCGGCTGGCAGATTGTACTGCGGGTTCATCAAATCCTGCGGGATATCTTTGAACAAATCTTCAAGCGTCTGCGCGCCGATGACTTTTAACATTTCCTGCTGGTTTTCTTTTGTATTGGGGGTAAACATAAAAATTCTCCGCCGGCGGCATACCGGCCGGCTGAGCGCCGCCGGTACGCCGTGCCGGACTCAAAAATTACAGCGTGGCTTTATAATCAGCGTAGGAAGCAAGAGCCTCAGCTTCCGCGGGGTTTGACATTTTAACTTTAAATATCCAGCCTTCGCCGTGCGGGGCTTTGTTGACGAGGGCAGGGTCGCCCGTGAGAGCGTCGTTGACGGCAATAACCTCACCCGAGACGGGGGCGTAAATATCCGAAGCGGATTTTACGGATTCTATTACCGCCGCCCTTTTGCCGGCTTCAACTTTTGCGCCGGTTTTGGGCAGCTCAACAAAAACGATATCGCTTATTTCATGCTGGGCATGGTCGCTTATGCCGACGACCGCAGTATCGCCCTCAATAAAAGCCCATTCGTGGGTTTTTGCAAACTTGCAGTTTTCCTGATTATACATTTTGATACCTCGCTTATTTTTTAGATTTATAAGATTTTGTAAAACGGCGTTTTTACCGATTTAGCCGGAACCATTTTGCCGCGTATTTCAATTTCAACTTCGGAGTCTTCTGGCAAATCAGCCGGAGCGTATCCCGCGCAAATCGCCTTAAACAAAGGCGAAAACACGCCGCTGGTCAGTTTGCCGATTTGTTTTCCGTCTTTGTAAATCAAAGCTCCCTCGCGCGCAATGCCGCCGTCCAATTTAAAGCTCTGCCATTTTTCTTTTACGCCTTCTTCTTTTTGTTTCAGCAGCGCGGGCTTGCCGATAAAATCAATGTCTTTGTTCATTTTTACGACCCAGCCGAAAGAAGCCTCGTAAGGCGTTCTGGTTTCGTCCATATCGCTGCCGCTCAAAAGATAGCCGGCTTCAAAACGCAGAATATCGCGCGAGCCGAGGCCGCAGGGCTTAAAGCCGTTTTGCAGCGCCCAGTCAAAAAGTTTATTTATCACGTCCGCGCCGCCCATGATTTCACAGCCCTCTTCGCCGGTGTAGCCCGTGCGGGTTATTATAACGTCTCCGCCGAGGATTTTTGCCTCTTTAAGGTTAAAGCGCGGCAGGTTTTTGATATCCGCGTCAAGTTTGGTAAGGATATCCAAAGCCTTGGGGCCTTGTAGTGCAAGCATGGTATAATTATCGGAAGCGTCAATTACCTTCGCGTCAAATTTACCCTCTTTGGCGACTTTGGCGAACCATGCATAATCCTTATCTTTAGTGGCGGAATTTACCACGACCAGAAACTTCTGCGGCGTCATGCAGAAGGCGATAATATCGTCTATAACGCCGCCCTTTTCGGTAAGCACGTGCGAATACGCGCCCGCGCCCGGGGTGTTTTTGAAATTATTGGTGGCAATCGTTTGCAGCAGTTTATGGGCATCGGGGCCTTCAAAAAAAATCTGCCCCATGTGGGAGACGTCAAACATGCCTGCGTCTTCCCTGACTGCCTTATGCTCGGCGATGATGCCCTCAAACTGCATGGGCAGCAGCCAGCCGTGGAAATCAACCATCTTGCCGCCCGCTTTTTCGCAGGCGTCGTAAAGCGCGGTCTTTCTTATTATGTGTTCCATAAATGAGGAAAGCTCCTTTAGATAATATATATCTAAATTATATAGTATTTTTGCCGCTATTGCGAGCGCACATTTCAGGCGCGTGCAAATTTTAAGAAGCAAGCATAAAATGCTTGACAAATTGATAAGGTACCTGTATAATATATTCAGGTACCTTCCTAATTTTATAATTAGGAAACTACAACAGGGCCGACGGGCCCTGCGGTTTACAACCGCAGCAGGAGTATTAACATGACAGAAAAGAGCATAAACTTAATGGAAAAGTTGTTCAGGGTGGTGGGACTTATGCACCGGCTTCATCACCACAGCCAAATGGAGCACGGGCCATTTGCCAGCCCGCACCGCGGGCAGGGCAGGGTGCTGGCCATTTTAAAAATGCAGCCGGAAATAAGCCAGAAAGACCTGGGATATTTACTTGATATGAGAGCCCAGTCTTTGGGCGAGCTTTTGGCCAAGCTTGAAAAAAACGGCTTTATCACGCGCGCCCAGTCTGAGGAAGACCAGCGCGTTATGAACATAAAGCTGACCGAAAAAGGCGCGCAGGCCGCTGCCGGCGCGGCTGAGCAGGATGAAGAGGAAGGCTTTTTTTCCACCATCACCCGTGATGAGGAAAAAACTCTCGGCGCCATTTTGGACAAAGTGATAAAGGAGCTGGAAAGCAAAACCGGCGCCCCGGAAGGTGAAGACCCGCGTGAAGCATTCCGCGCGCACTTTGACATGCACGGCCACATGGGCCATAGCCGCGATACTGACGGCCACGGCGGGCGGGATTTTGACGTTAAGGAATTAAGAGAAGAATTAAAAACAGCTTACCGCCACGGCGGGCGCGAAGGCATACGCGAACGCTTAAGAGAAATGAAACCGCGCCGCGAAAAATAATGCCGCGCCGCCAATACTAAACTGCCCCGTGCTTCCGCGCGGGGCAGTTTCTTTCTCTCCCTCTCCCTTAATTCCCCTCCATTGGAGGGGTGGCCACGCCATAGCGAGCCACGGCGTAGCGTAGCGAAGACGGACGCAGCGAAGGCGGGGACGGGGTGGTAAAGAGAGGCCACCTTTTTTCTCCCCTCTCCCTTGATGGGAGAGGGCGGCGAGCGCAGTGAGCGGGTGAGGGTGGATTATTAAAAGTTTTAACAGAAGCTAATAAAGAAAATACCCCCTCTCCTGCTCGCTATGCTCGCTTCCTCTCCCCCACGGGGGCGAGGATATTATTAAATAAGCTGCTGTCGGCCAGCCAGACGCGGGGCAGTTTCTTAAAAATAAAATGTACAATATAATTAAAACAAGGAGACAACAAATGCTAAAGATGAAAATACTATTTGTTTTGCCGGCGGTATTTTTTATATCGGCTTGCGCTTCAATAAAAGACATCGCGGCGGAAGCCGTATCGGAAGTAAAAACGCAAATCCAGCAACAGGATAATTATCAAAATCCGCAGGATTATCAGGCCGTTTTTGATAATACAAAATCAAAAGTCATTTTGAAAAATACGATGATTGATTTCCCTGAAATATATTTGCCCAATAAAATATTTAAAGGCGCGGATACCTATCTGACAGGTAAAGACATTAAAAATTCCTTTGACGGCGCCGGCGACGAAATTTATTATTTTTTTCATACGGAAGTCTTAACCGCAAAGAAAACCCCCGGCGTTTTGGCTTCGGATAATTTGTATATTTTAATGTTTACGTTTACTTCTAAGGTAAATACCGTAGCCGATATTGACGGCAATAAATATTATTTAGAAAACGTAAACGATTATCAAAATAATCTCGCGTATTCTCTGGAAGGTTCTTTTAGCGTAGGTTTGCCTGATTATGCCGTAAAATTTACAAAAAATTATCTGGAAAAACATCAGGACGAAGGCATAACGATGATTTTGGACACGCAAAACAACACAGACAAAAAGATTCGTTTTGACATTCCGCCGTATTATATAAAAGCGGTAATAGATAAAGTGGAATCGGTTAAAAAGTAAAAGTTTAGTTTTGAGTTCTAAAAATAACTAAAACCCTTTGACATATTTGCCAAAGGGTTTTAGTGTCCCTTATCTTACCGAAGTAAGCAGCTCTTTGCTTCTATCATATTACTATTATTACAAATTATATCGGATTTTAGATCAAGTAATATAACGATAAACTTATTTTGCTACAATATTTTTGTACGCGGACAGAATTATATTACAGGAAAAACAGGTTTAAATTACAAAGAAGGATTAAAGAACTTAAAATGAATAAGCCGCCGTTTACCATTACCGAAAAAATTACCAATCTCGCCGCGCAGATAGCCGAACAAATAGGGAAAATCCAAGGCTCCGGCGAGTATGGCCGTAATTTGCATTTACGCAAGGTAAACCGATTGCGTTCAATCCAGTCTTCCACGGCTATAGAAGGCAACACTCTTTCCCTTGAGCAAATAACCGACGTGATAAACGGCAAGCGCGTAATAGGCAATCCCCGCGAAATAAAGGAAGTAAAAAACGCCTATGACGCTTATGAGCAAATGTTAAAATTCAATCCTTTCAATACGGCCGACTTTTTGGAAGCGCACAAATTGCTGACGGTTGGTTTGGTAGAGGAAGCCGGGCGCTTTCGCACCGGTAATGTCGGGGTGTTTGCGGGCAATAAAATTGTGCATCTCGGCGCAAGGCCGGAGTTTGTCCCCAACCTTGTACAAGATCTGTTTGACTGGGCAAAAAAATCTGATATCCACCCGTTGATAAAAAGTTCGGTTGTGCATTTTGAGATAGAGTTTATCCACCCATTTGCGGACGGTAACGGGCGTATCGGGAGGCTTTGGCAAACACTGATACTCAGCCGTTGGCACGAGATTTTCGCATGGATACCGACAGAAACGATTATTTATGAAAATCAGGCGGAGTATTACCAGATGCTTGGTAATGCTGAAAAAACAGCCGATTCAACAGAGTTTATAGAATTTATGCTTGAAGCGATTAAGGCGGCCTTGAATGAATTGCCGGTTAATAAAATTACCGATATAATTCCCGATAAACTTACCGATAAATTATCAAAGGCCGAGCTTGATTTTTTACGGGCAATAGCCGGATTCCTTGAGAATAACGGTGAGATTGACAATTACCGCGCGCAGCTGCTTACCAATAAATCGGCGGAAAGCGTCAAAAAATACTTTGCATCACTTGTCAATGCGGGTATTTTGGCCGCAACCGGCGCGAACAAAGGGCGTAAATATAAATTAAAAGTTTCAGACCAAATAAAGTAATAAGGCCATATCTTTCCTGCTTCCGCGAAATTGCCGCTATATTACCGCTACTCTATCTTAAAATTACCGCAAAGTCCAGATTTAATTTTTTATATCTACCGCCAGCCTTCGGCTTTGGCATAAGACAGCAGGCCGTCGCGCAGACTTTCGGCAATCTTCGCGCGCGAGGCCTTGGAATTCAAACGCTTCTTATCATTGCTGTTGCTCATATAGCCCATTTCCACCAGTACGGCGGGCGCCTGCACGCCGCGCAGCACGTAAAAATTAGCCTGTTTTATGCAGCTGTTTTCATGAACTTTTATGCCGATGGCGCGGCTGTTTTTGCCTACCGCGCGCTTTATATGCCCCGCGATTTTGGAAGATTCGTTCATATTCTCGTTATTGGCGAGCGATTTTAAAAGCAGCTCGGCAAAACTTACCGCCGTCGGGGATTTGCCTTCGTACTGCAGGGCCTCGTTTTCAAGGGCGGCGGTTTCGGCCGCTTCTGCGGAGGAGGCTTTGTCCGAGCGGAAGTAAACCTCAAACCCGTCGGCCGACGGCCGCTTTGCCGCATTGGAATGCAGCGAAATAAAAATATCGGCCTTGAAATCATTGGCCATTTTCGCGCGGCCGCCCAGGGTGATAAAAGTATCATTGCTGCGCGTCATTTTGACTTCAAAATCCTTTTCTTTGGAGAGCAGCGCGTAAAGCTCCTTCGCGACGGCGAGGTTTATGCTCTTTTCCGGCGAGCTGCCCGGGCGCACTGCCCCCGGGTCTTTATCGCCGTGGCCCGCGTCAATCAGTATGCGTGCTTTGCGCGTTTTTTTGCCGGGCCGGTTATCCATCCGCGCGACGGAAGGCGGCAGAGTTTTAAGCACGGCTTTTGGCAGCGGTTTGGCGGCTGCAGGCGCAGCAACTGCGGCAGCGGCTGCAGGCGGCGGCGTAAAAAAGGAATCGGTTATATCCTCCGCCCCGTCGGGCGCGGAAGATTCTGGCGGCGCGGCGGCCGTGATTACGGCGCGCGGCGCGGCAATGCCGTCTGATTTTTTTATTATTATTTTGCCGTCCGCAAGTGATACATCGCAGCCCGCGGCCGCGGCTATTGAGCCCTGCGAAAAGAAACTCAGCGGCGCGTACAAATCCCCGCCGCGCATCAGGACTGGGGCCGAAAGCCGCTCATCCTTCCCGTTGACCACAGCGAGAGCCAGATCCCTGCGCAGCACGCAGAAGTACCCGTCGCCGTTTTTGATATTTAACTGGCCGGAGCGGCCGAACCAGCTCGTCCGCATTTTGAGGAGTTTGGAAAGTGGGCGCGCTTCAACATAAGTATCCCCGTTTTCCTGCAATACTTTAACCGAGCCTTTGCTTTTGCCGAATAGTTCCACCGGCGTCTTTTGCTGTGCGAAGCCGCATGATAAAAGGGCCGTGCCAAGCGCGGTTAAGAGTATTTTTTTAAGCATTTTCCGGGGGCGGCTCCTGCGGGGCCGGCGCGGCCGCTTCCGTCTGAGGCGCGGCTGCGGGCGGGGAATATTTGACTGCGCTGTCCGCCATTACGGCGTATTTATTATTGTTGAGCCATTTGCGGTGCTCTTTATACGCGGGGCAGTACTGCGCGACGGTGGCCCAGTACTCCGCCCCGTGGTTGAAGTGGATTAAATGCGAGAGTTCGTGCACGATAAGATAATCAATAATAATCCCGGGCATTTTGATTATGCGGTAGGAAAAGTTCAAATTATTCTTCTGGCTGCAGCTGGCCCACATGGTTTTTTGGTCTTTTATCGTGATATTATTATACTGAACGTTTAATTTTTGCGCCCATTCCTGGATTTTTGGCGGCAGGATTTCGCCCGCCTGCGCGCGCAGCCAGCCTTCAGCCAATGCGGAGGCGTCGGCGGTTTCGTCCTTAATAGTGATGATGAGGCGGCCGTTTTCAAGCGCGGCCGAAGAGTTTTGCGCGGCGGGATTTAGGATGACATCCGTCTCCAGCAAGTCGCCTATATAAAGCGTTTTTCCGTTTGACGCAGCTTGCGCGGCGGCCGAGCCTTCCTGCACGCCGGCGGGCGCGGTGAAGACTTCCGGCAAGTCGCTCTTTAACTTTTCTATAAAAAGTTTAACGTCGCTGATGGTGGTTTCAATATCAATTTCTGCCATAAATATATTCTATAAAAAAAGCGCGGCGAAGATTATATTGTTTTCTGAATTTTTTAAAGGGAATATCGGACTTTCTTATTTAATCTCCTCCCTTTGGGAGGAGTACCCGAAGGGGGTGGAGGGGAATGGCTATTGTAGTTGTAAAATAAAATAATGAAAACTTTATTCCCCCCTATGGCCCCGGCTTCGCTACGCTAGGCCGTGACCACTTCCCCCAATGGGGGCAGAATTAAAAAAACATACGGGACACCCTACCCAATATGAGCAGAATAAAAAGAAAACGGGCGGAGGTTTTATATTCAACCTCGTTCATCCACCCTCACCCCGGCCCTCTCCCATCATAAAGGGAGAGGGAGAGAAAAAGGTGCCTCTCTCTTGCTTGAGTGACTTTTTTCTGTTCCCCTCTCCCTTTATGATGGGAGAGGGCGGCAAACGCAGTGAGCGGGTGAGGGTGGTTTAACGAGAGTGGAAAAGCGCCTTGCGAACAAAATATCCATTATCTACTGATATCTAACAAATACCTTGACAGAATAAACTTTAATGGATATACTATTAATACATCACAGCTATTGTGTATAGCTTTAGCTGTCCCCCCGGGTTGCGAAAGCGGCGCGGGGATTTTTATATCGGCGGGCTGCTTATGGCAAATAATAACTCAAAAATCCGCAAGATGTTTTTTGTAGATGGTTTTAATCTCTACCATTCTATAAAAAGAGCGTTAGAAAAAAATCCCGCATTGCCATGCTGCAAATGGCTTGACCTTGAGAAAATGTGCAAGAGGTTCATAGATACCGCCTATGAAAGTTTTGCCGGAGTAAAATACTTTACCGCTTTATCTTGGAAAGTCTCATCTCTCCCGAAGCAGCAGACATACATAAACGCTTTGCAGGCCGGCTCCTCAAATATTGAAATCATTTACGGAAAATTCAAACTAAAAACGAAGACTTGCCCGCTGTGCCATAAATCCTATGCGGGCCACGAAGAAAAACTGACGGACGTGAATCTGGCGATATCTCTTTTTGAGAATGCTTTAAAAAACACTTTTGATGAGGCGGTCATTGTTTCTGCCGACAGTGATTTGATACCGCCTATTATGGCTATAAAAAACATTTTCCCGTCAAAATATATTTCCGTTCTCCCTCCGTTTATGAACTCTGCGCAGGATTTGATTAACCACGCGCATAAAAAGTACAAGATGAAAGAAAACACCCTGACGGGCTCCCAATTACCTGATATGATTTCGGTTTATCAGAAACCTTCGGATTGGAAATAGCAACCTGTAAAACATCAGATAGATATCCTTCTTCTATTCCTCTTTACCATAATTCCCCTCCGTTGGAGGGGAATTATGGGTGAGGAGGATGTAAATAACAGTTCACTGTCTAATAAAATACTTTACAATTTAATGTCTTATATATTATACTAAAGGTAGTGAGTTAAGTTATATATAGAATATAGAGATGTATATAATAATTTTAAGCTAAAGGAATGATGTCCCAAGCGCGGGGTAAGGAGGATAATATGTCAGGCAAACCGGAATACGGGGACTTTTTTATATCCGAGCTGGAAAAGCAATACTGCCAAAGCCGCGCCGCGGTGACAAGCGAAATATATGCATCCGATTTTAATGTTTTCAGTTCAGAAAGCGGCAGCAGCAGCCATAGCAGGACTGCAAAGATAATTAACGGCGGCCGTAAAGTATTATATACGGCGATAACGGCCGCGATATTAAATGCGAATATTCAGCAAACGGCGCAGGCCGCCTATACCGAGCTAGTAAATGGAATATATGTATCAGGAGAGGTGGTAGACGGAAGTCTCGGAGATCAAGTGGTCATTAACTACGGCAATACTGCCTCGAATGTAATCAACAACAGCGGCAGGCAACGTCTTTACACCCACGGCACAGCCTTCAGAACTTTTATCAGCTCCGGCGGCTCGCAAATTATCTCCAACGGCGGCACGGCCAACTGGACTGAAATTTCCACCGGAGGGAATCAATATGTCTCCGGCACAGCCGGCAACACCACAATCAGCAACGGCGGCTCTCAAACTGTCTACACCGGCGGTTGGGCCAATATCACCACAATCAGCTCCGGCGGCTCGCAAATTATCTCCAACGGCGGCACAGCCAACAGCACCACAATCAGCTTCGGCGGCTCGCAAATTATCTCCAACGGCGGCACAGCCAGCGGGACTGTAATCCACTCCAGAGGACGCCAACATATCTCCACCGGCGGCACGGCCAATAGCACAATAATCAGCTCCGGCGGCAGGCAATTTGTCTCCGCCGGCGGCATGGCCAACAGTACAACCATAATAAACGACGGAGATCAAATTGTTTCCGACGGCGGCATGGCCATCAGTACTGTAATCAGCAATGGCGGCAGGCAATACGTCTTCAACACCGGCTCGGCCAACAGTACTGTAATCAGCGGCGGGAGCCAAACTGTCTACACCGGCGGCACGGCCGACCGGACTGAAATCTCCGCCGGAGGAAAGCAATATGTCTCCGGCACAGCCAACAGCACCACAATCAGCAACGGCGGCAGTCAACATATCTCCACCGGCGGCACAGCCAACAGCACCACAATCAGCACCGGCGGCTCTCAAACTGTCTACACCGGCGGCACGGCCAACAGCACTACAATCAACTCCGGCGGCAGGCAAGATGTCTCCAACGGCGGCACGGCTTACAGAACCACAATCAGATCCGACGGGAGTCAATCTATCTCCGGCACGGCCTACGATACTACAATCAGCTCCGGCGGAAGGCAGATAGTTTATTCCGACGGCACGGCATATGATACCATAGTCGACTCATACGGCAGGCAAGATGTCAAGAACGGGGGTATAGCCGACGGTACTATAATCAACTCCAGAGGAAGCCAATATATCTCCAACCTCGGTACGGCCAACTTGACCACAATCAGCACCGGCGGCAGGCAATATGTTGAATACCAAGGCACGGCCAGCAACACCACAATCAATTACAACGGGTTTCAAGAGATATACGACGGCACGGCCTACGATACTACAATCAGCTCCGGCGGCTTCCAAACTATCTTCACCGGCCAGGCCTACAGTACTTTCATCAGCTACGGCGGCAGGCAAGAGGTATCCGGCGGTACGGCCAACAGTACTTTTATCAGCTCAGGCGGCTGGCAAACTGTCTTCACCGGCGGCGGGGCCACCGAGACTTTTATCAGCTCCGGCGGTTGGCAAAATGTCTCCGGCGGCGGCTCGACTTTCCATACTTACATCAGTTCCGGCGGCTCGCAGTATGTATACAGCGGCGGCTCGGCTTCACGTACTTACGTCAACTCCGGCGGCACCCAACGCGTCTACGACGGGGGCAGCTCCTTATATATGACGCAGCGCGCCGGCGGTAATATAAATACTGATGTGGGAACCGCAGGCAATTTGAACTTAACTTATGTCAGCGGAACAAATGCCTCGGGCCAGACTGTAAGTTTATATCAAGGAAAAGCAGACAACTTTATTTTATACAATGGCGGTATGCAAAATATCTACAACGGCGGGTTGGCGAATAATACGGAAATAAACTCCGGCGGCACCCAACGCGTCCACGCCGGCGGCAAAGCCAGCAATACCACAATCAACTCCAAAGGGTATCAAAGCGTCGACGGCGGTACAGCCAGCTATACCGACATAAACCCCGGCGGGAGCCAATATGTCTACAACAACGGTACGGCCGACAATACTTCCATCAGCTCCGACGGGCATCAAGAGGTCGGCAACCTCGGTAAAGCCGATATTACCACAATCAGCGCCGGCGGTTTACAAACTGTCTCAAACGGCGGCACGGCCATATTTACCTCAGTCAGCTCCGGAGGCGTCCAACGCGTCTCCGCCGGCGGCAGTTCCTTGAATGTGACGCAGCTCGTCGGCGGTAATATAAATACTTCCGTAGGAACAGGAACAGCAGGCGATTTGAACTTAACTTATGTCAGCGGAACAAATGCCTCGGGCCAGACTGTAAGTTTATATCAAGGAAAAGCAGACAACTTTATTTTATACAATGGCGGCATGCAAAATGTCTACAACGGCGGGTTGGCGAATAATACCGAAGTAAACTCCGGCGGGAGCCAATATATCGATGAAGGAGGCATGGCCAGCAGTACCACAATCAACTCCAAAGGGTATCAAAGCGTCAGCAGCGGTACGGCCAGCTATACCGACATAAACTCCGGCGGGAGCCAATATGTCTACAACAACGGTACGGCCGACAATACTTCCATCAGCTCCGACGGGCATCAAGAGGTCGGCAACCTCGGCAAAGCCGATATTACCACAATCAGCAACGGCGGCAGCCAAACTATCAGCAACGGCGGCACAGCCAACTTGACAACAATCAACTCCGACGGTTTACAAACTGTCTCCAACGGCGGCACGGCCATAAGTACTTTCATCAACTCCGGCGGAAACCAAACTGTCTACATCGGCCTGGCCAACAGTACCGTAATCAGCTCAGGCGGGAATCAATATGTATCCAGCGGAGGCTTGGCCACTTTTACTGAAATCAACTCAGGCGGGAATCAAAATGTCTACGACGGGGGCAGCTCCTTGGATGTGACGCAGTTCGCCGGCGGCAATATAAATACTGATGTGGGAACAACAGGCGATTTGAACTCAAATCATGTCAGCGGAACAAATGCCTCGGGCCAGACTGTAAGTTTATATCAAGGAAAAGCAGACAACTTTATTTTATACAATGGCGGCATGCAAAATGTCTCCAACGGCGGGTTGGCGAATAATACGGAAGTAAACTCCGGCGGGATACAAAATATCCAGATTAACGGCACGGCTAACTTGACTGAAATCAACTCCGGCGGCAGGCAGACAATTTTTTACGGTACAGCCAACAACACCACTATCAGTTCCGGCGGCAGCCAGACAGTTTATTACGGCGGCACGGCTAATATTACCACAATCAACTCCGACGGCGCGCAAATTGTCTCCAACGGCGGCAGCGCATTAGATACGGTAAACAGCGGCGGTACGGTATATTTGAATCAGGGTGGCATAATAAATAATTATACCGGAGAGAGCGGAATACTGGAAGTTCATGCCAATAATATAAACCCCGTATTAGGCGGGCAAACAGTGTTAGACCAGGGGGCCGCGATAAATCTTAACTATAACGGGACATATCATACTTTAGGTATAGATGGCATGAGCGGAGCAGGCGGCGTAATAAATATGAACGTGAATATGGAAACGGAGACGGGAGATAAGATAGAGATAAGCGGAACACATAAAGATAGCACATTGATATCGTTAAATAATACGGCTACCTCGGCCGTGAAAACTACGGGAAGCGGGATAAAGCTCGTAGAGTTTACCGCCAACGCGACGGAGAGCGGGAGCTTTGATTTATTGGGCGGACAATGGGACGACGGCAGTTATGTTTATAAACTGTTCCAAGAATCCGGCACTGATATAACCTACTACCTGCGCAGTACTATGGAATACAGCGACCTGTTTAAAACCATGTTGAATATCCCCATGCTTAACAGCGTAATGGCGCGAAGCGGGATGAACTCGCTTCAAAAAAGGATGGGGGATTTAAGGAATATGAATAACCCTGCCAATACGCAGGGGGTATGGGCAAGGACTTATTATAAGGATTTGATAGTGTCGGATATGATAGACACGGATATGTCTTTATCCGGAGTGGAGGCGGGATATGATTATATGTTTATCCCCGAAGGGCCCAATAAGGTATTTGCCGGCTTTATGGTGGGCTATCTGAAGACAAACCGCATAAAAACGCAAACCTTCAACAACAGTTACAGCAGCGGGGAAGGAGACGCGCCGAGCATTGGCGTATACGCCACCGTGCTGACCGACGACGACTGGTTTCTGGATATAGCCGCGAGGAACTTCTGGACAAAACTTGATATGACGAATTACGCGGCCGGCGGAACCGAATTAAAGTTTAGACCGGAGCGAAATATAACCGCGCTGAGTATAGAGGTGGGCAGGGAGATAAAAAGGCAGATAAGCAGAGGAGGCTTTATCAGGATAGAGCCAAAGGCCGAGGTAGAATATATGCGGGCCGGGCCGAACGATATAGAAGTGGTGAACGGTATCGGGAAATTAAGTTATGAAGCGGCGGATTATATATCGACGAAAGCGGCGGTGCTGGTAGGGCTTAAACAAGAAATAGTCAACGGGTTTTTAATAGAACCTTTGGCGGAACTGGCGTACAGGTATGAGTTAAACGGCAAAGGAGCCGTAAGATACGCGGGAGCTGAAAAAAAGAGCAGTTTAAAGGGCGGAAGCATAGAGGCGGCCGCGGGAATAAATATGCATATTACGAAGGACTTATATTGGTACGGGCTGGGGACATATGAGGCGGGAAGGAAAATAAGCGGGTGGGGATTAAACGCGGGAATGAGGTTTAATTTTGGCGGCGGTGATAGCGGCGTTGATAAAGGCCGTGGGGGCGGCGGTAGTGGCAGCAGTAGCGGTGGCGGGGGCGGCAACGGCGGCAATGGTGGTGTCAAGAAGGAAAAAGGATGGTGGTAAAAAATAAAAATGGCGGCGCGGCGGCGGCGTAAAAAAGTAGAAAAAATTGGTGCCGCAAAATCCGCGTCTGTGTGCAATAATTTCCTCGCCCCGTGGGTAGAGGAAGCGAGCATCGCGAGCAGGTGAGTGAGTATTTTTTATTCGCTTATGTTAAAACCTTTTTAGCTTAGTTTAGCAATCTACAATCGTCCCTTCATTCTTCCATCATCAATCCACCTTCTACCTTACTTCATCCACCCTCACCCGCTCACTGCGTTCGCCGCCCTCTCCCATCATAAAGGGAGAGGGGGATAAAAAAGTGACCGCGCCCAAACCCCCACCTTGCCCTCCCTTGCAAGCGGGAGAGGGAGCTCAATATTAAGCTAAATAACACTATTTAAGTTAGAAGAGTATTTAAAGTCCATTCCCCTCTCCCTTGACGGGAGAGGGTTAGGGTGAGGGTGGAAAATGCTGCATAAACCAAAAAACAGAAGCTTAGTCCCCCTGTCTAAAACAAACAGAAAAAACATGACAGATGCCGAAAGAAAACTCTGGTATTTACTGCGCGGCAGACGTCTGAAATATAAATTCCGCCGGCAGCAGCAAATAGGCCGCTATATTTTAGATTTTGTATGCCTTGAACAAAAACTCATAATAGAATGCGACGGCGGGCAGCATACGCCGGAAAAAGACAAAACGCGCACGGATTTTTTTACAGCCCGAGGTTATAGAATATTAAGATTTTGGAATAATGATATATTAAATAATATTGAGGGCGTTTGGTATACGATCAGGCAGCAATTAGATAAGACTAATCCACCCTCACCCCGGCCCTCTCCCATCATGAAGGGAGAGGGAGAAAAAAATGGAGGCCTATCCCATGCGGGGAGAGGATGATAAAAAAAGAAATCTCCCGGACCCCCACCCGGCCCTCCCTTGCAAGCGGGAGAGGGAGATAAAAAAAGGCCTCTCCCGAAACCTCTCCCGTTCCGCTCTTAACCACCCCGTCCCCGCCTTCGCTGCGCCCGTCTTCGCTTCGCTACGCCGTGGCCACTTCCCCCAATGGGGGCAGAATTAAAAAGAAGACACGCACTTCCCAGGGGCAGAAGTAAAAAAATATGCGGGCCGCTCCGCTCAATGAGGGGTAATTAAAGCGACAAAGCCCCGCCAAAAGCGGGGCTTTATTATTTACTTCAATATTTTTTTACTCCAGCACTATTTTGTAGTCTTCCCAGGCAAGCTGAGGGTCGCTCTGCACTTTGACGCTGCGGTGGATATTCTGCTCTATCACGCTCTGGCGCTGGCGTATGTATTCTGCCAGCGCGGGATGCACCACCAGGCGCAGCGTGCCGCCCGGGCGGCCCTGGGTAAGGTCGTAAATTTCGCGCTGGATTTGTATGCGCATGCTCTCGTCGCTAAGCACGCGGCCGGAGCCGCGGCACTGCGGGCATTCTTCGGTAATCAGGCTGCCCGTGCTTTCTTTTTTGCGCTCGCGCGTCATTTCCACAAGGCCAAGGCGCGTGATGGGAAGTATCCTGATTTTGGCCCTGTCGCGCTTGACGGCGTCGTTAAGAGCGTCCACCACTTTATGGCGGTTGGAGGCCTTTTTCATGTCAATAAAATCTATCACTATAATGCCGCCGATATTGCGCAGCCGCAGCTGGTGCGCTACTGCGTAGGCGGCTTCAATATTGGTCTGGGTTACGGTTTCTTCCTGTGATTTATTGCCCGTATATTTGCCGGTGTTTACGTCTATGGCGCACAGGGATTCCGCCTCCTGTATTATAATGCTGCCACCATTGCCAAGCGGCAGTTTTGTGCGGCGCAGTTTTTCAATTTCTTCTTCAATATTAAAAGCCTCGAATATCGGCGTTTTGGCGGTGTAAAGTTTTATTCTGTCCTTAAGCTCCGGCGAGATTTTGGCGACAAAATCCAAAACCTTCTCGTAATCTTTTTTATTGTCAAGCATATAGAGCCTGACATTATCGCTGAGAATATCGCGCGATACCTGCAAAACGCCGTCCATATCCTCGTGCAGGGCGGAGGGCGCGGGCACGCGCTCAAACTTGGTGATAATAGTCTTCCACTGGCGGTAGAGGTATTTGATTTCCTTTTCAAGCTCGTCTTCGCTGGCTTCTTCCGCCTCGGTACGTACGATGCAGCCCATGTTGTCAAGATGCTTTGCGGCAAGACGCTGCACCATTTCGTTGAGGCGCTCGCGCTTTTCGTCGTCTTCTATATTTTTTGACACTCCCACAAAACGCTGATGGGGCGTAAGCACCAGATAGCGCCCGGGCAGCGTGACGTCCATAGTAACCTTCATGCCCTTGGTGCCTATGGCGTCTTTGACGACCTGCACCATAACTTCCTGCCCTTTGTGCAGGATTTTGTCTATCGGGCGCTTATCGCCGTCAATGACGTCGGAAATATAAAGATATGCGTTCTTTTCGTAGCCGATATTCAAAAACGCGCTTGATATGCCGGGCAGCACGTTTTCCACCAAAGCCTTGTAGATATTGCCGACTATGTTTAAAGAGCCCCTGCGCTCCCACATAAGCTCGGCGAGTACGCCGTCTTCAAGTATGGCTATTCTTGTTTCTTCAAAAGAGGTGTTGACCAGCACCTCAACTTTAGGGTCATCTGAAATTCTGCTCATTTATTTAACTCTCCTGCACCGCTTCCGGCGTACCGGCCGCGTTTTGCCACAGCAGCGCGCCGCGCAGTATTTCAGGCCCGCGCCCCTGCACTTCCAGGCCGGGCAACATCGTTAATATCTGCCGCATGCCTATACTCCTGAGGGCGTCAAGCCTTATTATAATTTCTATGCCGCCGGCGATACCGTTTATACCGTATATTGCCGGCCTTATATTTTTAAACTCCCTTAACCCGTTGGGGTGGACGACTTCATAATCTATATTTTTGCAGTCTTTTATTTTTTCGGCGTCGCATTTGACGCCGGTTATTATATATTTTGCAAAGACGGCCAGATTTTCCACCGCACTTATGGCATAGGGGACTTCAATTACGTTTTCCAGCTTAAACCCGCCGGTTATAAACGGGGCGAGTTTTAAATTTATCTCTTCCGCCGGCGCATATCGCGCGAGGCAGATGTCGGCGTATTCGCAATTGCAGGCTTCATCGTCTGCCGCGGCCGGGCCGAGGCTGAACTTCGGCCGGCCTTTGTGAAGCGCGGGCGTAAGGCCGCCCGCCGTCAGCGCGTTTAATAACATATCGCGCAATCCGCGCCGTAATGCGCCGGCGCTTTTACTGAACCTAAGCCTGAATTTAAAAATACGCTCTGTATTAATCATACCATTTTTAAACTACCGATAATCTGCGGCTGTAGACGGACTGCACTACCCCGAAGGCCCACATGCTCGCCACCAGGTTGGAGCCGCCGTAAGAAATAAAAGGCAGCGGCACGCCCGCCACGGGCACAAAACCTATAAGCATGCCGAAGTTAACCAGCATATAAGTAAAAAATATGCCAAAAACACCGCAGCAGACAAGGCTGCCGTAAATGTCGCTGGCCGCTTTTGCTATTATTGCGACGCGCCATAATAAAATCATATATAAAGCCAGCACGCCCAGCGTGCCAAAGCGCCCCAGTTCCTCGCCGAGGACGGCTAAAATGAAGTCGGTATGCTTCTCCGGCACAAAGCCGAGCTTTGACTGCGTGCCTGAAAACAGCCCCTTGCCAGTAACGCCGCCCGCGCCCATTGCAATCTGCGCCTGCAGCACATTGTAGCCCGCGCCTTTTGGGTCGGCTTCGGGATATAAAAAGGCCTCTATCCTTTTGCGCTGGTAATTTTTGAGATGCTTGTTAACTAAAAACCCGCCCCAGAAGCCCGCTATAACCGCGCCGGCCATAATAAAAACAAATACAGCGGGCAGATATACGCGGAACAGCTTTAAGCCGCGCCACACAAGCGCGGCCATAGCCAGCACCGCCGCGCAGAAGCCCGCCGCGTAAACCCAGTTATGCGCCATGCGGCCGACTATGTACATAAGGGCGTTTGTCTCCATAACTTCGGGGCGCAAGGCGGTAAAAGTCCACATTACGGGAAACGCGGCCGCCGCCAGCGCAAATGCACCCAGCAGCGCGAAGTAAAATAAATTAACGCCGGCCGCGTAAAGCATAATAAGCAGCGCGGGCGCGGTAATTACCAGCGATGAAAAATCCGGCTGAAGCATGATAAGCAGGAACGCCGGCACAATAAGCAGGCCGAAAAAAAACAAAGTTTTAAATTCTTTTATATTCCTGCTATTGCGCGTAAGGAAAGCGGCCGCAACCAGAACCAAAGCTATGCGGCAGATTTCAGCCGGCTGCATGGAAAACGGCCCCAGCCTGAACCACCCGCTGGTATTGCGCACGACCGTGCCCGCAAAAAGCACCGTGGCCAGAAGCGTCAGGATAAAAACATAAACGGCTTTCCATTGTTCATTATAAATCTGGTAATTGAACAGCCAGCCGAACAGAAAGGCCCCGGCCGCCAGCGGCACCGCGGCGATATATTTATGCACTATCTCCCCGCCGAAAGACAGCCCGCCCGCGGCCGACAATACCACTAAAAACCCGACAGTAATCAACATAAACAACGCGGCAAGCAGCGTATAGTCAAGCTTGCGTCTTTTTATAATCTGGCCCGATAATTTCATTATCATTTTATTTAATCCCGTAGAAAGCTTTTATGACTTCGCGCGCAACGGGGGCCGCCGCACCCGCGCCGCCTTTGCCGTGCTCGATAAGAACGGCGATTGCAAAATCAGGCTCCTGCCCTTCGCGCGCGGAAAAGGCGACAAACCAGCCGTGATCGTCGCCGTGCGGGTTCTGCGCGGTGCCTGTTTTGCCATAAACGTCTATGCCCTTTATCCTGGCCGCGCGGCCCGTGGCATTATCCACCACGTCTTTTAAAGATTGTTGTATAAGCTCGTACACGCCGTCTTTAAGCTTAGCCTCCGCCAGTTGCTGCGGTGCGGATACAAAAGTATTTTTGCCGTCGGCGTCGGTAATGCGCTCTATATAATAAGGCCGCCATATTTTGCCCTTGCTTGCCAGAGCCGCGGCGAAAACGGCCATCTGCACGGGCGTCACAAGCAGCTCGCCTTGGCCGATGGAGAGATTTAAAGTATCCCCGCCGAACCAGTAAGTCTTATTGCGCGCGCGCTTGGCCGGCCCGTAAAGATTGCCGGATTTTTCAAAAGGCAAATCAATGCCGGTCTGCCGGCCGAAGCGGAACATCCTTTCAATCTGCTCTATATGCGACGCGCCGGTCTTTAGGCCCAGCGTGTAAAAATAAGTATCGCACGACTGCGCCATGCCCTTCATAAAATCTATATGTTCCCCGTGGCGGTGCCAGCACTTAAATTCGCGCCCGTTCAGGACTATTTTGCCCGTGCAGTTTACCTCCTCGTGCACGTCAAGGCGGTCAGTCTGCGCCGCGGCTATGGCCGTAATTATCTTGAAAGGCGACGCCGGCGGATACATACCCTGTATGGCCAGATTATATTCGGGTATGGAAATTTTTTTGCTTTGCAAAGCCTCTTCGTCGCCGTAGGGGGTAAAAATATTCGGGTCAAAATCCGGCGCGGAGGCCATGGCCAGAACGGCGCCCGTCTTGGGGTCAAGCGCGACTACGGCCCCGCGGCCCGTAAGGGAATTTTTTATGCCGTCCTGCGCGGCCTGCTGCGCTTCAAAATTGAGCGTGGTATAAATGTCGCTACCGGCGCGCCACTTATTGTCTTTTATAATTCGTTTGACGCGGCCCACGTGGTCAACTTCAAGCATAAGCCCGCCGTCGCGGCCTTTTAAATCCGCTTCATAATGTTTTTCTATGCCGCTTTTGCCTATTCTGGAATTGAGCCTGTAATCCGCGTCCCCGCCCAGCCGCAGCCAGGATTTATTATCCATAGCGCCCATATAGCCTATCATATGCGAAGCAAAAGGCCCGGGCGGATAATATCTTTTGGTCTCCTCCAGTATATAAAGGCCTGAGTAATAGACCCGCAGCTCCGCCGCGGCAAAGATTTTACGGGGCGAAACATTCTGCAGCAGCAGCGTGGCCTTGCCGCTTTTGAACGCGCTGTTAAGCTTGAGCAGAACTTCTTCTTTAGGCATGGACAGATGCAGCGATATATCCGCCGCGAGCGCGTCGGTATATTCTTTATCCGGCGGGCGGCCGGCGGGCATATAATAGAGGCTGAATGCCGGCAGATTGCCGGCTATTACCGCGCCGTTGCTTGCAAGAATTCTGCCGCGCGGCGCGGTCTGGTAAATAATCTGCGTGCGGTTTTCCTCAGCCGCGCGCGCATAATGCCGGTGCGAAACCAGTTGTATATCAATAAGCCGCCAGGCTATTACAGCGCCCGCGCAGCATGCCAGTATAATAAGGACGCGCAAACGCCGCGCGTTAAAGAATTGAGCGGTTTTCATTGCCTCTCCCGCCGGCGGAACGCATAAAATATTTAACAGTGAACAGATACATAACCGGCATAAGCAGGCCGGTGATTATTGAACCGAGCACAAAGCTCTTCAATCCCTGCCACAAAAATACGCCGGTAAAAATTTTGCCGAAAACCCCGTAAACCAGCGTGGCCGCCATGTTTATAACGCAGGTGAGCACAACTTGCGGGCCGACTCCATTAAAATCTATTTTATTTTCAATCTTATGGAAAGCAAAGACGAGCAGAGTAAACACCAGCGCGTACCCGCCGAACATCGCATCGGCGAAAAAATCCAAAAATAAACCGCAGAAAAACGCAAAAGTATAAGCGCGGGCGCGGCCAGCGCACGCGGCCGTAATAAGCGCGAAAACAAGCATAACCCCGACGTTTATATCCAGCGGGGAGAATATTTCCACAAACACCCAGTGTAAAAGCGTGGCAAGAACAAAAACCGCAAAAGTCCCAAAGAATTTTAAAATCATTTTTTGCTCTCCCGCCGCGGCGCGGCCGCGCCGCCCTGCGCCGGCCCGAACATAGGCGCGAGTATAAGCACTTCTTTGACGCTCAGCGGGTCAACGGCCAGCTTAAGCGGCGGCGCAATGAAGACAGAACCTTCCTCGCCGCGCGCCGCGGCGGAGGCAAGCGCGCCTATCAAAACGCCGTCGGGGAATAAAGCGCTTGAAACGGAGGTATAAACTTTTTCCCCCTCGGTTATCCGCGCTTCAAGCGGGATATATTTTGCCGCCATACCGCCGCGCCCGCTGCCGGCGGCCAGACATTCAATACGGCTCTGCGACAGGAAAGCCGTCACAGAAAAATCCTCATCGGTGCTCAGCAGGATTTTGGAAGTATTCGGCGTAACCTCTATAACTTTGCCAAGCAGGCCCACAACGCCGTCGTCAACGCCGATTACCGGCGCACGCAGTTCCACCCCGTCGGAGGAACCTTTATCCGCTATAACCATACTGCGGCGGCTGGGTTCGCGGTAGGCGATTTTGGCCCAGACGCCGGCCCATTTGGTCTGTTTAAAAATATTTAAAATATTGCTGAGGCGTTCGTTTTCATTACGCAGGACTTCGGTTTGCGCATTATCTATCCTGAGACGGGCGATTTCGTCTTTGAGTTCGCTGTTTTCGGCGGCGGCGTTAATGAGATTCCTGACAGCGTCGCCCGTGCCGCCGAGATAGCCCGCGACCGCATTGGCCGCGCGCAGCTGCGGGATAAAGACATAAGAAAGCGCCACCCGCGCCGAATTGACGGGCTTCTGCAAAGGCAAAACCATGACGAGCAGCGCCAGCAGCCCGTAAAACACGGGCAACCAGCGCAGATAAGCGCCGTCATAATTTTCTGATTTTTTTTTACTGGTTTTATCTCTTTGCATATTATTCCAGGCCGCATACAGCAAAAAACGGGCGTCTCCGGTTAAAGAGCACCCGTTTTATAATAGCAGAAATCCGCGGCAGCAAAAGCCTATTTCTTTATTTTGCCTTCCGCTAAAAATTCCAAATACTTGCCGGTGCCCAAAGCGACGCAGCACAGAGGGTTTTCCGCGCGGTGGACGGGGATATCCGTCTCTTTATGTATAAGGTCCGTTATTCCGCGCAGCAGTGAGCCGCCGCCAGCCACCACCAGCCCGCGGTCGACAAGGTCGGCGGCGAGTTCCGGCGGGGTTTCCTCAAGAGTGCTTTTTACAAGCTCAACTATAGTCCGCGCGGGCTCAAGCAGAGCCTGGCGGATTTCTTCGGAGGTCACAGTCATCGTGCGGGGCAGGCCCTGCGTCTGGTCGCGCCCTTTTACTTCCATGGAAACCTCATCTTCCTGAGGGTAAACCGAGCCGATTTTTATTTTAACGTCCTCGGCAGTAGTCTCCCCCACGATGAGATTATATTTTTTGCGGAAATACTGGATAATGCACTCGGTGAGTTCGTCGCCGGCGATATCTATTGATTTTGCAACCACCATGCCGCCCAGCGATATTACCGCCACTTCCGTAGTGCCGCCGCCGATATCAACTATCATGCTGGCGTGCGGCTCGGTTATGGGCAGGTCGGCGCCCATGGCCGAAGCCATGGGCTCTTCTATAAGATAAACTTCGCGCGCGCCCGCCTGTTTGGCGGCGTCTTCCACCGCGCGGCGTTCAACGCCCGTGATGTCCGACGGTATGCCGATTACAATGCGCGGACGCAGAAGGCTTTTGCGCGTGTGCACCTTGCGGATGAAATAACGTATCATTTCCTGCGTGACGTCAAAATCCGCTATCACGCCGTTTTTCATCGGCCGCACCGCTACTATGTTCGCGGGCGTCCTGCCGAGCATCTGCTTGGCGGTGCTGCCTACGGCTTTGACTTCGCCGCTGTCCCTGTCAAGCGCGACGACGGAAGGCTCGCTCAGCACTATGCCTTTATCTTTAACATAGATAAGGCAGTTTGCAGTGCCAAGGTCCATACCCATATCGTTTGACAGCAGGCCGCTTAAATAATCTATAAGCATTTATTCCACCAGTTTTACGATGGCTACTTCCGCATTGTCGCCCTTCCTGATGCCGGCCTTGTAGATGCGGGTATAGCCGCCGTCCCTTTTGGCATATCTTTCAGGCAGGACTTCAACCAGCTTCCTGTAAGCCGCGGCGTCTTTTACGGCGTTTTTGAGCGCCGGCTTGTCGCCCGCTTTGGCGAGGGTTATAAGCCCGTCCACCTCGCGGCGGACTTCCTTGGCTTTTTGCAGCGTGGTTTTTACCTCTTCGTGCAGGACTATGCTTACCGCCATATTGGACAGCATCGCCCTTTTGTGCGACGGCGTCCTGCCGAGTTTGCGGTGTCCGGTATTTTTAATCATTTTAAAGTCGCTCCTTAGATTTTCATGCCGAGTGCAAGATTCATATCGGCCAGTTTTATTTTGACCTCTTCCATAGACCTTGCCCCGAAATTCTTTACCATCTTCAGCTGGGCTTCGCTCTTGCCCACAAGATCGCGTACGGTTTTGATGCCTTCGGCTTTAAGACAGTTGACCGAGCGGGAAGAAAGCTCAATAAAATCAACCGACTGGGAGAGGATTTCCTCCTGCTTGTCGCTGAGCTCGGGCGCTTCGGCGGCTTCCTGCGCCTGCGGCGCGGCGGCGGAGGGTTCTTCCTCGGGAATTTCGCCTTCTATCGTGAAGATATGAAGCGATTTGGAAAGCAATACCGCCGCTTTATGCAGCGCTTTGCGCGGCTCAAGCGTGCCGTCGGTGGTGATTTCAAAGATGAGCCTGTCATAGTCGGTCTTCTGGCCGACGCGCGCGGGCTCAACGTCATAATGCACCTTAAGAATAGGCGAGAAAATTGCGTCTATCGGCATAAAACCCGCGGGGCGCGTGCCCTTGGCGGATTCTTCGCCGTAGCCTTTGCCTTTGGAAATTTCAATTTCCATGCGGACTGCGCCGCCCGCCTCCAGCGTGCAGATAACCAAATCTTTGTTTATAATCTCAATCCCGTCGCTGGCGGAAATGTTTTTTGCGGTCACCGCGCCGGGTTTTTTGGCCTCAAGCGTAAGGTATTCGCGCGTTTTGCCTTCCATCTTCACTCTTAATTTTTTGAGGTTTAAGAGGATTTGGATAATATCTTCCTTGACATTAGGGATTGTGCTGAACTCGTGCGTGGTGCCTTCAACGCGCACGGCCGTGACGGCCGCGCCTTCAAGGCCGGCAAGCAAAATCCTGCGAAGCGAATTGCCCACAGTGTGGCCAAGGCCGCTTTCATAAGGCTCCGCCGTGAATTTGCCGTAGGCGGCGCTTTCGCTTTCCGTCTTTATATTTTTGGGTAATACTAAATTATCAAAAGCCATTTTGCCTCCGGATTATTTGGAATAATGCTCTACTATGAGCTGGTCGTTGACGGGGTAGCTGCTTTCGCTCCTGTCGGGCCAGCGCAGCAGCGTGGCGGTGTTTTTGCCCGCGTCAAATTCAAGGAAACTTGGGCGCAGCGTGCGTTTGGCGGCGTCTTCAAGCCCCTGCTTTACGCCGACATTATCAGCGAGTTTGGAGACAAGCGCCACTTTATCGCCGGGTTTGAGCTGGTAAGAAGGCACATTGACCGCTTTATCGTTGACTTTAATGTGGCCGTGCAAAACCAGCTGGCGCGCCGTCCTCATGGAGGAGGCGAAGCCCGCGCGTTTTACGATATTATCAAGCCTGGTTTCAAGGTATTTGAAAAACTGCTCGCCCGTCTGGCCGGTGGCTTTGGAGGCTTTGGCAAACAAGTTTGCAAAGGGCACCTCGCCCATGCCGGACATGAAACGGGCTTTCTGCTTTTCCTTGAGACGTATGCCGTATTCGGAAAGTTTGGCCCTTCTGGGGCCGCCTTTTGCGCCTCTTTTGCCGGCCGCGGCGGCGGCCAGCTTATCCATAACGCAGTTGCTGTAGCATTTGGCGCCTTTCAAGAAAAGTTTCGCCGACATCTTTCTGCATTTTTTGCAGCTTGGTCCTGTGTATCTTGACATAATTTTTATACTCTCCTGGCTTTAGGGGGTCTGCAACCGTTGTGCGGTATGGGGGTTACGTCTTTGATGGAGGTAACCGTAAGCCCTGCCTGCTGCAGGGCGCGGACGGCCGTTTCCCTTCCCTGGCCCGGGCCGCATACTTTGACGGCAACTTCTTTCATGCCGAGGGTTACGGCCTTTTCACCCAATTTATTGCAGGTTATCTGCGCGGCGAAGGGCGTGCCTTTTTTGGTGCCCTTAAACCCGTGCGAGCCTGACGTGGACCATAATAAAGTGCCGCCTTTGTCGTCGGTGACGGTCACTATGGTGTTATTGAAAGAGCAATTGATATGCACCATGCCGTGCGCGGGCACTTTTACGCTTCTTTTCCTGGTTTTTGCGGCCTCAGCCTTGGCCGGCGCGGCCGCGGCGGGGGCGGTTTCTTTTTTGATTTCTTCTGCCATTGTTTTTTACCTTTAAAATATTAGCTTTTATCCGTCGCGCGGCTTATTATCCTTCTCGCGCCGCCGCGACGCAATGAAAACTGCTATGCAGCCTTCACCCTGGCACCGACTGTTTTCCTGCGGCCGCGGCGCGTGCGGCTGTTGGTTTTGGTTCTCTGCCCGCGCGTCGGCAAATTGCGGCGGTGCCTGTTGCCGCGGTAGGAGCCGATTTCGCTGAGGCGGTGTATATTCTGCGACACTTCGCGCCTGAGCTCGCCCTCAACTTTATATTCTTTCTGAAGCACGGCGTTTATGAGGCCGGCCTGCTGCTCCGTCAAATCTTTAACGCGGGTGGCCGCGTCTATCTGGCCGGAAAGTTTCTTCAAAATATCACCGGCCACTTTTGGGCCGATGCCGTAGATATACTGCAAAGCTATATCTATTCTTTTGTTTTTCGGTAAATCTATACCTGCGATTCTTGCCATATTCCGTTAAAACTCCTGTTTATTAACCTTGGCGCTGCTTATGTTTGGCGACTTTACATACGACGCGTACCACGCCGTTGCGTTTGACTATCTGACACTTCTGACATATCTTTTTAACGCTAGCTCTGACTTTCATTTATTTCTCCCGGTAGGTTATCCTACCCTTGGTTAAATCGTAAGGAGAAAGCTCAAGTTTGACTTTGTCCCCGGGCAATATTCTGATGTGGAACATTCTCATCTTCCCCGAGATATGCCCCAGTATAACTTTGCCGCCGGCTATTTCAACCTTAAACATAGCGTTAGGCAAAGACTCCAGTATTTTACCTTCAACTTCTATTTTATCGCTCATACTCTGCCCTTGGGCCAAAGCCTCCTTTGCGCTCCTTTACTTACGGCCCTTATTTTGCCGCTTTAAGCGGTAAGTATAAGGTGTCCGTCTTCCGTCACGGCGACCGTGTGTTCAAAATGCGCGGATAAACCGCCGTCTTTTGTAACCACAGTCCAATCGTCGTTTAAAACCTCTACTTCGTCGCCGCCCAGGTTAAGCATGGGCTCAACCGCCAGTGTCATACCCGCTTTAAGCACGGGGCCGCAGCCCTTTGCGCCGTAATTGAGTATGCTGGGGTCTTCGTGCAGTTTGCGGCCGACTCCGTGGCCGCAGTAATCCCTGACTATGCCCAGCCCGCCTTCCTTAGCATAAGTTTCCACCGTGTTGGATATATCGCTAAGATGTATCCCCGGTTTTATAAGCGAGACGGCTTTATCAAGAGCTTTTTTGGTCTGAGCCAAAAGCCCTAAAGCCCCGCCCGAAACTTTACCTACGGGTAAGGTCAGCGCCGCGTCCGCGTGGAAGCCGTTAAGATAAGCGCCTACGTCTATACCGACGATGTCGCCTTCCTTAAGCACAACTTTTTTGGAGGGTATCCCGTGCACCACCACGTCGTTGACCGACGCGCATATGCTGCCAGGGAAACCGCCGTATCCCAAAAAAGAGGGCACCGCGCCCGCGGTTCTTATTATTTCTTCCGCAATCTGATTAAGCCGCCACGTTGAAACGCCGCAAACCGCTTCAGCCTGCATAACCCTGAGAACTTCGGAAACTATGCGGCCGGCGGCTTGCATTTTTTGTATTTCGGCTTTACTTTTCAATTCTATCATTTTTCCAAGCCCAATGCCTTTGCCACTTCCCCGAAAACCTCCTCGGGGCTGCCGCCGCCTTCAACTTCTTTAAAGCCGGCCGACTGCTGATAATAGTTTATCAGCGGCTGCGTTTCCTTTTTAAACACCTCAAGGCGGTGTTTCGCGCTTTCCAGAGTATCGTCGGGCCTGGTTACAAGCCGCCCGCCGCACTTTACGCAAATTTCTTTATAATCCGGCGAGTATATATTATAGATACCGCCGCATTGCGCGCATACGCGCCGCGAAGTGAGCCTTTTTAAGACCGCGTCTTCGCTCATGCCGATCAGCACGACCGCATCTACTTTCCTGCCGTGCAGTTTTAAATATTTGTCAAGCATCCCGGCCTGCGCCGTGGTGCGCGGGAAGCCGTCAAAAATAATGCCGTCTTCCCTGTCCTTTATTGCGGCGACGAGGAGATTTACCGTATCCTCGTCCGAGGCTAAATTGCCCTGGCTTGTCAGAAACTCTATCTTCCTGCCTAACGGCGTACCCGCGGCTATTTCTCGGCGGATTAAATCACCCGTGGAAATATGCATAAAACCGTATTTCCGTTTAAGCAGTTCCGCCTGAGTGCCCTTGCCAGAACCCGGGAAACCAAGTAAAATTATATTCACGCTGAAGCCCCTTGATTACTGATTTACCGTATAAAATTTCTTACCCGCACCTTCCGTTTCCCTCGGCAAAAGGAAGGAAAGGCGCGGACTTCAAAAACTATTCGCCGACATTAAACCAGCGGCCCTTTATGCCGCGGCCTTTTATAAGCGGCGCATAATTGTGCTGTATGAGATGCGCCTGTATCTGGCTGACGGTATCCAAAGCGACGCCCACCACGATCAGCAGCGCGGTGCCGCCGAAATAAAAGGGCACATTGAATTTAATGCGCAGGAAATCCGGCAGTACGGCTATTGCCGCTACAAACAGCGCACCGCTGAGCGTTATCCTGTTCATTACCCATTCAATATATCTCTGGGTGGGTTCGCCGGGGCGTATGCCCGGGATAAAGCCGCCCCATTTCTTCATATTCTCCGCCATATCTTTTGGGTTGAAAGTCATGGAATTATAGAAATAGCAGAAGAAAATAATAAGCGACACATAAATCAGCATATAAGTAGCGTGGCCGCGGCCCATCCAGTTCATAATCCAGACGGCCCATGGGGCATTGGGCATAAACTGCGCCACCGTCAGCGGCATGGAAAGCACGGCCATTGAAAAGATTACGGCTATAACGCCGCTCTGGTCAATTTTAAGCGGCAGATAGCTTGTCTGCCCGCCGTACATTTTATTGCCCACCATACGCTTTGCGTATTGCACGGGGATTTGGCGCTGCGCCGTCTCCACCCACACCACAAGGCCCATAATAACCGCAACAAGCGCAAGGATAATAAGCGCGGTAAGAAGCTGGATTTCCTCGTTCCTTACCAAATCCACCAGTTTATAAACGGCCGCGGGCAGGCGGTCAACTATACCCGCAAAGATGATAAGCGATATGCCGTTGCCTATGCCCTTTTCGGTAATCTGCTCGCCCAGCCACATGATAAACATGGTGCCCGCGGCAAGCGTGAGAGTGGTGGTAATAATAAAAGTCCACGACGGGTCAAGCACTATAGCTATGCCGCCCGGGGCAGACATTTTTGTAATGGCCACCGTAATGCCGAAGCCCTGCAGCAATGCCAAAACCAAACCGAAAACGCGCGTGATTTGATTTTCTTTCCTGCGGCCGTATTCGCCCTCTTTGCTTAATTTTTCAAGCGCGGGGAAGATATGTGCCCCTTTAATCAGCCCCATTATGATGGAAGCATTGATATAAGGCATAATGCCCAGCGCCAAAACGGAAAACTGCCCTAAAGCGCCGCCGGAGAAGATGTCAAGAAACCCTAACATCCCACCCTGGTGCTGGTTGAAGAAAGAAGCGATGGCCTCGGCGTTGATGCCGGGTATCGGGACTACCACGGCCACCCTGTACACCGCAAGCGCGATGATTACAAACAGGATACGCTTGCGGAGCTCGGGCGACTGCAGAATATTCGCTATAGGGTTGTTGTCCATTATTCAGCCTTGGCCTTTTTTTCAATAACTATGGCTTTGCCGCCGGCCTTTTCTATAGCGGCTTTGGCCGACGCGGAAAAAGCGTGCGCGCTGACATTGAGGGCGGCATTAAGCTCGCCGTTGCCCAGGATTTTGACCTTATGCACATGATGTATAAGACCGTTTTTCCTGAGGATTTCGGGATTAACTTCCGCGCCGGCTTTAAATTGTTTATCCAGCGAGCCGATATTTACGAATTCGCCCGCCACGGCAAAAGCCGCGTTGGAAAACCCGCTCTTCGGTATGCGCCTGAAAAGCGGCATCTGCCCGCCTTCTTTGCTTTCTTTGCGGGTATTGCCCGACCTTGAAGTCTGGCCTTTCATGCCTTTGGTCGCGCTGCGGCCCATGCCGGAACCCACGCCCAGACCGATTCTTCTTTTAGCTTTTCTGGAGCCGTGTTTAGGAAAAAGTGTGCTGAGATTAACCATTTTCTTTATCTCCTATGCGGCGGCCGCTTCGCCGGTTTTGGGTGCGGCGGGAGCGGCGGCTTCTTTGACTTTGCCGCGGCGGGCCATGACGGATTCTTTGCTCTTGAGCTGCTTTAGAGCCTCCATCGTGGCATAGGCCAGGTTGCACGCATTGGTGCTGCCCAGACTTTTGGCAAGTATGTCCTTAATGCCGGCGGCTTCAAGGATAAGCCTTACGCCCGCGCCGGCGATAACGCCGGTGCCCGGGGCGGCGGGTTTCATCCATACCGAAGCCGAGCCGTACCTGCCTATAATTTCATGCGGGATAGTATTGTTCACAACGGGGAATTTGACGGTGCTTTTGCGCGCATGGAATTCCGCCTTGGAGACGGCAAACTGAACCTGGTTCGCTTTGCCTATAGCAACGCCGACTTTGCCGTTGCCGTCGCCCACAGCAACCAGCGCGCGGAAGCCGAAACGCTTGCCGCCTTTGACCACTTTTGCGGTCCTGGCTACCTGGATAACGGTTGTCGTGCCCTCTTGTCTGGGGCGCTGCTGAAACTCGGTCCTGTGACCTTTCGCTTCTTTCTTATTTTCGCCTTTAGGCGCTTCTTTATTTAACATTTAGATTGTCCTTGTTAAAATTTCAGGCCGGCTTTGCGGGCGCTTTCGGCCAGGGCTTTAACCCTGCCGTGGTAAACGCGCGCGCCCCTGTCAAAACAGACTTCTGTAATACCCTTTTCAAGAGCTTTTTTGGCAATGAGCTCGCCGAGGGCAGTTGCCGCTTCCACGCTTTTGCCGGAGGCTTTGAATTTACCCTCCAGCTCTTTGCCGCTGGTTGCGGCGCTTACCACCACTTGGCCGCTGGCGTCGTCAATGACGGAAGCGTATAAATACTGCAAGCTCCTGTACACTGAAAGACGCGGCCTGTTAAGACCGGCGGCAAGCAGTTTCTTTTTGGTTCTTTCCTTGCGGAAGTGATATCTTTCCTGTTTGGTTGCCATAAATTATTTGCCTCCGGACGACGCGGCCTTGCCGGCTTTGCGGGCAATATATTCGCCCTGGTATTTGATGCCGCTACCTTTATAAGGCTCCGGCGGGCGGATCTTGCGGACTTTGGCGGCAAAATCGCCGACCAGAAATTTATCCGCGCCCTTGATTTCAACAAGCGGGTTCTTAGGGTCGGCCGTGACGGTTATGCCCTGCGGGATATCCAAAAGCACGGGATGGGAAAAGCCAAGCTCCAAATTAAGCTGCTTGCCCTGTACGGCGGCTTTGTAGCCCAGACCGTTGATTTCCAGCACTTTGGTAAAAGGCGTTTCCACGCCTGAAATTATATTGGCCACACGCGCGCGGGCAGTGCCGTAAACGGCGTTAAGCTCCTTCTCGCGGCCGTTTTCCGGTGCGAAAGTAAGCACAGCGCCTTCAAGTTTGGCGTTTATGCCGGCGGGCAGCGTGAAGCCCAGCGTGCCTGCGGGGCCGGTAGCTTTGACTTCCTGCCCTTTGATTTCCACTTTTACTTTAGCGGGGACCTGAATCGGTTTTTTGCCTATTCTGCTCATATTATCATCCCCCTTACCAGATCTGACAGAGCACTTCGCCGCCGACCTTAGAGTCCTTGGCTTTGCCGTCTGTCATAACGCCTTTTGAAGTGGAAATTACCGACGTGCCGAAAGCACCCCTGACAACGGGGATATCGTCATAAGAGCTGTAAACCCTTTTGCCCGGGCGCGACACGCGGCGCAGGCCCTGTATAACGCTTTCGTTTTTATCGTCGTATTTCAAAAATACCCTGACGAAACCGCCTTTAGTCTCGTTATGTATGGCTTTATAGTTTGCTATATAGCCTTCTTCTTTCATAACGCGGGCGATTTCAAACTTGATTTTGGAAAAAGGAATATCAACGCGTTCCTTTTTCTTCATGCTTGCGTTTCTTATTCTTGTTAAGAAATCTGCTATCGGATCCATAATTGTTTAGAGCCCGGCAAAACTTACTTTCCGCAGTAATATTATCCCGCCGGCCTTGCGGCCTGCGGCGGTAGCGGAGTTAAATCCGTCCGGCGCCTCCTCCTTTACCAGCTTGATTTTTTTACACCCGGGATTAAACCCTGGTGCGCCATTTTCCTGAAGCAGATACGGCAGAGACCGAAATCCCTGTAGTACCCGCGCGCTCTGCCGCAGATTTGGCAGCGGTTGTGGTGCCTTACTGCAAACTTCTGCGGTTTTGCCATTTTTGCAACCCATGCTTTTGTAGCCATATTACAGTTGCGCTCCTGTTATTTTGCGTTCCCTTTCCTGAAGGGAAAGCCCATAAATTCCATCAGCAGCCTGCCGTTATCGTCGTTCTTGGCCGTGGTGGCGAAAGTGATGTTCATGCCATGCGCTTTGGGCGATTTTTCAACGTCAATTTCGGGGAACACATAATGTTCCTTAAGGCCGACGTTCAGGTTGCCCCTGCCGTCAAAACCTTTGGGGTTGAAGCCCTGAAAGTCCCTTATGCGCGGGGCGACGACATTGACGAACCTGTCAAAAAATTCGTACATTCTGTCGCCGCGCAGGGTAACTTTCACGCCGATAGGCATGCCCTCGCGCAGTTTGAAGTTGGAAATGGATTTCTTTGCGCGCCTTACCTGCGCCAGCTGGCCGGAAATGACGGTAATGTCTTCGCGCGCGATATCCATAAATTTAATATCTTCCTTGGCGTCCGCCACGCCGACATTAATTACTATCTTTTCCAGCTTGGGGGCGGCCATGGGGCTTTTTACCTTCATTTCTTTCAGAAGGGCCGGCAGCACTTTTTCTTTATATAAAGCTTTGAGCCTGGGGGCATAAGCGCCCGCGGCTTTGGCTGTTTTTTTGGTTTCTTTTGTCTCGGACATTTTATGCACCTTTATGCTATTACAGCTTCACATTTGCGGCAGATTCTGCTTTTTGCGCCGTTGCTCTCAATTTTGATTTTGGGAGTCATGTGCTTTTTGCATTTCTGGCAGACAACCGCGACGTTTGAAGCGTCCAACGCGGCTTCCAGCTTCTGAATGCCGCCTTTATTGTCTTTATTGGGTTTAACGTGCTTGGAAATCATGTTATGGCCGGCAACGACAACTTTGTTTTTGCCGGGGATTACTTTTGCGATTTCGCCCGTTTTGCCTTTATCCTTGCCGGCAAGGATTATGACTTTATCGTTTTTCCTGATATTCATAATTATATTACCTCCGGCGCGAGGGAGACTATTTTAAGGAAATTCTTTTCCCTCAGTTCCCTTGCGACTGGGCCGAAGACGCGCGTGCCCTTGGGCTCGCCGTTTTCGTTGATAAGGCATACGGCATTATCGTCAAAGCGGAAATAAGAGCCGTCTTTGCGGCGCTTCTCGCGGCTTACGCGCACCACGACGGCGCGCACAACCTCGCCTTTTTTGACGTTACCGGTGGGGATAGCGTCGCGCACGGAGCACATTACGACGTCGCCCAGCGTGGCTATATCCCTGTGATGGCCGCCGCGCACTTTGAAGCACTGCACTTTGCGCGCGCCCGAATTATCGGCGACGTTAAGAATTGACCTGATCTGTATCATAACTTTATCTCTCCGTTCCGATTAATCAGCTTAACGCCTTTTCCGTTATTTTGGAAACGCGCCATCTTTTGAGTTTGGACAGCGGTCTTGTTGAGGTTATCTCCACCCTGTCGCCAATTTTGCTTTCATTGCCTTCGTCGTGGGCGTGATAGCATTTGGAGGTAGTAACAATCTTACCGTAAAAGGGGTGCTTCTTCCTGGTGGGAACTTCCACCGTGCGGGTTTTGTTCATCTTGTCGGAGACGACGACGCCGCTCAGCACTTTCCTTTCCGCGCGATTATTTGTCTTTTCCATTTTTAAAAATCCTCTTATTTAGACTGCCCGTCTGCCGCCGATTTTTCGTTAATCAGCGTGTTAAGCAGGGCGATTTCGCGTCTGACAACCCTAATTTCCAAAGGATTGGACAGCGGGGTTGTGCTGTGTTTAAAAAGAAGGTTGAACTGCTTCTCTTTAGCTTTGGCCAGCAGGTCCTGCAGCTCGGCCAGGCTTTTTGATTTTATGGTTTCTTTCTGTTTAGCCTTCATAAAAATTACCTTCTCGTCACCATTTTGGTTTTGATGGGCAGTTTGTCCGAAGCGTGGCGGAATGCCTCTTTGGTCTCAGCCAGGGCGGTGCCTTCCACTTCAAACAAAATGCGGCCGGGTTTTACCACGCAGACCCAATGGTCCGGCGCGCCTTTACCTTTACCCATTCTGGTTTCAGCCGGGTGTTTGGTGATGGCTTTATCGGGGAAGATTCTCGTCCACATCTTGCCGTTCTTTTTGACAAGCCTGGAAAGCGTGATACGCGCGGCCTCAATCTGCCTGGCGGTTATCCATTTGGGCTCAAGCGCTTTTAAGCCGTATTCGCCGAAGGAAACTTCCGTCCCGCGTTTAGCCACGCCTTTAATGCGCGGAGCGCTGTGGGGTTTGCGATACTTAACTCTTTTTGGCATCAACATAAGTTAAACCCCTTGTTTGGCCTGCGCCGCTTTGGCGACTACGGCCGGTTTTTTTGCCGCGGGGGCGGCGGCTTCAGCCGCGCCTTCCGACGGGGAGCCTTCCTGCATCTCGCGATGCTTTCTGAGCTCGTTAAGAATTTCTTTGGGCGATTTGGCAAAGTGCGTTTTCTTGAAAATCCACACTTTGATGCCTATTTTGCCGCTGATGGTATTGGCCTCGTAGGTGCCGTAGTCAATATCCGCGCAGAGCGTGTGCAGCGGCACGCGGCCTTCGCGCTTCCATTCCGTGCGGGCGATTTCCGCGCCGCCCAGACGGCCGCCAATCATTATTTTGATGCCCAGCGCTTTGCCGGCCATGGCCTTTTCAATGGCCTTTTTCATGGCGGCGCCGTAGTGGGCGCGCTTTTCTATCTGGAAAGCGATTGACTGCGCCACAAGCCTGGCGTCAGTCTCCGGATTCTTAATCTCTATAACGTTGACAAAAGTCTTGCTGCCGGTAAGGGCCTCCAAGTCTTTGCGAAGGGCTTCAATATCCGCGCCTTTCTTGCCGATTACAACGCCCGGCCTTGCGGTGTGGATATTGATGCGCAAAAAGGAACCCGCCCTTTCAATACCGACCGCGCTGACGGCCGCCAGCATAAAGCGGGATTCCACAATTTGCCTGATTTGGAAATCTTCCATGATAAGGGCAGGCATATTTTTAGGCGCGAACCAGCGCGATTGCCAGTCCTGCGTATAACCCAGGCGCAGCCCTTTGGGGTGTATTTTATGACCCATTATTTAAGCCCTCCCTCAGCGGGGGTTTTGGCCCCTTTCTTCTCGTCGCTGACGATTACCGTCAGGTGGCAGACACTTTTCTTATACGGCATTGCTCTGCCCTGCGGGCCGGGCTGTATGCGTTTTAAGTGTTTCATGGGGCCTATGTTGGCATAAGCCTCTTTGATGTATATTTTGGCCAAATCCGGTGTTCTATTACCGGTTTTTACGCCAAGGTTGGCGGCGGCGGAATTAATTGTCTTCTGCACAAGGTCGCAGCAGCGCAGGCCGCTGAAGGGCACTATGCCCTGCGAAGCCTTTACGCTTTTGCCGCGCACCAAGTCCAGCAGGAACATAACCTTCCTGCTGCCGTACCTTTGAAATTTAGCTTTTGAACAAGCTTCCATATCAAATTATCCTCTGTAATCTTATTTAAGGGCCTTGGACTCTTTAGTCATGCCGCCGTGGCCTTTGAACGTCCTGGTGAAAGCGAATTCGCCCAGTTTGTGGCCTATCATTCTTTCCGTTATATAAACGGGCAGGAACTTGCGCCCGTTATGCACCAGAAAGGTGTGGCCCACAAAAACCGGCACTATCGTGCAGGCACGCGCCCAGGTTTTGATGCTCTTCTTATCCGCGGGGGACATCGCCTCAACGGCTTCAAGAAGGTTTGAGTCCACAAAAGGGCCTTTCTTCGTTGATCTTGACATAATTAATTAGCTCCCGACGTATTTTTACGTCTGTCTTTAATTATCATCCAATCCCAGGTTTTTGCCGGTCTGGTTTTTAAACCTCTGGCAATCTGGTTCCAGGGGGAGCGCGGTATATTGCCGCCTTTGGAGTGGCCCCTGCCGCCGCCCATAGGGTGGTCCACCGCGTTCATCGCGTTGCCGCGAACGGTGGGTTTGATGCCGCGGTGTCTGTTGCGGCCGGCATTGCCTATGACAACTGTGTTGTGCTCGGCATTACCGACCTGCCCTATTGTGGCGCAGCAGTCCTCAGGCACAAGCCTGATTTCGCCCGACGGCATTTTGATATGGACATAGCCGCCGTCTTTCGCCATGATTTGAGCCTGGCTGCCCGCACTTCTTGCAAGCTGCGCGCCTTTGCCGGTTTTAAGCTCAATAGCGTGGATAAAAGTACCTTCGGGGATATTTTTCAGAGGAAGGCAGTTACCCGTTTTAATATCAGCTTTAGGGCCCGACATCACTACATCACCGACTTTCACCCCGACGGGATGCAGCATGTAGCGCTTATCGCCGTCAGCGTAATTTAAGAGGCAGATACGCGCGGAGCGGTTAGGGTCGTACTCTATTGAGACGACTTTAGCCGGCACGCCGTATTTGTCCCTCTTAAAATCTATTTTCCTGTAGGCCTGCTTATGGCCGCCGCCGATGTGGCGCACCATAATCATGCCCGTATTGTTTCTGCCGCCGCTCTTCCGCAAACCTTTGGTGAGCTTCTTTTCCGGAGTTGTTTTAGTAATCTCCGAGAAGTCGGCTACCGTAATGGTTCTCCTGGAAGGAGTGTACGGCCTGAATGTCTTGATAGGCATATTTAAACAATCTCCTTACTTAGACGCGGTTTCAACCGTGTCTATTTTATCGCCTTTTTTCAATGTGACGAGCGCTTTTTTAAGGTCGGGCCTTTTGCCCGCGAAGCGTCCCATCTTCTTGACTTTGCCGCGCAGGGGCAGAGTGGCAACCTTTTCAACGTGTACGCTGAAGATACTTTCCACCGCTTCGCGGATATCGTATTTACTTGCATTCTTTTCCACTACAAAGACGTAGCAGTTGTCGCTGTCCCTTAAGATAAGGCTCTTTTCTGTCAGGAGAGGTTTTCTGATGGTTTCGTATATTTTCGTCATTTTAAAAATCTCCCTTTATTTGCCCATTGTCTCAAGAGCTTCTTTAGTGAAAATCACTTTGCTGCTGTTGAGCACAGCGTAGGCGTTCAAATCCGCCGGCACAGACTGCGAAACGCCGGATATATTACCACCGGCACGCAGAAGTTTGGCGTCGCGCGCGGAGACTATCAGCGGCTTGCGGCCCGCGGAAAGCGCTTTAAGCGCGGTTACGACTTCTTTGGTTTTGGGCTCTTTAATCTCAAAGCTGTCAACGACAACTATATTGCCGTCCGTAAACTTTGCCGATAAAGCATGTGCCAAACCCAAGCGTCTTTTGGCGGCGGGAAGCTCAATCCTGAAGGAGCGCGGCGTCGGGCCGAAAGCAACACCGCCGTGGCGCCATATAGGCGAGCGCATGCTGCCGTGGCGGGCGCGGCCGGTGCCTTTCTGCTTCCAGGGTTTTTTGCCCGTGCCCGAGACTTCCGCGCGGGTCTTAACGTCGGCTGAGCCGGCGCGCTGGTTGGCCAGATAGGCCGTGATTACTTCGTGCAGGAAAGTAGGGTTCGGTTTCTTGCCGAATAAAGAATCCGGCAGATTTACCGCGCCCACTTCTTTGCCTTGGATATTTAAAAGTTTAGTTTCCATTTTTGGCATTCCTATTTCTTCTTAGCGGCGGCAGAAGCCTTGATATTTGCCGCTTTGGAGGCGGACAGCTTCTGTACCTGCGCCGTGGTTATGCGCTTTCTGGGTTTGGAAGTTTCCAAAACAGACACTATGGTGCCTTTGGCGCCCGGCACGGAACCTTTCAAAAAGATAAGGTTATTGGCCGCGTCTACTTTTGCAACTTCTATCTTGGAGACGGTGGTAGTCGTAAATCCGTAGTGGCCGGCCATTCTCTGTCCGGAGAGGACTTTACCCAAAGACCTTCTGGAAGCCAGACCGCCCGGGGCTCTTTCCCTGTCGCTCGCGCCGTGGGAAGCCGGCTGGCCCGAAAACCCGTGGCGCTTCATCGCGCCCGCGAAACCGCGGCCCTTAATTTTGCCCTGAACGTCCACATAATCGCCTGGTTTAAAAACGGCGTCCAAATCTATAATCTGGCCGGCTTCAAAGCCTTTAACGTCGGCTATGCGGCACTCTTTGATGTGTTTTACGGGGGTTATGCCCAGTTCTTTGAAATTGCCGGTATCGGGTTTGTTAAGCCTGCTTTCCTTAACATCGCCAAAACCCAGTGCGACGGCGGCATAGCCGTCCTTTTCCTGCGTTCTGACCCTGACAATTTTGCAGGGGCCCGCCTTTACGACGGATACCGCGTGAAGATTGCCTTTATCGTCAAAAACCTGCGTCATGCCGAGTTTTTCGCCCAATACAAAGCGGAGGCTGGCCGGCGCTTTTTTGACCTCTGCCGCGGCGGAAGTCGCTTCCGGTACCGCGGACTGTTGGTTTGTTTCTTCTGACATTACTTTTTTGTTCCTTGTTTTACGGCCCGCATCATAGGACGCATACCCTTCGGGGTCTGCGGCGCTACTGCGGCGCCTTTTTTTACTGATGCAGAGTTCTTATGTTTTCTGCACCCGCGGCGTTTAAGCCGCGCCGGGTTTTAAAAACTTAATTGCTTTTTATGGCCACATCCACGCCAGCGGGCAGATCAAGTTTCATTAACTCGTCCACGGTTTTGGCGGTGGGGCTCTTTAAATCAATAAGGCGTTTGTGTATGCGCATTTCAAACTGCTCGCGGGATTTTTTATCGGTATGCGGGCTGCGCAACACGGTATACTTTTTGATTTTGACGGGCAGCAGCACCGGCCCGGCAACTATTGCGCCGGTTTTTTTGGCGGTGTCAACTATCCTCGCTACGGAATTATCCAGCATCCTGTAATCATAAGAGCGCAGTTTGATGCGGATTCTTTCCTGCCCGCTTAACTTTGCCGTTTTTTTATCATGTTTTTCTGCCATTTTATTTACCTTGAATATTTTATTTTCCGTTATAAATTTATGTCCGCAAAGCATATCGTTTTTTTTAAGCTACACGCCGTTTTTTGCACTGCTTTTTTACTGCGTCTGAGACGGCGATTATACGGCCGTAAAAACGTAGAGAAAATACCATCCATGTCAGCCATTTACGCCGGCCGACATGGTAATAAAGGTATCTCTCAAGACTGCGATATACTTTACTTAGGATATTGTAGCAATTTATCTATACGAATGCAACAACTTTTAAAAACGCGCGGGCCCCGCATTGTTGCGGGGCCCTGCCTGATTGCTTATATTATAACAAAAATCAGCGCTTTGCGCGGGCGGGGTTAATGCGTTTTTACCACCCCTTTACTTCCTGCCACGCGGCCGTTCTTTTCCCGCGCTCTTAAAAAGTATGCGCCGACTTCTTCTATCGTCAGCGGCTTGCCGGAGCCTTCCACATATTTCAGCATTCTGCCCAATGAGTCTATCAGCTCCAGCCGGTACGCTTCGGTTTTATATGCATTTGTGCCCGGGACTGGCTCTATAACGCTGCCTTTTGCATCGGCTGTATTTGTTTTAAATATACCTTTAGTATCGTTTATATATTTAAGCTTTACAGGCCATGAATGTTCATAATCAACACCTTTTGCGGTAGTAATTTGAATTTTAAGAGAATAATTATCGGGCGCGTAAACAAATGCATCCCCATAAATATCAATAAGAGGGCTTTGATAAAAAGGCAGGATCGACAAGGCCAACTTACCTCTAAACTCCTCAGGAACATTATAGGGTGGCAAAGGCATAAGCGGCGGGACAAACTGCAATATAACTCCGGGTCCCTGTTGTTCAAAAATTTCGACTAAAACTCTGTCATCGCTGTTTAAATCTTCAGGATCCAATTTTCTACCTAAATATCCCACCAGCCATTCGCCTTTAAAAAGACCCATATATATATGCTGCGGCTTTTCCCACGCTGTAAACGAAAACGAATCACAAGAATCCTCTGAACTAAAATTTGCCATATCAATAACACATTCATCGGAAACACGGGGACGAAATTCTATTCCGTCGTTTGATTTAGAAGGCTTCCCTGCGTGGCCGGCATATGTAAGCGTCATTGCAGATAATGCCGAACATAAAAACAGCGCAGGAATCGATACCGTCAATCTTTTCACAATAATCTCCTATCTGGGCGTGCACTTTAGTATTTTTACGCTCGGCGCGCCTCCGGACTTTCTACTGTAGAACGTTCTTTTCCACCATTTTGAAGAATCCCACACCTGGTTCCAGCCGTTAAAGTTAGGGCAAACATTGTTAATCAATGTTCCACAAGCCTTTGTTGGGCCGGAGGCATTGCTTTTATAACAATATCTAAACGAATATGACTCCAACGAATATTTGTGGATTGGGTAAGTATACTCCGTATAATTATAACTTGCTCCTGTGCCCGCAATACAAGCCACTCCATTTTGCTTTTCACAAGCGCCGTCCAAGTCATTAGCATTAACTAATGTGTTAACGGCGGCGCTGCAAAATGAAAGTTGTTGAGATCCAGCGGTATCGCAACCGGTAACCTTACCCACGGCGCTGGAAGTGGAATCAAAGCTGGCATTATAACCACCAGTAGGCGTACTCGCATAAAAACAAGTACTACAGTTACTACTCTGGCTTTTGGCTGTAGGAATGCTGTGTGTAGTATTAACCCAACCTGTATTGGAACCGCCATCACCTATAGATCCATCGCCGTTAGAAGCACCCTGTGCTTTTGGGCCAAAACACATCGGCCTTGTACTACTGGAGGTTTTGCAGGTGTTCCACAGATGCCCTGTAGTAGTATAATTCTCGTTATAAGTCAATAAGCCTGGCCAGTCAGTATAGGTATGATCCCCTACACTTGAAGGAGGTGCGGAGGCAACATCATTAGCCGCTTTTGTAATGTCACCATTACATACATTATAAGTGTTGCTGGTTAGATTTTGTGTGACTCCTGTCTTCACTTGAAAAGAGGCAATATATGGTGCAGGCACTACCCTATAAAAACTATTTGACGTATCTGGGGAGCTACCGCCGCCAGAACCAGTCCACTTATAACCAGCCGCATAGCCGCCACCTGGGTGGGCACAAGATGTTTCCCATGTACCATAGCTAAATGTATCTGTATTATCCGATGGGGCACTATCACCACCTAAGATAGCAACTTTTTTAGTTTCAGTTGCCCCCGCGTATCTTGGGCATCTGCCGTCAGAAAGCGGTGGCGTATTATTGGGACATGTACATTTGCAGGGATTGCTACTGCTGCTCCACGTCCCGCCGCTGGATATACATGGCTCGCTCAATTTGCCCAATGTTATCGTTCCTGATCCATTGTTAATGCTAATAATATCATCCTGACATACGCAACGTTTATTGTATGAAGTAGTGGGATTATAGGTACTACCAGTTACAGACGATACTATAATCTCTGTTTTGGGAGAGACGCATTTGCACTCACAATCAGTTTCATCGTATTCACCGCCTATCGTCGTTTCGCATGAAGATTTCTCTGCGGTAAGATTATTGCATTGGCATGTATAATCTGCTTGTGGTTCCTTTTTGTCACCGCAGTTACAATCGCATCTGGGCGAGTCATTTATACCATTCCATGTTCCGCCGGTAGTCGTGCATCTTGTGCTGTTCTTTCTGGCGTTTGCACCCACATTGGAATCTGCCTGAGTAAATATATGGGCAGAAACAGAGGGGGATCCGGAGACAGATATCTCCCCGGTAGTGCTATCGCAGGCGCTGTTGAGGCGGTGGCAATCATTAGGGCAATAACATGCTCCTTCGGCCAAGATTAGACCAT
>JAISDW010000016.1 GCA_031264445.1 Elusimicrobiota bacterium
CCGCGGGCGAATTATTTTCATTACTCAGGCCCAGGCACAAAGCCGCGGCAAAAGCCAAAACGCATCCACGAAACCCGCCGTCAAATACAAATGGCCGCCCTTCCCAAAGCCGGCGCAGCGCGCACAAAAACAGCAGGAAGAACAAAAATACCCAGCTGTAATTAACCGCGCCGCCAATCCAAAAAATCGTGTTTGACGGCACCGGCGCGGCAAAGACGGACAGCAGCATAATAAGGATAAAAACCGGCAGGTCTTCATAAGCGCGCATGTCGGGCAGGCGCAGATAGACGATATAAAAAATCCCCGCGCAGACGCCCAGCTGCGCGAAAGGATTAAGCAGCACAAAAAGCCATTTGCCGAAGTAAAGCACAAAAGAGCCTATAAAAACGCCGGTTTTGGGGCTGTGCGTCCAGAAGGTCAAAAATGCGCGGCTTAAGGCTTCGCGCCAGCCGATGCCCAGGCCGAAGTATTCGTCCAGCCCGACGGGATACAAAAAGGAAAAAATAGAAATGAACAGCGCGTACGCGGCGCAGCAAAAGAGCCAGCAATGAAGCGGTTTTTTAAAGAAATTCATCAACTCCTCCAGAAATAAACGGCGATTATGGCCGCGCCAAGCAGCCAGCGATAGTAAACGAAAACATCAAAAGAACGCGTTTGTATATACTTCATCAAAAATTTAATTACGGCGAGCCCGCATATTAAAGCAGCCAAAAAACCGGCGGCAAGCGGCGCGTTTATATCTGCGGGCGTAAGATTTTTAAATTCCAAAACGGCTGCGCCCGCAATTACCGGCATGGAAAGGAAAAAAGATACTTTTGCGCTCTGCGCCCTGCCGAAGCCCAGCAGCAAAGCCGCCGTTATAGTGATGCCCGCGCGCGAAACCCCGGGCGCCAAAGCCAGCGCCTGCGCGCAGCCGATAAGCAGCATGGCGCCAAGCGTAAAAACTTCGCGTTTATTGCCGGCCGCGCTGCCGCGCCTGTCCGCAAACATAAGCAGCGCGCCAAAGACAATAAGCAGCGCGGCCATAAGAAGCGGGTTGCGGAAAGCATGCTCCGCCGCGCCGGCCAGAAAATAACCGCAGACGGCCGCCGGCATGCTCGCAATGCCGATATACCAGAACAGCCGCCCGTCCGCGCTTTTGGGCGCGTAAAGGCCGGCTTTGGCCAGCGCGAGTATATCGCGCCAGAAATATCCGGCGACTGCGGCCAGAGTGGCAAGATGCAGCGCGACGTCAAAAGCAAGGCCCTGGTACTGCCCGCCGAAGAAAAACGAAAACAAAGCCAAATGGGCCGAGCTGGAAATTGGCAGGAACTCGCCCGCAGCCTGTATAATGCCCAGCAGAACCGCGTTTAAAACAGTCATTTAATCTCCGCGTCAGACAAACTTTATATAAATTATATAATTTATTTAAGATGAAACTTTATACCGGCCACCCGCGCGCGCTTAAGGAAGCGTTTTTTGATTTCCTCGGCGCGGAAAAGCAGAATCCTTTTGAGGCGGCTCTCGTCGTCCTTCCTTCGCGCCGGCTGGAAGCCGCCCTCAAGCGCGGCGCGGCGCGGCGCGCGGGCTGCGTAAGCGCGGTTTATTTCACGGATTTTCTGCGCCTTGCGCTGGATATAAGGCAGGCCGGCGCGGCCCCTTTTAAGCCGCTGCTGCCGGACAATGCGCGGCAGGACTTCGCCCTAAAAAATATCCTGCAGAAATACGGCATGGCGCACGGGCGCGGCTATGTGGCCGCTTTGAAAAAATCGCTGCGGGATTTGGCCGCGGCGCAGGTATCCGTCGGCGATTTGATGGCTTTGAAGGAGGAAGAAAATTCGCCGCTGTCCGCAGAGCAGAAGGAATACATAGCCCGCACCGCGGTGGTTTACAATGATTATACCGCCGCGCTTAAGACGGAGCATTATGATAATTATTACGAAGTTTTCCGCTCCGCCGCTACGGCGGCCGCCGCAGGCAATGCTTATCTTAAACGCTTCCGGCATATAATTTTTTACGGGTTTTATGATTTCACCGCGCTGCAGTTTGAACTTTTTAAGGCTCTCAGAGAAAGCTGCGGCATAACGGTTTTCTTCCCTTACGAAGACAATCCCGCCTATAAATTTGCGCGCGGGTTTTACGAGGGCAATATCCTGCCCGCGGCAAAAAATATTATCGCGCTGCCCCCGCCGCAGAGCGCGCCCAAAAATCTAGCGGATAAACTGTTCGACGGCAATGCGCAGCAAGCCGCGCCCGAAGGCGGCGTGCGCGTAATCAGCGTATCCGGCGCGGCGGCAGAGGTTGAGGCCGCCGCCAAGGAAATTCTGCGCCTTAAAGAAAACGAGGGCCTGGATTTTTGCGATATCGCCCTCTGCGCGCGCAGTATGGAGCCTTATAAAAACGATATTCTGCCCATGCTCGCGCAGAATAAAATCCCGTGCAACGCGGCTTTTGAAACGCCGTTGGCGCAGCATCCTTTGGGCGCATTTATTTTCAATCTGCTGCATATTGAAAAAAATAATTTTTACAGGGACGACGTGCTGGCCGTCGTCACTTCGCCATATTTTAAAAACAGGAACGCGCATTGGCCCGCCGTCATAAAAAACACGGGCATTACCTGCGGATACGCGCAGTGGCAGGATTTGCTGCCGCTTTGTGACGCGCGCGCGCACGCGCCGGCAATCGCCGCTTTTCTGGCGGAAATAAAAGGCCTGCTTTCGCGCCTCGGCGCGGCCGCGCCGTTTGAGCAGTTGTGCACGCTCGCCGCGGAAATTATAGAAAAATATACGATATCCGAGGGACTGAGCCCGGCCGAGACCGCGGCCATGGCCGCCGTAAAAAATCTGCTGGCGCAAATAGAAAGTTTTAAAGAAATCCGCCCGATGGCCGCCGCGGGCGAATTCCTAGAGGAATTCGCCGCGCTGCTGCGCGGCTGTATGCTTGGCGCGGCGGCCCATGCGCGCGAAGGCGTTGAAGTCGCCGATATTATGGCGCTACGCGGCAGGGATTTTAAGGCTGTTGTCATCATGGGCCTCAACGAGGGCCTTTTGCCCGCGCCCGCGCGCGAGGACCCCGCGCTCAAAGACGTTTACCGCAAAGCGTTGCGCGATATTGGTTTTATGATTCGCACGCGCGCGGACAGATACGACGAAGAAAAGCTGCTTTTTTACTTTGCGCTTTCGTGCGCGGGCAGCAGCGCGTCGCTTATATACCAGCGCTCGGGCGAGGACGGCAAACCCAAAATACCTTCGCTTTACCTGCTGCGCGCGCTTGCGCTGCTCGGCCGGGATTTGGGCGATAAACAGACATTCGTGCTCAGCCGCAGGCCGCAGGAAAGATACGGCCAGTGGCCCGCCGCGCTGCTCAACCGGCGCGAAGCGGCTTTGCTGTGCGCATTGGGATCGGGCGCGGGGCCGCGTTCCGTCGCCGCCGTTCTGCAGGCGGATGCGTCGCAAAACGCTCTGCTTGAGGCGGCAGACACGCTGAACTCCGCCCGCGCGCTTACGCGCTATGACGGCGTCGTAAACGCGGATAATGCCGCCGCGCGGGCTTTAAAAACGCGCGGCATATCGCCCAGCGATTTGCAGGTACTCTTCAAATGCCCGGCGCGCGCGCTGTTTGACAGAATAACTTCTAAGGACGAGGAGCGTCCTCTCCTGCGCGAAGGTCTTGCCCCGCTTGCCAAAGGCACGCTTTACCATGAAATGCTGGAAAATTTTCACAAACATCTCAAACAAAATAATCTTTCCGGCAAAATATCGCCGGCCGCCGCGCGCGAAATGCTTAAAGATTTCCTGCGCGGTTATCTGCACAAAGACGATTACAAAAAATACGGCGTCTATCCGCTGGCCTGGGACGCGCAGCGCGCGCAAATGGCCGCCGCGCTTGAGCATTTTGTTGAAGAAGATTTTAAACTGCTGCGCGAAGGCGGTTTTGAGCCTTTGCTGTTTGAGGAAAAAATGGAAACGGAAATCCTCCTTAACGGCGCGGCTCTCAAACTGCGCGGCAAGCTGGACAGAGTTGACGTCTCGTCATCCGGCAAAACTTACCGCATAATTGATTATAAAACCAAACGCGAAAGCGCGGAAATCAAAAGAGCCGTGTTTGAGCGCGCCGTTTTGCAGCCGCCGCTTTATTTTGAAATGGCGGCCGCCCACCCCGCGCTAAAAGACAAAACGCCGCATTCCGCCGCGCTGCTGGCGATAGAGGCGCAAGGCGCAATAAACAAAGATTTGGCTTATGACGATTATCTGGCCGTGCGCCCGAAATTCGCCGCCGTGCTGGAATATCTGACGCAGCTTGTAAACGACGGCGTTTTTATAATCACCCCGTGCGAAACCGCGTGCAAAAACTGCCGCTACGAAACTCTCTGCCGCAAAAACCATCACGGCAGCCTGCGCCGCGCGCGCGCAGCCGAGGCCGCAAAAAAACTGGGGGAAATGCATGAATACCGCTAAACCTGCAGATTATGAAGCGCGCGCCGCCTGCGCGGTGCCCTGCGGCCGCAATATAATAGTTGAGGCCGGCGCGGGCACCGGCAAAACCACCATACTTATTGAGCGGCTGTGCTATCTGATTCTGGGCAGAGACATACCGATAGATAAAATAATCGCGCTTACTTTTACGGAAAAAGCGGCCTCGGAAATCAAAATAAGGCTGCTTTCAAAAATCCAGCATATTCTGGCCGAACTACAGAAACCGGTTATGACGGACGAAACCGCGCTTACGCTGCTGGGCCGCTTCAAAAAAACGCCGCAGCAGCTGCAAAAGGCCGCGGGCGAGGCTTTTGAACTGGCCGAGCGCGCGCAAATCAGTACCATACACAGCTTCTGCCTGCAGCTGCTGCGCCGCTACCCGCTGGAAGCGGGCCTTGCCCCGGGCGCTCAGGCGGACGGCGGCGCGCTGCTGCAAAATATTTTTGACAAAAACTGGGCCGCGTTTCTTGAGAGGGAGCTTACTTTTGCCTCTCCCTCCGCGGACGATTGGCGCGCAGTACTCGCCGGCGCGGAACTGGGGGATATAAAAGATTATGCCCAAACGCTGCTTACCCCGGGGTTTGAAGATTATCACCCGCTCGCCGCTGCTGGCGCGCTGCGGGAATATTGTTTAAAAAAAGCCCGCGCCGCGGCGGAGCTCGCGCAAAAATACGCGGCTCCCAAAAAACGCGCGATTGAAACCGCCGTTGAAACCGCCGCTTTAATACTTGAAGAAAGCGCGCTTTTTTACGGCAGTTTAAAACCGTTCAAAAGCAAATATAATCTTGCGGATAACGCGCCCGTCCGTCCCAAAAACTGGGATGAAGATGATTTTGACGAAGCTTTGTCCGTCATAACTTTTGCGCGTGCGGTAAAAGCAGATAACCAGCTGCTCATCCTTAATGCTTTTAAGCTGCTTGCGCCTTTTGTAAAAGCCGTGCGGGAGGAAATCCGCAAAGAAAATATTTTATCTTACGACGATATCATTGAAACCGCGCGACAACTGCTGAAAAGAGAGAAACCCGTGCGCGCCGAACTTAAAAAAGAATACCGCAGCATACTTATAGACGAGTTTCAGGATACCGACCCCGCCCAGGGCGAAATCCTGCTATTTCTCGCCGAGGCGCAGGAAAGCGCGGCGGACCGTTGGCAGGATATCGCGCTTGAGCAGGGCAAACTTTTTACCGTCGGGGACCCTAAGCAGTCCATATACCGCTTCCGCGGCGCGGATATCGCCGCTTACCAGAAATTTACGGATTTGATGGCGCGCCAGAACGCGCTTAAATGTTTTTTGCGGACTAATTTCCGCAGTTCAAAAAATATAATAGCTTTTGCCAACCGCTTCGGCGGCGCAATGATAAAAGAAAGCGCCGGCGTGCAGCCCGCGTATGTGCCTATAGAAAACGGCCGCGTTTTTGACGCCGCCCCAGTGCTGCTTGCCGCGGTGGAGGAGGCGCCGCAGAGTAAAAACAATACCGCGGCCTTCCGCCATAATCAGGCGCAATTCATTGCCGAGTGGATACGGGACAATGTCGGCAGAACGCGGCTGGCCGGCGGCAAAATCATGGCTTACAAAGATATCGCCGTGCTGCTGCGCACCGCGGCCGCGCTGGATATTTATACGGACGCCCTCAAACGTTTTGACATTAAATATACCGTTGAAGAAACCAGAAATTTTTATACCGCGCAGGAAATTAACGATATAATAAATATCCTCAAAGTGCTCTATGACCCTTATGACAAAACCGCGCTGCTTGGCGCGCTGCGCAGCCCGTTCGCGATGGTAAGCGACGCGGATATTCTGGCTTTGTCGCAGGCGGGCGCGCTTAATATCTTTGCCGACGCCGGCGATTGCGCGGCCGCGCGGCGCGCTTACGAAAAACTCAGGGATTTATACAATAAATCCGGCCGTATGCCGCTGCAGGATTTAATCGGCGAGATTGTTTACAATACCGATTTTTGCGCGGCGCAGGCTCTTGCTTCGCGCAGGGAGCAGACCATAGCCAATATTTTCAAATTCGCCGCCGTGGCGCGCGCTGCGCAGGGCGGCGGCGCGCTGAGCCTGGGCCAGTTTTTATATTATGCCGAAAATTATTCCAAACGCGGGAACAAAGAGGGCGAATCCCCTCTGGCGGAAGAAAGTCTGGACACCGTAAGCATAATGACCATGCACAAGGCCAAGGGGCTGGAGTTTCCGGTTGTTTTTTTGGCGGATATTTCCAAAAAAGAAATTGCGCGCAGGGACAAACGCCCGCAGTATATTTACGACTGGGCCGGCAATACGCTTGCCGCGCGCATGGGCCCGCTGGCCGACGGCGCTTTTGCCATGCTTGAGGAAAACGCCCGAACCCACGCCGCGGCCGAAGAGTTGCGCGTTTTATACGTCGCGCTGACGAGAGCCAAAGAAAAACTTATCCTCGCCGGCGATTTGAAGGACGACAAAAACACCATAAGCGCCGCACTCCGCGCCGCCGGCTGCTGGCCCTGCGCCGAGCTGCGGCCTCAATATCTGGCGGACGGGGACGCGCGCGCCGATATTTGCTACCGAACTCTGCAGCCGCCGGAGAGTTTTACGGATAAATTTTTTGGCGCGGACGTGGCGGCCGCCGCGCCTTTTGATACCGCGGCATGGCTTGAAGCGTGGCGTAAAAGGGAAGCCGCTTTTGACGCGGCCGCCGGCCGCGGCAGCATTATAAAACCCGCAGACGCGCACGATTGGCAGGGGCCTGAGCCCCAAGACAACGGTGCGGCGCAAAACGCGGCCGTGGCGGGCGTGTTATGCCATAGAATGCTGCTTGATATTTTCACGGGCGCGCCGAGCGGGGCGGAGCATGCCGTTGCCGCGGAAAATATTGACCCGCGGCTTTACACGGCGCAAATACAAGAGGCCCGCGAAATAATAGATAATTTTTGCGCGAGCCCGCTTTTCGCGTGGCTGAAAAATATGCGCCTGCTCGCCGCGGAAATGCCCTTCACGCTGCAGGGCAAAGACGGCGCAATAACCAGCGGCATCATGGACGCGGTGTTTGAGGAGGAAGGCGGCGCCCTCTTTATAGCGGACTATAAATCTGATAATATTAATTTAGCGCAGCTCGCGGCGCGCGCGGATTTTTACAGACCACAGCTGGATTTATATAAGGAAGCTCTCGCAAAAATGTGCCCGCAAAGGGAGATAAAGGCAGCGGTAATATATCTGCGCCACGCCAAGGAAATTTATGTATAAGAAATTCATAGTACTCTGGCACAGGCCAATCGTCGCGAGTGTTGTTTTCTCCCTTTTGTAAAGGGAGTGGCCCGAAGGGCCGAGGGATTTAGGGAGAGAACGGCTAATAATTCAGAAATTATATTCAGGAGATTAAGAAATGTTCGGTAAAATAAAAGAGTTAATGCAGCTTAAAGGCAAAATGGCGGAAATCAAAAACCGGCTTGACAATATGGTGATAAAAGTTGAAAGCCCGGCTAAATTGTTTGAGATTACGATTTCAGGCTCGCAGGAAATCAAAGAAGTGAAGGTTTTAAAAGACCTCGGCGCAATGCCGTCCGCCGCGGTGGAGAAAGATTTGCAGGCCGTTTTCAACAAAGCCGTCAAAGATTCCCAGATGATGGCCGCGCAGGCCATGGGCGATTTGGCAGGCATGGCCGGCCTCGCCGGCCCGGGCGGCGCGGCATAAACGGCGTCGCAGGCGCGCAAGGGAGGAAGATATGGAAGAAATTTACATCGTCACCGGCAATACGGCGGATACGGAAAAATACTGGTATAAAATATACAGCGATATCAGGAATTTTGGCTACAAAGCCTATTGCGTGAACCCAAAAATTGACGAGGTTGACGGTGTGAGCATTTACCCGGATTTCCAGTCTCTGCCGGAGAAAGGCACTGTTTTAATACTCGTCGCGCGGCCGGATGTAGCGGCGCAGTTTGTTGAGCAGGCACTCGCCGCTGGCGGGTATAAAGAAATTTGGTTCCAGCCCGGGTCTTATGACGAAACCGCCGCGGCAAAAGCGCAAAATGCCGGCATAGAAGTGCATGACGACTGTTTCATGCTCGCGCACGGTATTTGGTAGGCTTTACTCAGCAATAATTGCGAAGGGCAGGCTTATTTGCCGTTTTCCTCCTTTCGTAAAGGGAGTAATGGACTTTCTTATATATTCTCCTCCCATCGAGAGGAGTACCCGAAGGGAGAATAAATAGTTTTAAATTCTTCCCCTATTAGGGGAAGTACTGGACTTTCTTATTTAATCTCCTCCCATTGGGAGGAGTACCCGAAGGGGGTGGAGGGTAATGGCTGTTGTAAAAATAAAATAACAATAACTTTATTCCCCCCTACGGCCCCGCCCTCGCTTTGCTGCGCCGCGGCCACTTCCCCCAATGGGGGCAGAAGGGTTTAAGCCGTAATTACGCTGTTTTCTCTCTTTTGTAAAGGCAGCACTTGAGCAGGGCCCTTTTCTCCCTTTCGTAAAGGGAGTACCCGCGAAGCGGGGGAGGGATTTAATGGCCGTAAATCCGTAAAGCTGTAAACTGTTATTTATTAATAACAGCTTATATTAAATCCCACCCCGCCTTCGCTTCACTCCGGCGGTACTCCCTTTACGAAAGGGAGAAAAAGACACAGGACAAATATTCTCCTCTGAAAAAGAGAGAAACTGCAACATCATGTAAAAACAACAGGAGATTGGTATGAAAAAAAATGTTCTTAAATTTGCGTTGCCGGGTTTCGCGCTTTTGCTGGCCGTTTTATTTATATCCGGCTGCGGCGGGCCTTCCGAAGAGAAAAATGTCCTTTTTTTAGATGCTGTTAAAAGCGATAATATAGTCCAAGTCAAAAGACTCATTAAAAAAGGCGCGGACGTTAATGCAAAAAACAGCGAGGGCGCGACAGCATTGATGTTTGCTGCACAAGAGGGGCATAAAGAGATTGTTTCCATGCTAATTCAGGCAAAGGCTGACCCTAATTTGCAAAGTAATGGCGGTACAGCATTGATGCTCGCCGGACAAGAGGGACACAAAGAAATTGTTTCTATGCTGCTTCAGGGAAAAGCCAATCCTGATTTACAAAACAATCAAGGCGTGGCAGCATTGATGTTTGCCGCAGGAAACGGACACAAAGAAATTGTTTCTATGCTGCTTCAGGCAAAAGCCAATCTTGATTTACAAAACAATCAAGGCGCGACAGCATTGATGGGTGCAGCATATAACGGACACAAAGATGTAGTGTCTATGCTGCTTTCGGCAAAAGCTAGCCCCAATTTGCAAAGACAAGACGGCTGGACAGCATTGATGCTTGCAGCACACAACGGACACAAAGAGATTGTTTATGCGTTGCTTTCGGCAAAATCCAATCCTGATTTACAAAATAATAAAGGCGCGACAGCATTAATATTAGCTGTACAAAACGGGCACAGAGAAATTGTTTCTATGCTGCTTCAAGCAAAGGCCAATCCTAATTTACAATTTAATGAAGGCGTGACAGCATTAATGGTTGCCGCATTAGGAGGACACAAAGAGATTGTTTCTATGCTGCTTTCGGCAAAAGTTAATCCTAATTTACAATTTAATGATGGCGGGACAGCATTGATGTTTGCCGCAGGAGACGGACACAAAGAGATTGTTTCTATGCTGCTTCAGGCAAAAGCCAATCCTAACTTACAAAATAATAAAGGCATTACAGCATTGATGTTGGCCGCAGAAAACGGACATAAAGAGATTGTCTCTATGTTGCTTCAGGCAAAGGCCAATCCTAATTTACAAAATAATGAAGGCTGGACAGCATTGATGGTTGCCGCAGAAAACGGACACAGAGAGATTGTTTCTATGTTGCTCCAGGCAAAAGCTAATCCTAATTTACAAAATAATGAAGGCAGTACAGCATTGATGGCTGTCTCACAAAACGGACGCAGAGAGATTGTTTTTATGCTACTTCAGGGAAAAGCTAATCCTGATTTACAAAACAATCAAGGCGCGACAGCATTGATGGTTGCCGTACAAAACGGGCACAAAGAAATTGTTTCTATGCTGCTTCAGGCAAAAGCCAATCCTAATTTACAACTTAGTGAAGGCTGGACAACATTGATGGCTGCCGCCGTCAAAGGCCACAAAGAAATTGTTTCAATGCTGTTAAATGCGGGTGCAAATATTGGCTTAAAGACAAAACAAGGCGCTACGGTATTATCTTATGCCAGACAAGAAAATCAAACCGAAATAGTTAATTTACTGTTAAAAGCCGGCGCGCGATAAAGGCTTAAAAATATTTTCCCTTAATTAGGGGAATCTAAAGTTTCAGCGCATAATCACTTCCGCGTTTGCTATAAATATATTATAATTTCTTTAATATATCGTATTTATGGAGGAATGATAATGACAAGGAAACCTTTTATAGCCGGCAACTGGAAAATGCACAATACCGTGCAGCAGTCCGTTGCGTTGGCCGACGCGCTCAAAAACGCGCAAAATAAAAACGGCGCGGATATCTGCATAGCGCCCAGCTTCACCAGCCTTTACGCCGTCGCGCAGGCAATAAAAGGCGGCAGTTTTCTGCTTGCCGCGCAGGACTGCCATTTTGAAGACAAAGGCGCTTTTACTTCCGCGGTTTCCCCGGTACAGGTCAAAGATATCTGCACGCATGTAATCATAGGCCACAGCGAACGCAGGAGTGTGTTCGGCGACAATGACGAAATTCTTAATAAAAAAGTGCGCGCCGCGCTCGGGCACGGGCTTAAAATAATCTTCTGTATCGGCGAAACGCTGGTTGAAAGGGAGACTGAAAAGACTTTTCAGGTTTTGCAGGACCAGCTTTACAAAGGCCTCAAAGATTTTACCAAAGAGGAGCTTAAGGATTTAGTTATCGCCTACGAGCCCGTCTGGGCCATAGGCACCGGCAAGACTGCCACGCCCGAAGTCGCCCAGGCCGCGCACAAAGACGTGCGCGCGCTGCTAGCCCAAAAGTTTGACGAAGAATACGCGCAGAGCGTACGCCTTCTTTACGGCGGCAGCGTGAAGGCGGATAATGTTGACGCCCTCATGTCGCAGCCTGATATTGACGGCGTTTTGGTGGGCGGACAGTCCCTTGAAGCCGATAAATTTATCAGGATAATAGACTATAATATGATATGAATTTAGCCAAATATATAGACCATACCATGCTTAAAGCCTGCGCCGCTCAGGCTGATATAGAATTACTCTGCAAAGAGGCGTTGCAGTATGGTTTTGCGTCGGTCTGCGTGAATCCGTTTTGGGTGCCTTTCTGCGCGCGGCTGCTGAAAGGCGGCGATGTTAAAGTGTGCACGGTAGTCGGTTTCCCGCTGGGCGCGTGTGGCGCGGCGGCCAAGGCCTTTGAGGCTGATTTGGCCGTCAAAGAAGGCGCGGAAGAAATTGATATGGTCATAAATATCGGCGCGCTTAAAAGCGGCCTTACCGATATTGTGGGCGGCGATATCAAAGCCGTGCGCGAAGCCTGCGCCGGCAAAATCCTTAAAGTTATTATAGAGACTTCTTACCTTACCGATGCGGAAAAGGAAACCGCGTGCAAAATCGCCGCGGCGCAGGGTGCGGATTTTGTCAAGACTTCAACAGGCTTTTCCGGCGGCGGCGCTACGGAGGAAGACGTAAAACTCATGCTTAAGGCGGGCGGCATAAAAGTCAAAGCCTCAGGCGGCATAAAAACCCGCGCGGCCGCGCTCAAAATGATAAACGCCGGCGCGGCGCGGCTGGGCACAAGCTCGGGCGTGAAAATAATTGAAGATTAAAACTGCGGCGCGGGCCGCGGGGGATTATGATAGAAAAATGGGCAATAAGGGAAAACAACGTATCGGATAATTCCGTGTATATTCTGGTGCTCAAAGGCACCGATGACGACGCCCGCGCGGTTGAGCGCAATCTGGCCGGCTTCGCCGCGCTTATCAGCGCAGAAGTGCCGCAATATACCCACGTTTTGGAGCTTTCAAATATCACCGACGACGATATGCTTGAAAAAATCCGCGTCCGCATAGAAAAAATAATCAGCGAAACCGGCGAAAGTAAAGAGCATTTCACCGCCGATTCCGGCCGCGAAGCCGTGCTTTCCGCCGGCCCCGCGGAGCCGCAAAAAGCGCCCGCGCAGGATTTGTACGAGCCGGCCGACACCAAAATACTCAGGCCTGCCGCGCAGGGCGGCGACGACGCGGAAAAGGAAGATATTTTAAACATAATCAATTCCAAAAACCGTAAGCCCGAAGGGCGGGATTCAACGGCGTCGCTGGTTTTGGCAAACAGCGATTTATCTCTCAAAAAATCCTACGAAGGCAATCTGAACGTTGACATAAAACTTGATAATGATATTGACGTGGGCGACGGCACTTTGATACACCTGGGCGCGGCGGAAACTAAGGAAATTAAAGATATGTCCGGCTATAACGGCAAATTTTTTAAAGCGGATATAAAGCCGCTTGACCAGCATGCGCCTCAGCAGCCGGCGCAGAAAGCAAAACCCGTAATCATGCCTCTTGCGCCCGATATCGGGCCTGCTGCCGAGCCGGCAAAATCCGCTTCAGCTGAGATTGTCGCCCCCGCTATACCCGCGCTTGCGCGGGAAGCGGCGGCGGATGCGCCGGATGCGCCCGCGCCCAAAAAAGGCGGTTTGTTCGGCAGGTTATTGGGCAAAATATCTTCCGCCGGTAAGGAAATCTCCGCGCGTAAGGACAGTTTTTTGAAGAAGGCGCCGCCGGTATCAGCGCCCGCGCCGCAACCGCAGCCGCAGCAGGCTGCGCCGGTTCCGGCGCCGCAGCAGGTTGCACCAGCAGCATCAGTGCCGGTGCCGGATGCGCCGGCTGAAGCCGCCCCGCAACAGCAGGAGCACGGCGTAAAACCGGCGGGGGGCGGCCTCCCCAACCCGCAGGGCCGCAAAGTAAACGCGCAGGAAGCGGTTAAACGCCACAGCATAATTGTGGGCGGCGGCGAAGCGTCAGAAGCCATTAAATCCATGCATAAAAAAAGCGCGCACATGACGGGAAAGCAGGCCCATCCGCCCGCGCGCCCGATGGCCGAAGATATTTTTTCCGCGCTGCCGCAGCAGCAGGGCGGCGGCGCAGGCAGCCTGGAATCAAAAGTAGAGCTGGACGATATTTTTGCCGCGGAATCCATTCTTGATTTTTACAGCGATACCCCGGCTAAAACCGGCGCTACTGAGCAGAATGTATCGCAAATTATCCCCACATCGCCGCCCGCCCGTACGCCAGTGCCGGCCCTCGCGCCTGCGGCTTCGCCGCTGCCTTCCGCCGGCGATGATCTGTTTGATATACCCGAAAATCTTTTAGGTGCCGCCGCGCCGCCGCCGCAGAAGCAGCAGCCAGCGCAGCCGGCCGCACTGGAGGCGGCCAAAGACGAAAATCCGGCCCCTGCCGTGCTCAAACCGCAGGAAAACCCGGCCGCAGTTAAGCCGCAGGAAGAGCAGCAACCGCCGTCCGTACAGCAGTCCGCGCAGGAGGAGCCCCCCGTAAAAACCGGCCCGCAGCCCGTTGCCGCGCCCGCGGAACCTGACGCCGGCAAGCCCGATATCCAGCAGGCCGCGGACGTCATAAATCTGCACGGCATGGTGGATTTGACGCAGCGCCAAATGCCCTTTGGAAAGCTGGAAGAAGAGACAAAAAAAGGAACACCGCAGGAATTTAATATACACGAAATGGCGGCGCAGGCGAATTCAATAAACGTCGGTGATATTGAAGAAACGCCGCCGCCCAGACCCGCGCAGCCGCAGGAAGCCGCGCGCCGGCCGGAACCAGAAAAAGCTGATAAAACCAATATGCCGGAGCCGGCATCGGAGAAGATTATGATACAGGAAGAAAACCCAAAAGAACAAAATAATATTAACGCAGACCCGGTGCCGCCGGCGCCTGCCGCGCCGCGGCAGCCCGCGCCGCCCAAATCTCAGGCGCAGGTTCCGCCTCCGCCGCCAAAACCCGCGCCGCCCGCCGGACCCGCGGCGGTGCCCGCGCCTCCGCCTCCGCCCGCGCCCGTTGCTCCGGCCGCGCCGTTTAAACCGGCGCACCAGCCTGTGCGGCCCGCGCCGCGCCCGGCCGGCATACCGGTGGAAGAAGCCGCCAAAGCCGCTGCCGGCACCGTAAGCTCTATAGACCACACGATACAGGTGCCCGCGCAGACTTATAAGCGCAGCAACTGGCCGCTGGAAATCCCGCTGATACCCACTTTTACTTTTGACTCAATGGACATGGCTTCAAACCGCTTCTCTCACGCCAACGCGATGTCTGTGGTGGAAAACGCGGGCACGGTTTATAATCCGTTTTTTATCTTCGGGGAATCTGGCAGCGGCAAGACGCATTTCCTGCACGCCATGGGATACGAGCTTTCCAAAAAAATCCCGCAGGAAAAACTGTTCATAACCAACGGCGTGCGCTTTGCGCGCGGCATACAGCGTTACGCGGAGGAAGGCAGAACCGCGCAGCTGGAGGAAATTTTTGACTTGTCCGAAGCGCTGATAATTGACGATATCCACCTTACCGCCGTCAATGAATACAACAGGGAAATAATTTCCAAAGTGCTCAACAAATTCCTGCAGGATAAGAAACAGATTATAATATCTTCCAAATATCCGCCAGAGAGCCTCGCAAGGTTTGAGGAGCTTGTAAACTTCAGGCTGGAGCAGGGCTGGGTGTCCGAACTTAAGCCGCCGCGCCCGCAGCACTTCACGCGCATTTGCAATAAAATGGTTGAGCATTCGGGCCTTAATATAAGCGACGCGCAGGCGCAGAGTTTCTTCAGCGGCGATAATATGAGCCTGGGCAAAATATCGCGCGACATAAGGCGCGTAAAAGTATTGCACCGCCGCATAGCCGACAGCGACAGCACGGAAAAGAGTTATGAAGAACTTTTTGCCGAAATGTTTGCCACCGGCGGCGAGAGCGAATCCAGCGAAATCATCAGAAAGGATATCGCCGATATTACCTCGCTCCCGCGCATGGAAAGCGCGGAGTGGGGGAATTTCGGCTTTTTCTTCCCGCAGGACCAGGGGGATAAATTCAACTGGGTTGCCTTCGCTATTATGCAGAAGGCCAAAGAGCTGGGAATAAAGGGCGGCTTTCATTTTGCGCTGAAATCGGCTTATTCAACGGAAAATATAATATCGTCAGCTTTTAAAATCGCCAATATCTGCGATAATAAAAATCTTAAAGGCGCGATAATACTGGGCCCCAGCCTTACCGTCGTGCCCGCCCCGATAAGGGAGAATTTTTACGACATAGTCCTGCATATGCTTGAGGTTATGCTTATACGCTGCGGCACGATAGACGCCGAGCTTATAAAAAATCCCAGCACTTATATAAAAGTGTTGGGCGACATTATAAAATAGCGAGGAATCCCGCATGAAAAAATTTCTTTTGCCCGCGCTCGTTGCCGCGCTTGTTTTTACGGCCGGCTGCCAGCGTTTTAATATCGGCCCCAAAGGCGAGGGCGAATATGTGATAGGCGAAGCCCTGGTGCCCTATGAAGAGGACCATACCTCCGCCATGAAACGCAAAGCCCTTAAAGCGGCCGAATACAATGCGGTGGAACGCGCGGTAAGGGTGTTTTTATCTTCCAGCAGCCTGATAGAATACCCGCCCTCGGTAAAGGGGCAGATACTTGCCAAACCGCAGAGCTATATAAGGCGTTCTTACGTCAAGACCGCGTACCGCAAAGGCGAAAATTATTTCCTTGAAGCCCGCGTAATGGTGCTGGTGAGCGAGCTTTCCGCAAAAGTCAAAGAGCTTGAGGAAAGCTCTTATGCCAAGAGGACGAATATCGTAGTCGCCTCGCGCGAAACCGTTGGGGATGAAGTTTCCCTGCAGCAATACTGCCGCCAGGGTATTTATAGGGCTTTGAAGAATTATCCCTATACGCTGCTTGACGGCGGTAATGTGAGCCAGAATAACCTTGAAGACGCCACGCCGCTTATAGACAAAGCCCGCAAGGAAGGCGCGCGCTTTTTAATCCTTGCCGAGGCCGCCGCAAACGAGCTTGCGCCTGCGGCGCAGCTGGCGGCCAATTTCAAAACTATGCGCGCCCGCGCGAATGTGCGCGTGTTTAATGTCAGCAATTACCAGCTTGTGCACGAAGCGGCCGAAAACGCCAGCGGCCTTGACGCCGTGGCCGCCATCGCCGCGCAGAAGGCTTTGACCGGCGCGTGCGACGGCGCCGCTTTGCAGCTGGCCGAGCCCGTAAATATGGCCGTGCATTCCTCCAAAACTTTCACTTTCGCGGTGCGGGACGTAAACACCATTGACCGGCTTGAAAAGCTGCAGAATATCCTCAAAGAACTGCGCGAGGTGGAGGATTTTTCACTCGTTAAATACAATAATTCCAATGCGACTTTTGAGGTGCAGGCCAATGTAAACACGACGGAAGAGCTTGCCGCGAAAATCATACGCAGGCATCATGCCAATTTCACCATAAACAATACCGGCCCGCAGACATTGGAGCTGATATTTATCCAGTAAATAATTATGCAAAATAAAATACGATTATTTGAAAACCAAAAAATTCGTTCCGTGTGGGATAAAGAAGTGGAAAAATGGTGGTTTTCCGTAGTTGATATTGTCGGCGTTTTGACTGAGCAGGCGGATTATGAAAAAAACCGCAATTACTGGAAATGGCTGAAACATAAACTTAAAGAAGAAGGCAATGAAACGGTTAGTAATACTCACCGGTTGAAATTAACAGCGCAAGACGGCAAAATGCGTCTCACCGATGTTGCCGATACGCAGCAGGTTTTACGCTTAATCCAATCCGTGCCGAGCAAAAAAGCTGAACCGTTCAAAATATGGCTTGCCAAAGTAGGCAGGGAAAGAATTGACGAAACCATAGACCCCGAGCAATCAATAGACCGCGCAATCCGAAATTACCGCAGGTTAGGTTATTCCGAAAGTTGGATTAATCAAAGAATCAAATCCATTGAAGTCCGCAAAGCCCTGACTGACGAGTGGGACAAAGCCGGTGTAAAAAAAGACAACGAATACGCTTTTCTTACGAATTTAATGACAAAAACCTGGAGCGGAATGACCGGCAAACAATACAAACAATATAAAAATTTAACAAAAGAAAATCTGCGTGACAATATGGCCAATCTGGAATTAATTATTAATATGCTGGCGGAGGCGGCCGCTACTGAATTATCCACAAAGGAAAATCCGCAAAATCTTTCGCACAGCGCGGATATTGCGCGCAAAGGCGCGGGTGTGGCAAAAAACGCGCGGCTGGATATTGAAAGACGCGGCGGCAAAGTAATCACGTCGCAAAACGCCAAGCAGCTTGGAATAAGAAAAGAACACAACCCAAAGGTAAAACTTAAATTTTAATTATGCTTGCTAACGTTGCCTCCGGCTGTATTAAAGGTATTGAAGGGTTCATCGTTTTGGTTGAGGTGGACGCCGTGCCCGCTATACCCGTTTTTACGCTTGTCGGCCTGCCGGAAGCCGAGGTTAAAGAAGCCAAGGACAGGGTGCTGGCCGCCGTCAGGAACAGCGGCTACGAGCCGCCCGCAAAACGCATAACGGTAAACCTTGTGCCGGCGGAAATCAAAAAATCGGGCACGCATTTTGACCTGCCCATAGCGCTGGGCATACTGGCCGCGACTGGGCAGATAAGCGAGGCGGCGGTTGAAAAACTTAAAGACATCATTTTTATAGGCGAGCTGGGTTTGGACGGCCGCGTGCATTCCTGCGCGGGTGTGTTGCCGATGCTTATATCGCTCAAGAAACTTGGCAGGGCGAGAGCCGTCGTGCCCGCCGCAAATATTGGCGAGGCGGATTTGGCGGGCGTGGACGGCTTCGCGGCGCATAATTTGAGAGAAGTGGTTGACATGCTGGAAGGTAAAATCCCTTTTGAAAACGCGGCGCGGCCCGTTGCGCCCGTGCCTGACGGGGAAGTAAAAATAAACGAAGATTTTAACGAAGTAAAAGGCCAGATGCTTGCCAAACGCGCGCTTGAAATTGCGGCCGCGGGCGGGCATAATGTGCTGCTGATGGGCCCGCCCGGCACGGGTAAAAGCATGCTTGCCAAACGTTTTGCGGGCATACTGCCGCCCCTGACGCGCGATGAAATGCTGGATATAATGCAGATTTATTCCGTCTGCTCACTGCTGGGCAGAAATAAAACCGTTTTCAGCCGCCCGTTCAGGGACCCGCATCATACTATTTCCGACATCGCCCTTATAGGCGGCGGCACAAGGCCGAAGCCAGGCGAAGTCAGCCTGGCTCATAACGGCGTTTTGTTTCTGGACGAATTTGCGGAGTTCAGCCGCTCCTCGCTGGAAGTTTTGCGGGAACCGCTGGAAAGTTTTAAAGTAACCATATCGCGCGCGAAGGATTCCCTGACTTTCCCGGCCAAGTTTACTTTAATCGCGGCGATGAACCCCTGCCCGTGCGGCTATCACGGCAGCAATGTCAAAACCTGCAATTGTACGCCGGTGCAGATACAGCGGTACAAGGCCAAAGTCTCCGGCCCGCTGCTGGACAGGATTGATTTAACGGTAAACTTAAATCCGGTGAATTATAAAGACTGGCAGCAGCGCAGCGAGGGGGAAACCAGCGCGCAAATCCGCGAGCGCGTGCTTAAAGCGCGCGCCGCGCAGAAGGAGCGTTTTGGCGGCTCGGCCACCACGGCCAATGCTTTTATGACGGTGGCGGAAATCAAAAAATACTGCCCGCTGCCCGCCGGCGGGGGCGAGATTCTTGAAGCGGCCATGAAGAAGCTGGGCCTTTCCGCCCGCAGCCTTGATAAAATCCTGAAAACCGCGCGCACGATAGCCGATTTGGCGGGCAGCGCGGAAATTAAAAAGGAACATATAACCGAAGTCATGCAGTACCGCCCTCTTGACAGAAAGGGAGTATCGGATATATAATTTATGTCTCTATCTTACGAAGAAAAACTTGCGCTTTTAAAAATAAATTCCTTCAGCTACCTGCGGGCGGACTGGCTTGAAAGTCTTTTGGGCATATTCGGTTCCGCGCGGGAGATTTTAAAGCAAAACGCCGCCGCGCTCAGCGAGGAAGGTAAAATATCTCTTAAGACGGCGGAACATTTTTTGAAAGCCGCCGCTTCTTTAGACGCCGCGCGCGAAATGGAGCGCACGCAGAAAACGGGCGGCAGCATAGTTTTCAAAGGGTATGAAGGCTATCCCGGGGCATTGCTGGATATCAAGGAGCCGCCGCTCGCGCTTTATATCCGCGGCAAACTGGACGAAGCGGCCGTATCAGTAGCCATGGTGGGCACGCGCAAAATAACGCCTTACGGCCGGCGCGCCGCCGCCAGACTGGCGGAAGATTTGGCTTTAAGCGGCGTAACGCTTGTCAGCGGCCTTGCGCGCGGCGTGGACAGCATTGTGCACGCTTCCGCCGTCAAAAACGGCAGGCCGACGTGGGCGCTTATCGGCACCGGCATAGGCCGCATATACCCGCCCGAAAACCGCGAGCTTGCCCTTGGCATACTGGAAAACGGCGGCGCGATAATATCAGAGCTCCCATACGACGCCCCGCCGCTGGCGGCGCACTTCCCGCGGCGCAACAGGCTGATAGCTGGTCTTTCAAAACTCGTAGTTGTGGTGGAGGGGGAGGGGAAATCCGGCGCGCTGATAACCGCCAAAATGGCTTTGGAGCAGGGCCTTGACGTGCTTGCCGTCCCGGGCCCCATAGACAGCCCGCAGAGCGAGGGCACAAACCGCCTAATACGCGAAGGCGCGGCAATGGTGATGGACGCGCGCGATATTATTGACGCGCTGCCTTTGCAGTTTAAAGCCGGCCTTAATACCGCCAAACTCTACAGTCAGGAGCAGTCAAAGCTCCCCGATCTTGACGAGCGGGAGGCCAAAATTCTGGCGGCAATCGGCGACGGCGGCAAATCCGTTGACGATATCGCGCTTGAGACGGGCCATGATATCGCGGAGCTTTCCGGTCTGCTTTTTAACATGGAAATTAATAATATAATATATTGCAAGGCCGGCTTGTATGCCAGAAATAAGTTTTGAACAAAGGCGGTACATAACAAAAATATGGAGCTGAATTATTTATGAAAAATTTATCCGGCGGTTTTATAAAATATGCGGCAATATTAACCATATCTTTGTTTATTGTTGCCTGTTCAAAAGGAGACGCCGAAACATCAGCGCCCGCGTATAAACAACAAACTGCAACGCCCGTCAGCTCAATTCAGGAACAAAACATAAACGAACCCGCCGCCGAACCATCGGTACATTATGATTCGGAAGATTCACATATTTATACAGATAATAAATCTTCAGAAACCGCAGATAATACGGAAGAAGAAAATGCCGATATTATTTTTGGGAAGGAAACCTTTGAAGAAGAATTGACGGCGGAAAATACGACGGAAAACGAATATACGGAAGCGGAAGAGGTTGAAGCGGAAAATATTAGGATAGAAGAGCAAGACGCAAAAAACAAAGAATTATGCGATGCCATTAAAAACAATGATTTGGAAAAAGTAAAACAGGCTTTGGCAAACGGCGCACGATGGTATTGGTATTGCAGCTTTATAGGCAAAGAGGATGATGATTATGGAGACCAGGAATGTATGCTTGAAAACGCAATGAATAGAGGACAATATGAAATAGCGGAAGTTTTATTGCAACACGGCGCATATCTGCGAGATGTTTGTTATGCGGATGACGAAAGTGGTTACGGCCGTCCAGTTTATAATGGTTATGACCGCATTATAGAAGAGGCTAATAAAGGGGACTTCCAGCCATTGGATTTACTGCTTAAATATCAAAAATATCCGGATTATTATTCTTTGTGTTCTGCAAATAAAAATGTGCAGAGGTATATACTTGACAAGGATACTAATAAAATAAAGTATTATGCTTATTGTCTCAGAAGTGAAGATTTTATAGATGACAAAGATTTTTTTGAATTGCTTTTATCAAGGGGCATCACTCCGACTTTGTGCGATGTAAAAGATGTGGAAACCGCAAAATATTTGCTAAGCAAAGGCGCGGATGTAAATTATAGTAGATGTGTCAGCGGCTATTGCGAAAGCGGGCATTGTTATATCGTAAGCGTATTGGAATCTAATCTATACAGCAATATGGACGTAGTAAATTTTCTGATTGCAAATGGGGCAGAAGAAAGTTTTACTAATACTAATCCGTGGGATATTATGGAACATAGTAATGCCGATATTGCTGAATATTTGTTTTCAAAAGGCATAAATTTTGATCCTGTTTTTGAAAAAGCGTTAAAAAATCCTTCACAATACAGCAAAGAAATGATGGATTTTGTTCATAAGCATAAGACGATAGAAATTTTGCCGTTAGAAACAGCGAATAATTAAAAAGTAGTAAATATTAAAATAAGCTGGTATAATATAGTCTTATTTTAAAAAACGGAGCAAAATAAAAATGGGTGAAATTAATACTGATTTTTTAAACAAGTGCATAGCCACGCTGGAAAAATCTTATAAATTGCTCAAAAAAAGCAAACCCGATACTATTGATTATGAGATGTACCGCAACTCGCTTGTCAAAGCTTTTGAAATGACTTTAGAACAAAGCGGCAAACTTCTGAGAAAGAAAATAACGCCCTATTTTCCGTCTAAAAAAGCGGTTGACGCATTGAATTTTAAGGATTTGTTCAGGCATGCCTCAAAGCGCGGCCTGCTTAGCGGGGACGAAGCGGCAATGTGGTTTAAATACCGAGACAACAGAAATAATACCGCTCACGATTACGGCGAAGCGTTTGCGGAGGAAACTTTATCTTTGATTGACGGTTTTGTTAAATCTGCAAAGCGGCTGAAAAAAATTATAGAAAATGAATGATATTTTTATAGATAAAAAATCGCTTACGGAAATCCGCCGCATTATAAAAAGCCTTTACCCGAAGGCTGTTGTCTGGGCATATGGCAGCAGGGTTGCAGGCGGCAAAAACACGCACAGCGGGAGCGATTTGGATT
>JAISDW010000033.1 GCA_031264445.1 Elusimicrobiota bacterium
CCATCACGAAGGGAGAGGGAGAGAAAAAAGTGGGCCGCTGCGCCGCGGGCCACTTCCCCCAAAGGGGGCAGAATGAAAACAAAGCGGGCCGTCCCAATGAGGGACAGAAGTAAAAAACAAATTATAAAGTTTTACCCATTATTGCGGATACTTGTTCCCCCCGCTTTTACAGTAATGCCGATATAAGCTATAATACCTTATGAATACAAACCAAAAAACGCTTACAACCCCCTGGGCTTATATCCCGACGGCCTACTTCCTTGAAGGCCTGCCTTATGCAATAATCAATATACTCGCAGGTATCATTTACGTCAAAATGGACGTGCCGATAGCCCAGTACGCTTTTTGGACGGGCCTTATGGGCATACCGTGGATTATCAAAATGTTTTGGGCGCCGCTGGTTGACGGCAACAAAACCAAACGTTTTTGGGTGGTTTTTACCCAGTATGCAATGGCGGTATTGTTTGCGGTTGCGGCTTTAAGCCTCAGGCTGGATAATTTTTTTACGGTATCGGCTTTATGTTTTTTTGCCGGCGCGTTTTTATCGGCGACATACGATATTGCGCTTGACGGTTATTACTTAATTGCTCTGGACAGCGGGAAGCAGGCCGGATTTGTCGGGATACGCACAGCGGTTTATCGTCTGGCGATGTTGTTTTGCAGCGGCCCTTTGGTAATATTTGCCGGCTATATTGAGCGGCGCGGCGGCAGCACGGCGGTTTCCATGGCCGCGGCATTGGGCGCGGCGGCTGCGCTTATGTTTCTCATGAATACTTATGACGCTTTTATTCTGCCGCGCCCGCAGCAGGATAAACCGCAAAAAGGACACCGCGCCCCGCTTTATTTTGACGCTTTTTACGCTTTTCTTACGCAGCAGGGCATTATTTATATACTCATATTTATGCTGTTTTACAGGTTCGGGGACGCTTTGCTCGGTAAAATGCTGGTGCCTTTTTTGCTGCGCGCCAAAGACACCGGCGCGCTCGCCGTGCCTACGGATGTTTACGGCCTGATAAAAGGAACCTTCGGCCTTATAGCCGTATTGGGCGGCAATATCTGCGGCGGGTTTTTGCTGGCAAAATACGGCCTCAAAAAATGCATCTGGTTTTTTGCCGCGTTTTTGGTGCTGCCGAATTTTCTTTATGCGTGGCTTTCGGCCTGCCCCGACGCGGCGACAACGCCGCTGTTAGGCGCGGTAATAATATTTGAACATTTGGGCGACGGCCTTGGCTTTATGGCTTTTACATATTTCATAGTAATAATAGCGAGGGGGGAATATAAAACTTCTTTTTACGCCATAGCTACGGGCATAATGGCTTTTGGCACTATGATCCCGCCGATGTTCAGCGGGAAATTATTTGTGCTGCTGGGCAGCAATTACGCCAGATATTTTATTGTGGTATCGGTTATCAGTCTTCTGACTTTTGCGGTAGTTCCGCTTGTTTATAAAATAAAGAAAGTGCAGGAATCCGACGCCGAAATCCTTGCAGCGAAATAGTTTTTCGGCTGTATTACAAATAACAGCGGGGCAGTCAATCTGATTGCCCCGCTGTTTCTTTCAGACACTATTATATGACGCCACAAAACGCGGCGGGTTAAACCTCAGCCAGTTTTGCTGAGAAATGCGCCAAACTCTGCGGCGCCCAGACAACTTTTACGCCTTTAATTTCCTTTTTGTTTTTGGCGATATACGCCATTACTTCTATCACATAATCAAAGTGCGATTTGGTGTAAACGCGGCGCGGTATTGCAAGGCGCACAAGCTCTATATCGGCGGGTATCCAGTTGCCTTTGGCGTCGCGCCGGCCGAACATCAGCATCCCGATTTCCACCGCGCGTATGCCGCCGGCTTTGTACATATGGCACACCAAACTCTGCGCCGGGAAATGCGATTGTCTGAAATCCGGCAGGAATTTTTTTACGTCTATATAAACCGCATGTCCGCCTGGCGGGTTGATTATCGGCACGCCCGCGGCAAGCAGCCCCGCGCCCAGATAGCGCGTGCTTTCAAGGCGGTAGGCCAGATAATTTTCGTCCAAACCTTCAATAAGACCTGTTGCCAAAGCCTCCATATCGCGGCCGGACATACCGCCATAGTTCAGAAACCCTTCGCCCAGAATAAGCGCCTCGCGCGCTTTTTGCGCCCAGGGGCCGTCCTGCTTGAAAGCCAGAAAGCCGCCCATGTTTACCAGCGCGTCTTTTTTACTGCTCATCCAGCAGCCTTGCGCATAAGAGAACATTTCTTTGGCAATCTCCAGCGGGGATTTGTTGGCATAACCTTTCTCGCGCTGTTTGATGAAGCAGGCGTTCTCCGCAAATCTTGCGCAGTCAAGAAACATCGGTATGCCCGCAGCTTTGCAGACGGCCGCCGCCGCCTTGATATTTGCCATGCTGACGGGCTGGCCGCCCATGGTATTATTGGTGACGGTCATGATTACCAGCGGTATATTTGCCGCGCCCTTTTCCTTAATAACTTTTTTGAGTTTGGCGATATCAATATTGCCCTTAAAAGGCGCTGGTTTGGCGAATTCATAGGATTCTTTTACCGGTATATCCAGCGCTTCCATATGATTGGCTTCCACGTTTGCGCGCGTAGTGTCAAAATGCGCGTTGGAAACTATAGTCTGGCCGGGTTTTTGCGCGGCGATAACGCCCGTCAAAATTCTTTCCGCCGCGCGGCCCTGGTGCACGGGCAAAACATATTTGCAGCCGGTAATGCTTTCCACCGCGCTTTGCAGATTGTAAAAACTTTTTGCGCCGGCGTAGCTTTCATCGCCGGTCATAAGCGCGCCCCACTGCGTCTGGGACATTGCGCCCGTGCCGGAATCCGTCAGAAAGTCAATTGTAACGTCCCGCGCGGGAATATTAAACGGATTAAAGGCGGCCGTTTTCAAAATCCGCAGCCGCTGCGCGGCGGTGGTGACGGCGAGAGGCTCGGTCATTTTTATTTTGAAGGGCTCAAATTTTGTCTTCCAGATGATCTCTTTCATGTTGTCTCCTTAATATATAATGCTAAAAATATTATAACATAATATATATGGCCAAATTTTGCACGGGGGAAACATGTGCGGAGTCTTCGGTATAGAAAATAATAAAAATGCGGCGCAGATAGTTTTTGCCGGCCTGCTGAACCTGCAGCACCGCGGGCAGGAAGCCGCCGGCGAAGCGGTTTACGACCCTAAAATAAAAACCATACGCTGCCATGTGGGCCGCGGCGGGGTTTTAAACGCTTTTAACGGCGCGCCGGCCGCACTTGGCGGCAGCTGCGCCATAGGCCACGTGCGCTACGCCACCAGCGGCAAAATCGTGCCGCAGAACCCGCATCAGAACGCGCAGCCCTTTGTCTTTAATACGCGCCGCGGGCAGACGGCGCTGGCCCACAACGGCAATATTTATAATGATAAGGAGCTTGCGGCCGCGCTGCGCCGCGGCGGCGCAATTTTTGCCCATACCTCGGACAGCGAGCATATAATGCACCTGATAGAGCGCCAGAAAGGCCCGCTTTTGCAGGCTTTGCCGCCGGCGCTGAAAAAATTAAACGGCGCATATGCGCTGATTTTGTTGGAAAACGGCCGCCTCATCGGCGTGCGCGATCCTTACGGCATACGCCCTCTCGTCCTCGGCAGGCTGGGCAAAAGTTATATTTTATCTTCCGAAAGCATAGCCATAGAAATGTGCGGCGGCAAAGTTGTGCGCGACGTAGCCCCGGGCGAAATTATAGTAATTGAAAACGGCCGCATCAAAAAATCTTTTATTTTTGAGCGCAAAAAACGTTTTGCGCCCTGCGTGTTTGAGCAGGTTTATTTTGCCTCGCCCGCGAGCCGGGTTTGTGGCAAAAGCGTGGCCGCCGCGCGTATGGAAATGGGCCGCGCCCTCGCGCGCCAGATGAAGGATATTAAGGCGGATTTCGTAATGCCCGTGCCCGACAGCGGCATTTTTGCCGCGCGCGGGTTTGCCAGGGAAGCCGGGATACCTTTTGAATTCGGACTGGTGCGCAATCATTATATGGGCCGTTCTTTTATAACGCCGGACCAGAAGATAAGGGAAAATATCGTGCGCGTAAAACTGCTGCCGGTAAAAGAAAAAATTAAAGGCAAAAAAATTATTCTGATTGACGATTCTTTGGTGCGCGGCACTACGGCGGGCAAAATCGTTAAACTTCTTAAAGACTGCGGGGCCAAGGAAGTGCATTTTGCGCTTAGCTCGCCGCCGATAATATCGCCCTGTTTTTACGGCATAGACACGCCGACGAAGAAAGAATTAATTGCGGCTTCCGTCCCGCTGCCGCAGATACGCCGCCAAATAAGCGCGGACAGCCTTACCTTCCTTTCGCCGCAAAACCTGATAGCCGCCGCCGGCAGCGGCAAATGCAAAAATTTCTGCACCGCCTGCTTTACCGGCAAATACCCGACAGGAATAAAAATTTAGCGTTTTCCCCCGCCGCCGGCTTTAATCAAGCCCGCATTCCAGCAGAGTATATTCATGCGCGCCGATATTCTGGCGCGCCTTAAGCAATTTGAGGCCGGCCTGTTTTATGCAGTTTTCCAGCTCAGACTGGCTGTACATTTTGCTGTTGCCGTTTGCAATCGCCGTAAAATAAAGCGAGGTATGGGTAAGCGCAAGTTTGGCGGCTTCAAATCTCTGATTATCCCAAAAAGGCTCAAGTATATAAAGCCGGCTGTCTTTACCCATAACGGCGGCGGCTTTTTTTATTATCATGACGATTTCCCTCGGCGCGAAGCAATCCAGAAACTGGCTCATTAAAACGGCGTCGGGCGCGGGCGGGAATTTGGTCTTTTCGTCCAGCATATTTATCGGATAAAAAGCGCAGTTACCGGCAAATCCGGCAGCCTCAAGATTTTGGCGCGCGGCGGCCAGCTGGCGGGGCAAATCAAGCAGAGTCATGCGGCCTTTAAAACCGGCTTTAAAAAAGGCCAGCTCAAATTTCCCGGTATTGCAGCCCGCGTCAAAAACTTCCCGCGGGTTTTGCGTCAGTATTATTTTGATGATATCTTCAAAGGCATTGTCAGAATAAAAATGGTCAAAAGCGAACCAGCTCTTGCGTACCTGCGGCGGCAGCGCGGCAAGGCCTTCATAAACGGTGTCCCAACCGCCGAAAACTTTCAACCCTTCAGGCCGGCCGTTTTCAAAAGATTCTTTAAGATAGAACGCGCCCTGATAGCAGACGTCATTGACAAAATCCATATTAACGCGCGTCATGTCGTCATACAAAAAACACTGCGCCGTTTTGGTGGC
>JAISDW010000086.1 GCA_031264445.1 Elusimicrobiota bacterium
TATAAATTTTCTGTTTATATCAACAAACTTTCCGGTATCATGATCGTCGTTATATTTGCATTCCAGATAATATATTTTTCCTGTTATTCTATTCTTAAACAATAAATCTATATCATGCTTAAATTTCTTAGTTTCTTTATCTGTATCTGAAATAATTAGTTTTAAGAGTTTTGGAAATTCATTTTCTATATTTATATTTTCCGTCTGGCAACGGGTAATATAATTATCTATCAATGCATCGTTTTTAGATGATAATTCAAAAGAGTTGCTCTTCTTTCCACTATACTCGGATAATATTTCATATCTCCCGTCATTTCCTACAAACAAAGACATAAGAACCTCAATAAAATTCCCAAATTGAATGTTCATGCTCTGCAAGATACCACCGAAAATTCTATATCGTTTCGGTATAAAATGGATTTTTACCTCGTGTTTTCCTTGCAAGTGTTCTATTTTATATTGACTGCTGCTATTCTCTATAATTTTTTTAACAGCCTCGTTTATTAAATCTTTTATCTTATTATTCATTTTCATCTCGCTTATGTTATTTGTCAATATCATTTCACCGGCAGGCTCCAGGATTTTTTGAGCATAGCCCAATTGTTTTTGAAATAAGAAACCGCGCTGAATACGGTTATTGCGGCGACAATAACCGTAATGGCATAAGGCAGACGGCAAAGCATAATATATAAAAACTCAAGCGCGCTGCGCAGCGCGCCTTTTGTAAAAGGAATCAGCACCCTCACGTCAATTATAAAAAATATAACACCTATCGCGGAAAGCTGAACCGTAGTTTTAAATTTGCCCCATCTTTCGGCCGCCAGAACATAATTGTCAAGCGCGGCCAAAACGCGCAAGGTGGAAACGGTAAGCTCGCGCATTATTATGAAAAACACCGCCCATATCGGCACATTTAAAAAAGATATTTCGGCAAACGCGCAAAAAGCCGCCCCGACGAGGATTTTATCCACAAAAGGGTCAACTATCGCGCCAAAGGGCGTGTACGTGTTAGTGCTGCGCGCAATCCGCCCGTCAACCCAGTCTGTCGCGGCGGCCACGGCAAAAAGCAAAGAAGCGGTAATTAAAGCAAAATCGTTTTCGCTGATCATCAGCAAAAACATTATTATTGAAAGCCCCGCGCGCGCGAGCGTAATTTTATTGGCAAGCGTCATTCCCATTTTAGTCATTTGAAAAGGCTCTCTTTTAAGTTTGTATTTTTCTCCACGCCGGTGAGTCTGGCGCGCGTGTCAACGCCGTCGCTGCTAACGGAAACTTCATAAGGGAAATAATCCTTGCTGCCCAGCAGGAATTCCAGCCGGTAAATGCTGCCTTCCGCCGGCGTAAGGGCGATTTTATAGCCGTCCTTTATTTTTTCAAATCCTGTTATTTTATGCGTCTGAAGCAGCGCGGCGTAATTGCCAAAATCAAAAAGGGCTTTGTTGGCCTGCGAATCCTGCCATTCTTTCCACGGGATGGCGGTTATTTTTTGGCCTTTTTCGTCAAGTATGCGGATTGTTTTTTTGTCGGTAATTGCGCTTTGGGTTATTTTACCGTCCGGCCCGAAGGTGTCCAGCCTTACGGCATTGCCCTTTTTGTAAATGCGCCCGTTTGAAGAAGATATATCCATGCCTTCAAAAGTCGTCTTCTGTTCAAAAAACATGGCTGCGCTGCGCAGGTTTTTATCCCACGCGGTAAAATTGTTTATGACGCATTTCTGCGAGTCTTCCGCACATGGAGCCGGCCGGTACGGCTGCGGCGTGGTTTTAGCCGCCGCGGACGGGATATCTGCGGCGGCAAGCGCCGACGCACAGAATATAAAACAGAAAGTTAAAATTATTTTTAAAGTTTTCATAAAATTTATTCTACTTAAAAACCGTGTCGTACTGCTTTTCCACGCCGGCGGCCGCGCTCGCGGCGCCCTGCAACTGCGCAAGCTGCTCGTCTATCAAATCAAAATGTATGTCCCAGCGGTTGGAGCCCTCCGGCTTGGAAATAAAACCTTTCATCTCAAACACGCTTAAAATATTAGTCGCGCGCGCGCTGGAGCCGAAGTGCGCCTTCAGTAAATCCTGCGATATGCGCCTGCGCTCTTTGACAAGCGTGAGAGCGGAAAGCATTTCTTCCCGCGTGGTGCCGAGTCCTTCGCCCGGGCGGGAGTCTTCCCCCTCCGCGCCGGCGGCGGGCGCAGGGATTTGGAAAGGATAATCCGGCCCGCCCTGCGCACGCAGGAAATCGGCTATTTTAGTAATTTCTTCCTCGGATACATAAGTGCCCTGCACGCGGTTGGGTTTCGGGTCGGATATGCCGAGATAAAGCATATCGCCCTTGCCCAGAAGCGCGTCGGCCCCGTTGGCGTCAAGCACAACGCGCGAATCTATTTTAGACGTCACCTGAAAGCATATCCTTGAAGGCAGATTGGCCTTAATAACGCCGGTTATAACATTGGTTGAAGGCCGCTGCGTGGAAAGCACAAGGTGTATCCCCAGCGCGCGGCCCATCTGGGTGAGACGCTGCACGCTGTCTTCTATCGCGGCTTTGGTTTGAAGCATCAAATCGGCAAGTTCGTCTATTATAACGACGATATAAAACATTTTTTCTTCGTTATTTTTCGGAGCCCATAAATTATACGATTCTATATTTTTGACTTTGGCCACTTCAAAAATTGACATACGCTTTTCCATCACTTTGACCAAAGCCTGCAGCGATTTAACGGCGCCGGCCGCGTCTTTGACCACGCCGACGTCCTCGCACGAAACCTTAGGGTCGTACAGATGCGGTATGCCTTCGTAAAGCGTGAGCTCAACGCGCTTAGGGTCTATAAGCAGTAATTTAAGTTCGTCGGGTTTGCAGCGGTAAAGCAGCGAGACTATTAAAGAATGTATGCAAATGCTTTTGCCGCTGTTTGTCGCGCCGGCCACCAGCAGATGCGGCATTTTGGAAATTACGGCAGCCGCGGGATGCCCGTCGGCGTATCGGCCCAAAGCTATCGCGGTTTTAAACTTGGACTGAGCGAAAGCCGCGTCCTGCAAAATCTCGCGCATACTTACGGTAAGAGGGCGTTCGTTTGGGATTTCAAAGCCTATGGCGTCTTTGCCCGGGATAGGAGCTTCCACCCTGATACCGCGCGCTTTCATGGCCAGCGCGATATCATTGGAAATTGAAACTATTGAGCTTATTTTTACGCCGGGCTCGGGTTTGATTTCATAGCGCGTTACCACGGGGCCGGGCGCCACGCCGGTAACGGAAGCGGCAATATCAAAATCCTTTAAAGTCGCTTCAAGCCTTTGGGTGGCGGCGGCGATTTCTGCGTCGCTGGGGCCTATAATATCTTCCTGCGCGGGCAGATGTAAAAGGTCAAGCGGCGGCAGTTCAAATTCTTTTTTGGGCTTTTCCCCGTTTTCGGACGCTGCCGGTTTGGCCGGCGCGGAGGCCGTTGAGCGCGGAGGCATTTTTACCATTTCCGCCACGGGGCGGCTTATTTTTGGCATAGGTTTTACGGAAGCGTCGCCTTCGGCAACAACGCGGCGCGGGGCATTGGACTGTTTAATATCATGGGAACCGGCGGCTTTGGCGGCGTCAATTTTCTGTTTAAATTCGGCGCGCGCGGCCATCCAGGTATTAAAATCATTTCTGACTATTTCATTGGTTTTGCGGATTGTGGCAAGCCACGGCACATCAAACAAAACATGCAGCCCCATAAAAATACACGCCAGCGCAAAAAGGCACGCGCCCGCCGCGCCCGTGATTGAAGCGGCGCCCTCAAATAATGCCTGGCCCACGCTGCCGCCGGCAAGGCTGGCGGCCGGAAAGACGGATTTAAGAAAGCTGAATTGCGCGGCAAGGCCGCCCAAAGTCATCAACACGCCGAAGATTAAGGTAAGCACGGCCAGGGTGCGGTGTTTTACGCTGCGCCAAAGCCAGTAGAGGAGTAATATGGGCACGGGATAAGCCGCGCTGCCGAAAGTTTCAAAAAGCCGGCCGGAAACCGCCGCGCCCCAAGGCCCGTTTTGGCGGCCTACCCACAAAACCCAGGCCAGCCATAAAAAAAAAGCAAAAGAAAAAACCCACACCGCGGCAAGGGTGAAAGAGGTGCCCTGCCTGCGCGCGGATTTGTTTTTTGCTTTCTTGCGTATATTATAACCCATTTTCCCCCGACGGCTGCCGCCGCGCCGGTATAAGAGCCGCTACTTTTTTGTTATTTTGTAATTGAGCCCGTCAGGCTCGGCCTCCGCATGGCCGGCCGCGATAAGCAGGCCCAAAGCCATAAACATCACCGAACTTGATAAATGCAGCGCGGTTTTAAGCTGCCACGAAGTCGCCTGTTCTTTATCCTTAAGGAAATCCGTTATCCTGCCGGCGGCGGTTTCTATATTTTCTTTGAAAGACATTTTTTTATATCCTCGCGCAAAAATTTAAAGTTTTTCTATCGCAAAAAGCGGGTCCCCGGGTTTTACCGGCTGCCCGTTTTCAACCAGAACTTTTTTTATGACGCAGTCATGCGCGGCTTTGACTTCGTTAAAAACTTTCATGGCTTCTATAAGGCATATGGGAGTGCCGGCTTTGACGCTTTCGCCTTCTTTTATAAACGGCGGCGCGCTTGGGGAGGCGCCTCGGAAAAATATGCCCATAAGCGGGGATTTTATTGTCCGCGCATACTGCTGCGCCGCGGAGGGCGCATCCGCCAGCGCAAAACCCGCGCCCGTGCCTACGGCCACCGGCACCGCTACCTGCGCAGGGGCCTGGCGCACCAGTTTGACGCGCACACCCTTTTCTTCATAATCTATAGCGCCGAGATTATTATCCTGCATAAATTTGTACAGCTGTTTGACTTCAGCCAGCGCCGCGGAATCTTTTTCCGCCGTTTTTGAACTGCTTTTTGGCGCGGCTTTTTTGGTTTTAGGCATAGGAACCTCGCTTAGTTTTACACTTTTACATTCTACTAAATTTAAAGCCGGCAAAGCCAAAACTGAAATTCCGCTGGCAAAATTTCTAAAATATTTTATAGAATAATAATGTATCTTTAAAAAGGGGGATATAAGAAGATGAAGAAAATAATACTGGCCGCTGTCACGATTTTTGCTGTTACCAGCGTAAACGCGGCTTTGAACCAACAATGTTTCTACGGTAAATGCTGCACCAACGGTATTGTCAGCAAAAAATGCGCCGAAGAGCGCAAGCTGGCGAATATCTGCCATAAAAAATGCAAAGCCGCCAAAATTAAAGACGGCGCAGCCTTTAAAAACTGCAAAAAACAGTGTATAGCAAATAAAGGCAATATCTACGCGTCAAACCCGGCACCGGCCGCGCAGCCTGCACCCGCTGCAAAACCCGCGCCCGCGGCTGCGGCAGAGCCGAAAATGGAAGTCGGCAAGACTTTGACCGTATCCGGCACAAGTTTCGCGAGCAGCAGCTCTGAAATCAGCCCCGCTTTCTCCAAATACTTAAAAGGCAAAGCGGACGAGCTCAAAAAACTCAATTATAACAAAGTCGTCATTACCGGTTACAGCGACAGTACCGGCAAACCTGAATACAATGTCTGGCTTTCAGAGCAGCGCGCCAAAGCCGTGCATGACGTCTTTGTAAAAGAAGGCGTACCGGCCCAGAAGATTACCTACGCCGGCAAAGGCGCCGCAAATCCCATTGCGGACAATAAAACCAAAGAAGGCCGCGCGACAAACCGCCGCGTGGAAATTGCGGTAAAATAATAAATCAGGCAATCAGCAACAAATATCCCCACGCATTAGCGCGGGGATATTTGTTGGCTCTATTAGAGGCGAAACCTTTACGGAACTTCAAGCTTAGCTGGAGAATTATTAAGCTCCATAATTCCGCCATTTTTTATGGCGCATAAACTTTCCAATTGGTGTAGGCATTTTTACTAAAAACGGCATTCATTATCTTCCGGCAGAAATCGCCTGCCGCCATAGCCGGGGCCTCACAGCAGTACATTGAACCCGTCTGCACCTCGTATGTTTTGCTTCTTAACGCATAGCAAAAACCGCCGTCCTTGTAGGGGCCTTTTGTAAAATAGGCATTAAGATAGATTTCATCGTCGTTATTATAGGAGATGCCAATTTCAAAAATATCATTTGCCCTCACAGCGTCGGTCGACGCCACGTAAAAACCCGATACCGAAGCTGCCGGTTTGAGAGGCAGGGAATCAAGACTTATATCCAAATCCGACAGCCTGCTTGTATAGTGCCCATGCACAAGGAAATATACCTGCTCCGCCTTCTGAAACGCCGAAAGCATTTGCTGTAGCTCGGCAATCCGCGTGCGCCAAATAGTTTTATTATATATCGGTAGTGCAATGCCCGCCAGAATGCCGATAATTAAAACAACGACTAATAACTCAATTAGAGTAAAAGCCATTTTGTTAAGTTTCATTGTAGTCTCCTCTGTGATTTAAAAATAGCCATCCATTTTTTATATCAAACTAATCCCGCTTTTACAATACTTTTGCAATAGCGGCACTCAAAAAAGACTTACTCTTTAAATTTTAGGGAAATTATTAACTGTATGATTTATTGGCCGTAATTAGGCCCACCGATCGGTATAAATCAACTTTTGTTAGATGAGAGGAAACACGACTGCAGCCAGCGCTTTATATAACGGTAAGTTTTTATTGTGGAATCCGCCGTAAGAAAAACAAGCATCGCGGAAGCGGAGATATTACTGGCAAGCGTGGAAAAATCCAATACTATCCCGTTGCCTTCAACAACTAATCTTAAAGGATTTAAAAGCAGTATAAACAAAAGCAGAAACCAGCCGTCAAAACAGCCATACTCTTTACGGTTAAAAAATGAAATTATGCCCGCAAATAAATACAACCCGGTATACAGGCCGGAGTTCACCGGCAAAACCGTAAAAATCAGCAAAAGCTGCATAACTTGCCGCCAGCGGATGTTTTGAAAGAATGCCGTAACTACAGCAGTTATACCTAGAACTATGCCAAGCGGGCTTAAAACAGC
>JAISDW010000089.1 GCA_031264445.1 Elusimicrobiota bacterium
TGCAGGGCATTACGCACGACGGCCCGGGCGACGCGGCCGTAATCCGCCCGTTGAGCGCGACGAATGATTACAAAGATTATAACGGGTTCGCCGTCAGCCACGGTTTAAATCCCGCAATCGGAAAGCTGGACCCTTATCAAATGGCTCTGAACTGCTGCGACGAAGCGGTGCGCAATCTGCTTTGCGTGGGTGCGGATATTACAAGGACCGCGTTTCTGGATAATTTTTGCTGGGGCTCGCCCGAAAATGAAAATCTCATGGGCGCGCTTGTGCTGGTGGCCAAAGGCTGCTACGATGGCGCAATGGCTTACGGCGCGCCTTTTATATCCGGCAAGGACAGTTTTTATAATCAGAGCAAAGACGCCCAAGGTAAGGATTTGGCCGTGCCTTCAACAATATTAATATCGGCCGCCGCGCCGGTTTACGATATCCGCAAAGCAGTAACGATGGATTTAAAAGAAGCGGGCAATGATATTTACGCGGTCGGCGTGACAAAGGACGAGCTCGGCGGTTCCGTCGCTGCGGCGCAGCTGGGCCTTGCAAACTGCCATGTGCCCGTTGTTGACTGTAAGACGGCTTTTAAAAATTATCGGCAGATTTATGCCGCCATGCAGCGCGGCCTTGTGCAAAGCGCGCATGACTGCAGCCAGGGCGGCCTTGCGGGCGCGCTGGCGGAAATGTGCTTTAGCGGCGGCCTCGGCGCAAATATTGACTTGGGTAAATTGCCATGCGCCGGCAAACTTACCGACGGGCAAAAGTTATTCAGCGAGAGCGCAAGCCGCATAATTCTGGAAGTTTCCCCCAAGGACGCGGCGGCATTCGCCAAAATAATGAAGGGCGCCAAATTTGCAAAAATAGGTGCAGTTTCTGATATCAAAAAATTGGAAATATTTTCCGAAATTCCCTCGCCCCTTGCGGGAGAGGGTAAGGGGTTGTCATTGCGAGCGAAGCAAAGCAATCCGGAAAACGCCGCCATTGCGGGCTTGTTCCGTAATCTCGCAGTTAAGCCGTTAATATCTGAAGATATTTTTAAACTAAAAAAATCCTGGCAAAGCACGGAGGTTATATGAAAAAACTAAAAACATTAGCGTTTTTTGCTCTGTTTTACATGATTGCGTCACATGCTTTAGCGCAGTCTCAGGCGAATTTCTTTGATTCAAATAATATCAAGAATACCGCCGCAACTAAGAGGCAAATGTTAAGCAATATATATTTATTGGAGGTGCCGCCTAATAGCAGTATCATAATGAGTGCTGAAGTGATTCCTAATATATGCACCTCTTTCAGGATACATAAAAACTGGCTTTTGACGGCCGCGCACTGCGTGTATAAATTTCCCGGCGCCAATGCCGACGTTCATGTGCGGGTGCATGAGAAGCTGGTTGCCCCCAAAATCCCGGGTGAGAAGGATTTCCGTATATTCGTTGGTAAAGTTGATGCTATGTATCCGGCGAATGCAAAAGTTTTTTTGTACAAACAAAACTATAATCCAGACAGATCCGCTTCAGGTCACTCTGAAGATCTTGCCTTAATTTATATACCTGATAATGATAAGAAGTTGAGCTTCTCCAAGTTCATTTCATTATCCGGCGTAAACGAAAGTTCGCTTAAACAAATGCCGGCGTCTGCGGTAAATCTATTAAAAGTTGCACATAGTAAGGCAGTAAACGACGACAGGAGTCAATTCCTTCGCCACCCTGTGAATAATGATTTTCATTTTTTGACCCTCTCGGAAGACCGTGTAATTGACGAGCTGAGCCCCGTCCAGAATCCGAAGAAATACCCTTATACTTTATATAAGTTTATAGATGAGGAAAATACGCCCGTCAGCGGGGATAAGGTTTCCGCATTCACCATGTTCTGCAATGGGACGAAAAGAAATACCAATATGCTGTATTTTTATCCTGACCCGTACGGCGGCTCCGGTTCACCTGTATTTTACGGTAATATTATTGTCAGCGTGGCAAGCGGCCCGGACGGACTGATGACCGGGCCGATGTTAACCGATAACTTCAACAATTTCTTAAAAAGCAAAATGGGCGGCGATTACAGACAAGGTATGTGCATAAAGGCTGCGCAGCAGGAAGCTGATGCCAATGCAATCCCTATAGTTGTACCTGTAAGAAGACCCGTGAACCCTAAATAATTTTTAAAGAGATAATTATGATAAAAACTCCCAAAGCCTTAATCGTCCGCACGGCGGGCATTAACTGCGATATAGAAACAAAACAGGCCGTTGAAACCGCCGGCGCGCGCGCCGAGCTTGCGCATACCAACGAAATTACCTCCGGCAAAATCAAAATACTCAATTATGATATTTTGCTGTTCCCGGGCGGGTTTTCGTACGGGGATGATATTGCCGGCGGCAAAATATGGGCCGTGCATATGAATAAAGTTTACGGCGACGTCAAAAAATTTATAGACAGCGGCCGTCCGGTCATGGGCATATGCAACGGGTTTCAGATTTTAACTAAACTGGGTTTTCTGCCTGAGAGTAAAGACAAAAAACAGACGGCCAGCCTTACTTTTAACGACTGCGGCTGCTTCCGCGCGCAGTGGGAGAAGTTTAAAATAAACAAAAATTCCCCGTGCATTTTTACCAAAAACCTGCCCGATGAGATTGAACTTCCCATCGCCCACGGCGAGGGCAAAATAGTGATAGACGATAAAAAGGTTTTGGAAGAAATACAAAAAAACAATAATATCGCGCTTACTTATGTCAATAATCCCAACGGCAGCGTGCTTGATATCGCGGGCCTGTGCAATGATAAGGGCAACTGCTTCGGCCTTATGCCGCATCCTGAAAGATATGCGTCGCCATACCAGCACCCCGCGTGGACGCGCAAAGAAATGCGCGGCAAAGCCGCTGCGGGTTTACAGATATTTAAAAACGTCGTGGATTATGCGCGGCATTAAATGGTAAGGAGATTTAATTTATGGGCGGTGTCATAGGCGTTTATAACAGCCCCAATGCGGCGGTGCTGACGCAGATAGGATTGTTCTCCGTGCAGCATAGGGGGCAGGAATCCTGCGGCATAGCAAGCTACGACGAGAAGGAAAAAACTTTCAATCTGCGCCGTGGCAGCGGGCTTGTGATAAGCGGCCTTGGCGCCGCCGCGCTGGCGGAGCTCAAGGGCAGCTGCGCCATAGGCCACGTGCGCTACCCGACTTCGGGCGCAAAATCCGGCCTGCAGGACGCGCAGCCCTTTATTTTCAATACCGCGCAGGGCGATATCGCCATAGCCCTCAGCGGCAATATCATCAACGGCGCGGCGCTTGTAAAGCAAATCCGCCGCCGCGGGGGGATTTTGCAGCATTCGTCTGAGACGGAGCTTATAATCCACCTGCTCGCGCAGGAAAACAAACCGCTTGAGCCCGCTTTAAAAGACGCGCTTGCGCGCGTTGAGGGAGGTTTCGGCGCGGTGATTTTGAGCGGCGGCCGGCTGATAGCCGCGCGCGACAGGCATGGCATAAGGCCGCTTGTGCTGGGCCGGCTTGCGGACGGCGGGTATATAATATCGTCGGAAACTTCGGCCGTTGAAGTAATGGGCGGCAGCTATGTGCGCGATATTAAACCCGCGGAAATGCTGGTGATAGAAAACGGCAGGCTCAAAAGTTCCTTTTACGCAAAACCCGGTAAAATGCAAAATTGTATTTTTGAGCAGGTTTATCTCTCGCGGCCGGATTCGGTGATACGCGGCCAATCCGTCGCCAACGCGCGTATGGAAATGGGTAAACGCCTCGCGCGGCAGATGAAGGACATAAAGGCCGATATTGTCATTCCCGTGCCGGACAGCGGCATTTTTGCCGCCATGGGTTTTGCGGAGGAAGCCAAAATTCCTTTTGAAATCGGGCTGGTGCGCAATCATTATCTGGGACGGTCTTTCATCAAAAGCGCGCAAAGCGTGCGGGAGACGGCGGTAAAACTCAAACTCCTGCCGATAGACGATATTATAAACGGCAAAAACATCGTGCTGGTGGATGATTCCCTGGTGCGCGGCACAACGTCTCGCAGGCTTATCAAAATCCTGCGGGAGCACGGGGCGCGCAAAGTGCATTTTGCGGTAACGAGCCCGCCGATAATCGCGCCGTGTTTTTACGGCATTAACACGCCCAGCGGGAAGGAGCTTATTGCCTGCACGCACACGCGCGAGCAGATCAAAAAAGCCCTTGGCGCGGACAGCGTTTATTTTTTAACTGCCGCCCACGCGCAGGAAGCCTGCGGCGGCAGGGAAGGCGCGCAAGGGTTTTGCTCCTCGTGTTTTACCGGCAAATATATTTATAAAATTTCAAAAAGAGGTTAAAAGGGGAGCCTAAAAAATCATTAAAACAGAAAAAAGAAAAGCAATGTGCCGCCCAGGGTCAGAGGTAAAAATATTTCTATTGCGAGATTCATCCCTTTATAAGTAATCTGAAAAGTTTTGCCCCTATCTTCTAATTTTTGATTAGCAAACCACATATCCAAATCCATAACAGAGGTTACTAAACAATAAATTATGGGGAAAGCGGCCGCTGCAAACGGATTGAGTTCGCTCAACAAGCCGTATTTTGGCAGGGTATAGTGGGATATTGTCCACAAAAAGAACATAAATCCGCAGATTATTTTGATTATAGCTCTTAAAAAATAACGCATATTTCATTATATAAAATATTCTAAGTGCGTTCTTTTACTTAAAAGTAGTAAAATATTGTTAGAGAAATTATATCCTTTATTAAGGAGGCCGTATGAAAGTGCTTATTATAGGTTCAGGCGCGCGTGAGCACGCTTTTGCGTGGAAGCTCGCCCAAAGTCCGCAGTGCGAAAGGGTTTACAGTTCAGTTTCGGCGGCGGCAATTACTACGGCCGATAAAATCCAGCGTAATATTTTTGGCACGGGCACGGCGGATAAAGCCATAAACTTCTGCAAAAGCAATAAAATAGATTTGGTCGTCATCGGGCCGGAGGCGCCGCTTGCCGCTGGCATGGCTGACGATTTAAGGGCGGCCGGCATAAAAACTTTCGGCGCAAGCGCGGCCGGCGCAAGGCTGGAAAGTTCTAAGGAATATTCCAAACAATTTATGCAGAAATATAATATTCCTACGGCGAGTTATAAAAGTTTTACAGTCCTGCCCGAGGCTTCGGAATACGTCAAAACCTTAACGCCGCCCGTGGTAATTAAGGCCGACGGCCTCGCCGCCGGCAAAGGCGTTAGTATCTGCGCCACGACGGAGGAAGCGCAAAAAACTTTGCGCGATTTTATGGCGGTTGCGGTCTTTGGCGAGAGCGGGCGTAAAGTCGTCATAGAGGAATTCTTGGAAGGCCGCGAAGCCAGCATAATAGCTTTTTGCGACGGGGATACTTACAAAACACTGCCCGTCAGCCGTGACCATAAAAGGCTGCTCGACGGCAACAGCGGCCCGAATACGGGCGGCATGGGCGTATACAGCCCCGTGGCGGATATCACTGCACAGGATTTGGATTTTATAAAAACAAATGTTTTTGATAATTTCATAAAAGGCATAAAGGCCGAAGGCATTGATTACCGCGGCATAATTTACGCGGGCATTATGAAGGGCCCTGACGGCAAAATAAATGTTTTGGAATTTAACGCGCGCAGCGGCGACCCTGAAACGCAGGCAATACTGCCTTTAATAAAAAATGATTTGCTGGAAATTATACTTGCGTGTCTGGATAAAAAACTTGCGGAGGTAAATTTGGATTTTGACGCGGCGGCTTCCGTATGCGTTACTTTGGCGGGAGGGGACTATCCGCAAAGCGCAAGCAAAGGCGCGGAGATTACGGGCTTGGATAATGTCAGGGACGCGCTTGTTTTCCACGCCGGCACGCAAATTGTAAATGGCAAAATTTACACAAACGGCGGACGAGTGCTGAGCGTTGTGGCTGCAGGCGAAAATATTGAAGCCGCCCGCGCGAAAGTTTACGCGGAGATCGCCAAAATAAATTTTGAAGGCATGCAATACCGCAAAGATATAGGAGAGTAAAAATGAAAACGCAAGTGCTGATTTTGATGGGGAGCGAGAGCGACGCGCCCGTGATGCAAAAAGCGGCTGAAGTTTTAAAAGAATTCGGCGTTAGCGCGGAAACAAAAATCTGCTCCGCGCACCGCTCGCCAAATTTATTACATAAACTGATGGTGGATTATAAAGACGCGGAAGTTTTTATAGCCGGTGCGGGCATGGCGGCGCATTTGGCGGGCGTTGTCGCAAGTTTAACTATAAAGCCGGTTATAGGTGTGCCGCTTAGCGGCAGCAAATTAAACGGACTGGACGCGCTTTTGTCAACCGTGCAAATGCCTTCTGGTATACCGGTTGCCACTGTTGCCGTTGACGGCGCCAAAAACGCCGGCTTTTTGGCTCTGCAGATTATAGCGTTAAATGATAAAAATTTATCTGAAAAACTCGTTGACTACAGAAAAAAGCAAGAGGAAGAGATTATAAAGAATAATAAATAATAGGAGCATTATTTATGGCGAAAATAATAACGGAATATCTTGATAATATTTCATCAAAAGTTTTTGAAGATTACGCAATGGTTATTAATAATTTAATACGTCATAAACACGGTATATATGCTCTTTACAAAAGAGATAAACTTTATTATGTTGGCAAAGCAGTAAATTTAAAAAATCGTATAAAACAACATTTAAGAGATAAACACTCAAATAAATGGGATACCTTTTCATTATTTGTTATTAAGAATGAAGGGCATATAAGCGATATAGAATCTATATTAATTGCAGTTAATTCCCCGCAAGGTAATAAAATAAGCCCACGAAATAAAGCCAAAAATTTAAAAAGATTATTGGCGCAGGCTCTTAATAATTACAATGAAGATGATGTTAATAAAATGTTGTGTGTTGAAAAAGAGCATAAAGGTAAAAGTATTAGAAAAAAATTAGTAAAGATTAAAAAATCTTTTGTGCCTTTATATGCTTATTATAACGGAAAAGAATATAGAGCAGTTTTGATTGAACCCAATAAGATAAAATATAAGGGAAAAATATATCTTTCTCCATCTGCAGCTGCGAGAGCTATAGTGAAAACTCACTGCGATGGTAAAAATTTTTGGAAAGTTGAATATAGAAAGGGTATGTTAAAAAGTCTTATTGAATATTTAGGGAAATAGAAGTATGTAAAATAGAATAAATTTTAATATATATTAAGGAGCAAGAGATAAAATGTCCACATATAAAAAAGCAGGCGTTGATATTATGACGGGTGATAAATTCGTAGATTTTATCGCGACAAAAACAAAAGGCATCGGCGGGTTTGCGGGTTTGTTCCCCGTGCCGTGCAATAAAGAATACAGTCTTGTTGCTTCCACCGACGGCGTGGGCACAAAATTAAAATTGGCTTTTTTGCTGAACAAACATGATACCATCGGTATAGATTTGGTAGCAATGTGCGTAAACGATTTGGTCGTCTGCGGCGCGACGCCGCTTTTCTTTCTGGATTATTATGCAACAGGCAAACTTGATTTAAACGCGGGCAAA
>JAISDW010000109.1 GCA_031264445.1 Elusimicrobiota bacterium
AAGGAAGAATTGATGAGATATATAATATTTTACAATGAGTACAGGCCGCATCAGAGTTTAGGGAACAAGACTCCGTTAGAATTTAGTAAAACCTGTCAACGAATTAACTAAACTGCACAACTACTTCCCCCAAAGGGGGCAGAAGTTAGCGACAGGAAACGGCAAGGCTGAGGAATAATTCCATAGTATTTTATTCTTTATTTTGTTCAATGAACGCAATTCTCTTTAAGCCCAAAGCCGCGTCTGAATTATTGGGGTCAAGCTCAACCGCGGCCATCCATTCATCTTTAGCTTTGTTATAATTACCCTGATTATAATAGCTAATCCCTATTCCGTATCGATTTATAGACGCTTGGCGCGCTTCTTCTGTCACGGTATTTTCGGTAAGAGCTTTATCGGTTGAATAGTCATAAGTGTAGTTTTCGCCTTTTTCAAATAATCCTTCCGCAGATGCTTCCTCGTAAAAAGCTTCCCATTCTTCTGACGTCAAACCATATTTTTCCATTAAAACTTGCGCGGCGTATTTGCTTGCTTCAGCGGCAGTGGCAGTTTCAAGATTCTCCATAAGATACAAAACGCTAACAGCTCTATATTCTTCCGCCAACGCAGTCATTGTCTCCGCCATTTCTTCCGGCGGTATTTCTGACTTTAATTCTGCCGCGGATTCCGGCATATCTTTAACAGAACACCCGATAACAAAAAACAATATAGTAAAAACCAATAAAATATTTTTTGATAACTTCATAAGTACCTCCGCACCTTAATTTATTTTAATAAATTTCCTGGATTTTGTATTCTTTTTTCAATAGCTCTTTTGATATCCTCGTTTTTTTTAGCAGCTTCTTTTTGTTTATCTTTCCCGTAATTTAAAGGCAATTTCTTTTCCGAAACAATTTTACCGTCTACGTAAGTTATCAAGGTGGAGGAAAGTTGTTTGCCGTTATCGTCAAAAACGTTTTTCACAATTTGCTTGTTATCTTCATCTACACGCATTTCGTTAATCCATACGCCTATCGGATAATCATTTTGATACGTGCCGGTCATAATATGCCGAAATTCGGCATATGGAAATTTTTTGAAAAACTCTATTTCAAAACCCGTCGTATATTTTTCCAGTTGTTCAAAAGACACTGCATGGTTATGCGCGTTATTTTTTATTGTTTTTAATCGTTTGTCGGTGTCTTCTCCGATAAAATCAAAGTTGTCTGTAGAATATGTCTTTCTTTCTTTAATTTCTTCTTTGCTTCCGATAAAACTAATCCCGTCATTGCAAAAAGAAGAAAACTTTCTCGTTATATTGCCTAAAGCTCTGTCAACAAGGGTTATCATGCCGTCTACATCGTCGCAGGTCAAATTGTCTTCGGCACTCATAATGCCTTTTCGCGGCGCAACTGTAGAATAAGAAGAGCTCACATTGTCAAGTCCGCCATCATATTGGTCTGCCAAACCTATCGCATGGCCCAATTCATGTTCTACAGTCTTTAGAATTCCGCTAAAATAATCCTTTTTTTTATCATCAGAGATGCCGATGTTTAATACATTTATAATAAGTATCTTCCGTTTTTCATCAATAACTATATGCGCTATTGGGTGTCTACTAAAATAAGATGCTACTTTTGACCTATCGCCACCGAACTTATATAGCGCAAAATCGCTGTCATAAATGAAAGAAATATCCGCCGCAGTATTATCCTCAACCGCCGGCCCTGCGAGGGAAGCGACGAGTTCTTTATCAAAAGTCGAAAAGTCACAGCCTTTTAATTTCTTTAACTTCGGCTTTTTTTCAAGTACAGGCATAATATCTTCAAACTCTTTTTCGCGCCCGTTTTGGCGGATAAAATCCGCAATGTCCTGCGTCCACATTTTAAAAGCGAGCTTTATCTGTTCATCAGTTTGCTCTTCGCTTGTATTTTTCAACGTGTTGTATGACAAATAAGAACAATAAGTAATTTCCTGATTGTTTACTATTTTATCTATGAGATACAAATGCCTGTTTTCTTCAAAATCTTCCAAATGCCCATAAGGCGCGCAGAGGCCATATGCAGAACATATAAAAAGCAGACAAAGAAAAGCCGATAATTTTTTCATGTTGTTCACCTCGCTATCTTTATTTTAGCAATAATAAAAAACGGCTGCCATATTTGAGCCGAATCAGTGACCCAATATACAACAGCCGTAGTTTCCCGCTCATAAGAGCGGGAAACATTCAGCACAAGACGCAAGGCTCATGACTTCCTTGTATCTTGTGCTTGATAACGAGCTGTTTTTGGACCTGATTCGTGCCTTTGATTTCTCAAAAGCTTGTTCCGTTTTACCGGAACACCCAAAAACGTTTTAAAACAATTTTAAACTGCTACCCCTCACCCTGACCCTCTTCTGCTTTCGCTGCGCTACGGCATGACTTTCAGCCCGCAAGGGGCGAGGGAAAGTGAAGTCTAATAATTTTATTTTACAAAATTTAAAAATCTTGTCAAATAAAATATAAGATATCAGCAAATATTGAATTCTTGGTAGTTTTAGCCGTTTTCTCCCTTTCGTAAAGGGAGTACCGGACTTTTTTTATTCTCCTCCCTTTGGGAGGAGTACCCCGCCATAGCGAGCCACGGCGTAGCGTAGCGAAGACAGGCGAAGCAAAGGCGGGGGGTGGAGGGGAAGGGCTGTTGTAAAACAAAATAATAAAGACTTACATTACCCCCTACGGCCCCGGCTTCGCTGCGCTACGCCGTGGCCACTTCCCCCAAAGGGGGCAGAATTAAAAAGAGGATGGGCCATTTCTCTAAAAGGGGGCAGAAGTAAGAAAGAAAAAGGGTTTCTTATATTTTATTCAAAATATATCTTTGACATTTTACAATAAAACCGTAATTATGATTGGTTTTCTTTATTGCCGCACGCGGTTTGAGGGCGTTCAAAAGGGGATATTTGCCGCAGCCTGCTCACTATAGGCGGCATGACTTCCAATACTTTTTGGACTTCTTCTTTTGTATTAAATTTGCTTAAGCTGAAGCGTACCGAGCCGTGCGCAAACTGAAACGGCACGCCCATCGCGCGCAGCACGTGCGAAGGCTCAAGAGAGCCGCTCGTACAGGCCGAGCCGGAGGATGCGCAAATGCCCTCCCCGTCAAGGTGCATTAAGATGGACTCGCCCTCAATATAACCGAAACTGATATTAGTGGTATTGGGCAGACGGTTTTTTGTATCGCCGTTGATTTTGGCGTCCTCTATGGCGGCGGTAAGGCCGTTTTCAAGCATATCGCGCAGCGGCGCCACGCGTTCTTTGTACAAATGTAAAGTTTCTTTTGCCAGCAGCGCGGCTTTGCCGAAGCCTACTATCGCCGGCACATTTTCCGTACCCGCGCGGCGGCCCTTTTCCTGATGCCCGCCGACCATAAAAGGTAGAAAGCGCGTGCCCTTTTTGACATAAAGCGCGCCTATGCCCTTGGGCCCGTGTATCTTATGCGCGGAGAAGGAAACCATATCCGCGTCAACTTTCCTGACGTCAACTTCTATTTTGCCCAGCGCCTGCACGGCGTCTATGTGGCACATTGCGCCATGCTCGCGCGCGGTTTTGGCGATTTCTTCCACGGGGAAAAGCACGCCCGTTTCGCTGTTGGCCCACATGACTGAAACCAGGGCAGTATCGCGGTCAATGACTTTTTTAAAGCGTTCCAGATTAAAACGGCCGTATTCGTCCACGCCGATATAATCCACGCGGTACCCCTGCGCGGCGAGATTTTTGAAAACTTCCATCACCGCCGGGTGCTCAACCGCGGAAGTTATGATATGCTTTTTTTCGGGCCAGCTTCTTATGGCATTGTTTATCGCGGTATTATCGCCCTCGGTGCCGCCGGCGTTAAAAATAATTTCGGGCGCGTCGGCGTTAATAAGCGCGGCAAGCTGCCGGCGGGCTTCTTCCACCGCTTTTTTATTGCCGCCGCCGAAGCTGTGCATGCTGCTGGCATTGCCGTACTTCTCGCCGAAATACGGCAGCATGGCCTCAATCACTTCTGGCAAAGCGCGCGTAGTGGCATTATTATCAAAATAAATTACGGGTTTCATAAATTTCCTCTTATAATAATTTTATCATTCTATAAAATAAGGGGGTTTCAATTTCAGTAAATTTAATACCCTTTCACCGAATTCCCCGCCGTAAAGCGGGGGAGTTTCATTTCAACACAAAACAGCTTCCGCCTCCGTAAGAACAAGTCTTTGCAGTATTTACGCCTAAAGCATGGCATATTTTGTCATATTTTGAATTATAAGTAAGACATCTTCTCTCTCCGCTATCGTATAACATAACTATGGCGTATTTCGTTGTAAATGGAAATCTGTTAGCGGTAATCCACTTTGGTGAATTATCGTTTCTGAAAGCATAAGAAAAATATTTTGTTTCAACTCTATCAGCTTCCCTAAATGCCGATACGCCGGGAATTTCTATATCAATATTTTCAAAAGAAGCATCATGTTGGCCGCTCACTAAGAAATGTCTTTGTTCCGCATTAAATAAAGCCTTAATGTTCATCAGCGCTTCTGTAGCGTGGGATTTTTCAACAGCTTTTTGATATTGCGGAAGCGCGATAGCGGCGAGAATGCCGATAATTAGGACAACGACAAGAAGTTCAATTAAGGTAAACCCGCGGAGAGAATATTTATTTAGTCCTTTACGGTGATATAACATCCTACTTCCCCTTGGTGCAAAAATATTGAAGATAAATATATCATACAATAAATCAGTTTAAGACAATATATTTTATGATGCCTATAACTTTATGCCTGCTTAACTTCAATATCGGCGGAAAGTTTTTCGCGCAAAACTTTCTCTACAAAATTTTTAAGGGTAATGCCCGCGCCGCGGCAGCCGCCGCACGCGCCCAGCAGGCGCAGTTTTATTATATTGCCTTCTATGTCCACAAGTTCCGCGCTGCCGCCGTCAAGGTTGAGTTTGGGTTTAATATCCTCATTAAGCACCTTTTCAACGGCTTTTATTTTTTCAACTATCGTTAAATCTTTGAAAGTTTTTTGCGGCGGCTGCCCCTGCGGTTTTTGAGGGATTTCGCACGCAAGCGTTTTATCAAGGATTTCCCGCAGCTGCGCTTTGCATTTGCCGCACGCGCCGCCGGCTTTCGTGAAGTGGGTTATATCGTCAACCGTTTTAAGATTATTTGTATGGATTGCTTTGATTACCGCCTCTTCGCTGACATTGAAACACTTGCAGACTATAGCGGCCCCGGGTTCTTCTTCAAAAACCACTGGTTTACCGCCCTGGCGGTAGCTTTTTATGGCGGCGTCAAGCGCTTCCATGCCCATGACGGAGCAATGCATTTTTTCTTCGGGCAGCTCACCCAGCTGCGCGGCGATATCGCGGTTGGTTATACGCGCGGCTTCCGTAATGGTCTTGCCTTTTACCATCTCCGTCAGCACGGAGGAAGATGCAATCGCGCTCGCGCAGCCGAAAGTTTTGAATTTTACGTCCGTAATGACTTCGGTGGCTTTATCAACTTTTATGGTAAGTTTTAGGGCGTCCCCGCAGACGAGGCTGCCCATCTGGCCCGTGCCGTCGGCGTCCGGGACTTCGCCCACATTGCGCGGGTTTTTAAAGTGCTCCATGACTTTATCTGTATATTCCCACATAAATCCGCCCCCCTTTATGCCCTTTGGCTGTATACTTATATTATATCACTTTACGCGGCTGCAGAATGCTGCCGCGCCGTCATTGCGGCGCGCGGCAAAAGTTTTAAAATGACAAATCAGGATAATCGGAAAATACGGCGTCAACGCCCAGGCCGGCCATGGCTGCGGCCTCGGCCGCGGTATTAACCGTATAAACAAAAACTTTCAGATTGTTTTTATGGCAGGTTTCAACTATTGCGTCATTGACGCGCTTAAGGCTGATATGCACGCTGTAAGCCCCCAGCGCAAGCGCGGCGCCGACGTCAAAAGCGCGCGTAAGCACGCCTATTTTGATATCCGCGTCCAAAGCGCGCACGCGCTGCAAAGTCGGGTAGTCAAAAGAAGATATTAATATCCTTTCCTTAAGCCGCGGCGGGTAAGTTTGCAGCAGGCCAAGCACGGCGCGCTCTATGCCTTCGTAGATATTGCCGTCGTTTTTTATTTCTATATTCAGGTTTGCCGCAGGCGGCAGTATGTCCAGCAATTCCTTAAGCGTGGTGAGCGGGAAATCCCTCAGGAAACCCGTTTTTATGGCGCGGCCTTCAAAATCATAATCATGCCAGAGCACAAGCGCGCCGTCGCGCGTTAAATGCGCGTCGGTCTCAAAAAAATTACTGCCCAGGCGTATGGCCTCGCGGAAGGCTTCAAGGGAGTTTTCCGGCTTAAAGGCCGCGGCTCCGCGGTGCGCTATTATCCGCACAGAACCTCTTTTAGCTTGTCAAAAACTTCCTGTGGCACTTCCATGCCCGGGGTATTGCGGCGGCCGCTCTTTTCGCCGTGATGGTCGCTGCCGGCGGAAACCAGCAGTCCGTACTTTTTGGCGATTGCCGCCAGCTCACGGCGCAGTTCAAAAGAATGGGAAGGATAATAAAGCTCCAGCCCGTCAAGGCCGGCGGTTTTCCAGCGGGGGAAATCCCACGCTTCTTTTATAACGCCCGGATGCGCTATGAAAGCATACCCGCCCGCCAGTTTGATTTGGCCGATAACCTCCGCCGCACTTGGACCAGGGGAAGGCACATAGCCTGGCTTGCCTTCCGTCAGATATTTGCGGAAGCCTTCCTGACGCGAGGATACTATACCTTTCTTTTTCAGCGCGTCGGCCACGTGCGCGCGCGAAGGCGTTGTTTTGACGCGGGCAAAAACATCTTCCTCCGTTATATCCACGCCGGCGGCCTGAAGTTTCCCGATAATGCCGCGCACGCGCGCAAAGCGGGCGGCGCGGTTATCTTCCAGGAATTTATTGAGAGTTTTACTCTTTATATCTATTTTATAGCCCAGGATATGCAGGTAATCATGCTCGCGCGTGCTTATTTCTATGCCGTCAACAAACAGCATACCGGCCGCCACGGCTTTTTGGCGGGCTTCTTCAACGGCGTCCGTGGTATCGTGATCGGTGACGGCCATCATCCGCACACCGGCGCGCGCATAAGCGCGCACGACTTCATCCGGCGAAGTGGTGCCGTCGGAATATTTCGTGTGCGAATGCAAGTCTATAACGGGCATTAAACCCTTTCCACGGCTTTTACGGCGGGGCAGGCTTCTTTGAGATATTTTTCTATACCGTGTTTAAGAGTCATCGTCGCCATCGGGCAGCTGCCGCACGCGCCCTGCAGCTTGACTTTTACCGTGCCGGTGCTTTCGTCAAAATCCACAAATTCAACATCGCCCCCGTCGGCCTGCAGCATGGGGCGCACTTTTTGCAAAAGAGCGGCTATCTGTTCTTTCATTTTTGACACCTCACTTATTTTTAACTATTATATCATTATGACAGTAAGAAAAGGCGACGCGGGCTTTACGGATTCGCTCGCGCGGCAAAATATAAGCAAGGCGGACCCGCGCATAATAGCGCTGGCGCATCTGGACTGCCTTAACGCGGAACTCGGCGCGGCCAAACTGGCCTGCCCCGCGCTGGCCGCGCGGCTTGAAGGCCTGCAAAATATCCTTATAGAAGTAATGGGCATAATAAGCGGCACCGGCAAAACTCTGGCGGCCGCGCACACCGCCGCGCTGGAAGAGCGCATAGCCGCGCTTAAAGCCGCCACGCCGCCGCTGACGAAATTTATACTGCCGGGCATGTCGCCCGCGGACGCCGCGCTGCACCGCGCGCGCGCCTCAGCCAGATTGGCGGAGACGGCGTGCGTCGCCGCAGCCGCGCCGCAGGAAACGCTGGCCTTTATCAACCGCCTGTCGCTTTATCTGTTTATGGAAGCGTACTCGCTGTCCGCGCGGCCAGCAAAACCCGTTTGACGAAGCCCCAAAATATGCTATACTTTTTTTATCCGCATTATTTTTAATTAAATGAGGGTATCAGCAATGAATAGTATCACCAAAGCTGCCGCCGTTTTAGCCGTTCTGCTTATCGCAAGCAATGCTTTCGCCGCGGCAAAATACGCCTCCATCGGCGTCACGGTAGGAAATATAAGAAGCTGCGCGAGCGCCAAATGCGCCATCAAATTTAAAGTCTGGAAATATACCCCCGTTGAAATGTTGAGCATCAGTAAGGATAAAACCTGGGTGGAAGTGCGCGATTTTGAAGGCTTCAAAGGCTGGGCGCATAAGAGCATACTTTCGGAAACGCCCGGTATGTCGGCCAAATCAGACGCAAATGTCCGCGCGGAACCAAGCGCCGACGCGCCCGTGGCGTGGACCGTGGATAAAGGCTATTCCTTCAAATTCTTAAAAAAGCAGGGCGCCTGGCTGCAGGTTACCGACGACGCCGGCACGAGCGGATGGATAAACCAGTCCGTAGTATGGGGTTTTACGGAATACAAAAAATAGATTCGGCTTCATTAAATAACTTATGAAATACTTTGCGATTTTCATCATAGCAGTCGCGCTGGCCGCAGGAGGGTATATAATAAAGGACTCCAAAAAAGAGGAGCCTTTTATAATCTCCGGCCGCGTGGAAGTGGCCGACAGGCTTTTGAAACAGGCCACGGCGTCAAATGTATCCTGCTCCGTAATAGCCAAGAACGAGGCTGACGTACCCATAGCCATCAAACGCGTCGTGAATCCTGCTTTCCCGCTGGCTTTCAGTATAGACAAAAATGATTTGCTTATAGATTCCTTTGCCGGCAATCTCAAGCTGGAAGTGCAAATTAACGCGCACGGCAATCTGGGCGTGCTGAAAGCAGGGGATATCTTCGGCGCGGATGAGGAGTTTTATACCGCAGGCCGTAAAGACATTGTCCTTATCGCCGATAAAATGATAGGCAAGCCAACCCTGGCGGCCAAGAACGGGCGCGGCAATTTCTTCCGCACAGCCGCGCGCTGAGTTTTTTATTTATTGTTTGGTTTTGCAGAAAATCCCCGCTTTAATGGCGGGGATTTTTCTGTTGGCAATTCGGACGCCGTTTTACTACTTGCGTAAAGAGATAAAAAAATTTGGAAAGTCTTAGTTAAAGACAGATATCCGTGCGAGTGTCAATTCCATACTCTAAAGTAAACCATTTCTCCGTTGTCATGCTCGAATGCTTTTATCGGGCATCCGGACTTTTTAAGATTCCCGATTACGACCTTCGGGAATGATAACCTAAATATCTATTGCTCCTTTGCCTATATACACAAAGCCCCGCGGGTTGGATTTTAAACCCGCGGGGCGTTTGTTTACAAATGATTTGCTTTTATTAAGGCGCTATCAGACCGATCCGCGTTTTATATTCTTCAAAACCGCTGTCCTGCGGATTGCTAAAGTTAAACTTCATCATCTTCCTTTGGAGTTCTTTTTGCAGCTCTTTCTTATATTCCAATTCTTTAACTATCGGCCCGCAGCTTTTCCTTACAGCGGCATACAGCTGCGGGAAATCCTGCAATTCCAATATTTTCTCCTGCAGTTTTCTTCCCTCTCCGGACTGCGCAATCTGTTGGAATTTGCCGCCTTCCATA
>JAISDW010000151.1 GCA_031264445.1 Elusimicrobiota bacterium
GCTGCTTTCGCGCGGCGCGGACACTGCCGCGCTTGATAATGCCGGCCGCACCGCGCTTGATATAGCGCGGCAGAACGGCTCGCTTGAATGCGTTGAACTTTTGGAAAATTACGGCGCCGCGCGGCATGAAACGCAAGCGGCGGCGGAACAAAAAGAGGAGCAAGAAAATGACTAAAATTTACTGCTCTTATACCGGCGACGGGCAGACCGCAGCTTTAAACGGCTGGCAAATGATTTGAAAACGGCATTATAATTTGATAATATTTTATTGAGGTTTGATAATCAATATTTTTAATGGAGCCTTCTATGCCTCAAACAGTAAAAAACGCAGTAAATATTACCCCCCCCCCCCCAACTTTTTCTCGTCTGAGAAATAACGGTTTTACACTAATTGAACTTCTTGTCGTTGTCCTCATTATCGGCATTCTGGCCGCCATTGCTTTGCCGCAGTATCAAAAAGCCGTGGAAAAGAATCGCGCGGCGGAAGGCATTATCCTGGTAAAAGCCATCGGCGATGCTATGAACTTCTATGTGCTGGCTACCGGCACGTATACCACCAACTTGGATGCCCTGGATATCACCATACCAAAAACATCCGCCAACTTTTCCGCGCCCAACTTGTCTGCGCAAGGGCTGAATTACTATTACATCAGCTTACTCAGAAAAACGGGCGATTACGCAATTACCTACTTTTATAGTGACGATAAATATAACAAGAATTACACCAAAAAAATTGTTTGCGTAGGCTATAACGCCGCCGGTAAAAAAGTTTGCCGAATTTTAGGTACTGGCCCGCACACCTACTGGCACGTAACTACGGCGGAAGCAACTTATTTAAATTAACCCGATCCAAAATGAACCTCCTCCGCCTTATGTTGGGGGAGTTTCATTTTACTCTTAAAGGCAAACAGTTTGAATTTTTATTAAATCCCTCGCCCTTTCTTATTTATTCTCCTCCCTTTGGGAGGAGTACCCCGCCATAGCGAGCCACGGCGTAGCGAAGCGAAGGCTGAGACGGGGTGGTCAAGAGAGGATCTTTTTTTATCTCCCTCTCCATTTATGGCGGGAGAGGGCCTTTTTTTTTCACCCTCTCCCTTCGTGATGGGAGAGGGCCGGGGTGAGGGTGGATTAGTCCCATCATGAAAGCACAGGGGAAACTACTTCTGTCGTCATTCTAAAAACCGCATTCACAGCGGTTTTTAGAATCTATGCGCGAAGCGCATGTCTGAATTTATGCCTTTCAACATTAATAACAGCATCAATTTGATATAACCGTTTTCAACGGTTATAGATTCTCAAACGCGCATCGTATGCGCATTTGAGAATGACGGCTCTGGCGCATTAAATGACGGCTTTAAATAATAAAGACTTTATTCCCCCCTACGGCCCCGGCTTCGCTTCGCTAGCCATGGCCACTTCCCCCAAGGGGGGCAGAAGTAATTTTTAATTCTTCCCCTTTTAGGGGAAGTACCGGCTGAGCACAGCGAAGACGGGGTAGGGGTAAATGGGGTTGTTGTAGTAGAATAAAAAAATAAAGAGAGCAGCTCCACCCGAAGGTCCGCTACTTCCCCAAAAGGAAAAGAATAAAAACCGTCAATTCCGCTATTTTTTTGCGGCGGCCTGCTTTGCCGAACGCTCGCGGCGGGCCTGGCGGGCGTCCCCAAGCTGTTTTTCAAGGCCGGAGATATAGCCGTCCAAATCCTTAATATTATCCCAGAAAACCGGCTGTCCTGCGGCCGGAGTGCCGGATTCTACAAAAGACGCTTCCTGCCCCGCCTGCTCAGCAGCCGCGCCAGCGGCAGGTGCGGCAACTGCATCAGCGCTGACGCCGGCAATCTCGCCCGCAACAGCAACAGCCTCAACCTCGGGGACAACAGGCACTTTCTGCTTTGCGCCGCGCTTAATTAAATAGGCGGCCATTTTCTTATCGTCGTTCTGCAGCGCGTAATCAAGCGCGGTATTGCCGAAAATATCTTCTTTATTTGTGTCCGCCCCGCGTTTAACCAGAATGGTGGCGGACTTCAAATCCCCCATGCGCGCGGCGCTAATAAGCAGCGTGGTACTGTCAGTACCGTACGGCAAATCCGGCTGGGCATTGGGCGACTGCACTAAAGCAGCGAACGAGTTATAATTCCCATTTTCCAGCGCGTATATCAGCGCGTTTTTGCCGGCTTTATCCTTAATATTTACATTCGCTCCGCGTTTAATCAAAGCCGCGGTAAATTTGTCATCTTTCTTTTTGACCGCGTTTATCAGCGGCGTGGCGCCGTCGGCGCCGTAGAGGAAATCAGGCTTAATTGCGGGCGCGGCAAGCACGGCGGCAAAAGTGGCGTAATCATTATTTTCCATCGCGCGAGTGAGCGGCGTGCGGCCCACGACATCCTGCGCGTTCGCGTCCGCGCCGGATTTCACCAGCAGGGCCGCCATTCTTGCATTGCGTCCGCGCGCGGCCAGCATAAGCGGCGCGGTGCCGCTGACGTCCGGCGTATTAACGTCCGCGCCCGCGGCAATCAAATCCCCGCTTATCGGGATATCGCCGATCTGCACGGCGTGCATAAGGGCCGTGCGGCCGGCATTATCTTTTTGTGCGGCGTCGGCTTTTAAAGCCAGCAGTTCGCGGACCAGCGGGCGGTTGGCCGCGTCAACGGCAATTATCAAAGGCGTTTTGCCGGCGTCGTCTTTGGCGTTAAGGTCCGCACCGGCTTTACCGAGGAAAGTAATAGTCTGTACGTCCCCGTTGCGCGCGGCGTAAAGCGCGGGGGTAAGGTCGTCTTTATCGCGGCGGTCAAAATCGGTTTTTTTGGTGACGGCGGAAAGAATGCCTACGCAGGCCGCGGCTTTGCTCTTAACGGCGTGCAGCACGGCATTGCGGCCCATGTCGTCGGTCAAAGCAGGGTCGGCCCCGTATTCAAGCAGAAGCCTGACGACGTCGGGCCTGTTTGCCGCGGCGGCGGCCATCAGCGGCGTTATATTGTATTTGCTCGGCAGGTTGACCTTCGCGCCGCGCTGCAGCATCAGGCGGATATATTCAAGCGAAATCCCTTCCGCCGCCAACACCAGCGGCGTGAAGCCTTCGTCGTTTTTTTCGTTCGTGTCAACATTGGCGTAAAGCAGGATTTTTATTCTGTCCTCATCTTTGGCTTTTATCGCGCGTATCAGCGAGGTATCGTAAAGATAGGTATATTGCGGTGTTTCATTTTTCTTTTCGGCGTCGCCGCCCAGGATTTCGCTGTAAACGCCCTTCTGCTGCGCGGCGGCGGGCAGTGCCAGCAGCGCGGCCAGTATTACAAAAAATATTTTTTTTGACATAATAAATCCTCCATGAAAGATTTGAGTATATTTTGAGTATATTATACTAAAGTCTATATTGTTTTTGCGCGGACAATTTAATAAAATACATATATGGAGTGCTTTCCCGTAATAATTTCTTCCCCTTCGGGCGGCGGCAAGACTACCATTGTGGCGCGGCTGCTTAAGAGCGATAAACGCTTATCGCGCGTCGTAACGGCCACAACGCGCGCGCCGCGCGCGGGCGAACGCGACGGAAAGGATTATTATTTCTGGACGGCCGCGCGTTTTGAAGCCGCCGTAAAAAAAGGGCGCATGGCCGAGTGGGCAAAAGTCCACAAAGATTATTACGGGATTCCAAAAAGTTCGGTAAACGAAGTCATAAAAAAGAAGCTCTGCCCCGTGCTTGTCATAGACGTGCAGGGCGCGTGTACGGTAAAGAAGATTTTCAGGGACGCGGTTTCAATTTTTATAGCCCCGCCCAGCATGGCCGAGCTTAAAAAAAGAATCGCTGCCCGCAACGACGGCACGAAAGATATTAAGGTGCGTATGGAGTCCGCCAGAAAAGAGATGGCGCAAATCAAATTTTACGATTACCTTATAATCAACGATATCCTGCCGGACGCAGTGCGGGAATGCAGGGCCGTAATAACGGCGGAAAGAAGAAAAGTGAGGAGACTTGAAAATGTCACAGGAAAAGGATTTTGAAAACAGGCTGCTTGACTTTAACGGCGACAAATACAGCATGGTTGTGCTTGCCTCAATGTGGGCAAAAGTGATGAAGAAAAAACAGGAATACAAAAACGAGCCCGACGCAGAGGTAATCAAACTCGCGCTCAATGATATTCTGAGCGGCGCGGTGACCAAAGAGATGATAATAAAAGGCTCAGCCGACGCGCTGGTGCAGCAAAGGCGCGAGGAAGAAGAAGCCCGCAAAGAAGCCGAAAGAAAAGCAAAAGAGCCGCTTAAACTATAAAGCCCGCCGAGTTTGCGCCGTCACGGCCGTATCGGACGGCGGCGCGGGAAAGATAAATTATTGAATGAAAAAAGAGATCAGGAACCTCGCCGGCGATTTGAAGAAACTTATCTCCGCCGGCTCGGAAGAAGATTTTATGATACCGGCAAAACCGGCCCGCGCGGACGCGGCTGCCGCCGTTTCGGCGGAGCCCGTCCTGCAACCTGCGCCGCCGCAAATTACGAAGCCGCAGACCGCTGCGCCGGCAACAGCGACGGAGCCGGCGGAATCTTATACGCTTGAAAGTATTGCCAAACAAATTTTATCCTGCCAGCGCTGCGCGCTGGGCGCCACGCGCATAAAAGCCGTGCCAGGCGAAGGCAATCCGAAAGCACGCCTGATGTTCATAGGCGAGGGCCCCGGCTACGAGGAAGACCGCCAGGGCAGGCCGTTTGTCGGCAAGGCCGGCCAACTGCTTGATAAAATCATCGCCGCGATGGGTTTTAAAAGGGAAGAAGTTTTTATCGCCAATATGGTCAAATGCCACCCGATGATAGACCCGCAAGACCCCGAAAAGCGCGGCAATGACCGCGCGCCCGTGCCGGACGAAATCGCCCTGTGCCGCGGCTATGTTGAGCGGCAAATCAATGCCGTGGGGCCGGATTATATAGTTGCGCTGGGCGGAGTAGCCGCAAAGAGCCTTATCAGGGACGCAAAAAGCCTAAGCGCGATACGCGGCAAAATTTACGATCTTGAACTCAGCTCGGTGCAGCTGGCCAAACCCGTCAAAATTCTTGCCACCTACCACCCCGCCGCGCTGCTGCGCAACCCGGGCTGGAAGAAGGACACCTGGGCGGATTTAAAAATCCTGCTCGCCGATATGGGCCGCACGCCACCGTCAGCCGTATAATAAAAGGAGCCGTTTATATGAAAAAAATAATTACTTTATTTTTTGCGATATCATTTATTGCTGTTAGTGCGGGCGCGCAAACTTTCCAACCTAATCTTGCGCTGCTTACGACTTATGAGCAGTCGGAAAACCCTTCCGAACAGCACCATCAGCCCTATATCGCGATATTTAAAAAAGATGGCAAAACTCTTATTTATCTGGCCTCCAAACATTACGCGGACGAAACTCTTGATATGGTTGATTATGTTTTTGCTAATTTTAAACCGAAGATAGCCGTGGTAGAATTTGAGCGCAGCGGGCGGATGTTGAGAGATAAATGCAGCCGCAATGAGTTTGAGTATTCGGCGGGGATAGCTTCCGACAAGAATATTCCCGTCGTATTGGCTGATTTGCCGGATGATGAAAAAATAAAAATACTTTCCCGAAAAGACCCTAATGCTTATAAAACTTATCAGGCAAAATGGATGATAAACAACAGCATGATGCATAAAAGGCAGTTTGGCACCTATACAACCGCGGATGGGGAAGTACAAAGTTTTACTCACTTTGCCTGGAAGCCCGATATGCCCGAGCCTATGACTGCGGAAGAATTTAAAATCTGGTTCAAAGAACGTTTTAATGAAGATTTTGACACCGCTGATTTAAATGAAATTTTCAAAGAAGACTGGACTTGGCCTTTATCCACCGGCACGATATTTAACAAGCTTTCCGAAGATATGGATTTTTACGCCAGAGATCCTTTTATAGTAAAAAATATCGCGGCGGCTCTTAATAAATACAAAACAGTTTACGCCGCCTTCGGTGAAGGCCATTACAGAACCCACAGAAAAATATCGGAAGATATGCTTGGAAAACCCGAATATATTTGGGACGTAGAATATAAAGACAGAAATAATTGCCAGGGCTTTCAAATTAAAAAAGTAATTTTAGTGCCCGAGCCATAACTTGTTGTTATGAACATATCCGTCTGTCTGCCTATTGCTTTGAATAAGAGCTTTGATTATGTTGTGCCGCCTGCGCTGGAGCCGCAAATAAAACTTGGTGCGCGCGTGCGCGTGCCCTTTGGCAAGGCCATGCAGACGGGATTTATTACCGAGTTAAATACCAATCCTAAACTCCCAAAAAATATTAAATTAAAAGAAATCGCAGAAGTGTTGGACAGCCGCGTTTTTTACGGGCCGGATTTATGGCCGCTCGCGCGTTTTATAGAACAGAATTACGCCAATACCCTTGGCGAGACTTTAAATGTTTTAATCCCCCCCTTTCTCAACGATAAACTGCTGCAGAATTACAAGCCGCAGCCGCCGGCGGATTTGCCGCTTTTCTACCCAGCCGGCCCGCTTACGGCAGACCAGAAAGCCGCGCTTGAAGCCGCGGCGCAAAACCAAACCGCGCTTTTTTACGGCGACACTTTTACCGGCAAGAGCGAAGCGATTTTAAACTGCGCGCACGCCGCGCTGGCCGCCGGCGGGCAGGCGCTGCTGCTAGTGCCCGATATCATAATATCGGCGGGGCTTATTGAGCGCGCGCAAAAAACCTTTGGCGGCAATAATATATATATGTGGCACAGCAAAGTGCCGCTGTCAGCGCGCAAAAACGCGGCGGCAGATATTTTCAACGGCAGGCCATGTATAATCATAGGCACGCGCTCGGCCGCGCTGCTGCCGTTTAAGAATTTAAAGCTGGCCGCCATGTTCCGCGAAGAAGACGAAGCTTTTAAACAGGAAGACAATAAACCCTATTACCATGCGCGCGACGTGCTGGAGCTGCGCTGCAAAATTTTGGGCGCAAAGCTGATTTTAGTCTCGGCCGCGCCTTCGCTGGAGACGCTTTGCGCGGCGCGGGAAGGTAAAATAAAAACCGTAAATTTTACCGCGCAAATCCCGGATTACGATAATAATCCGCAGATTTTTAC
>JAISDW010000142.1 GCA_031264445.1 Elusimicrobiota bacterium
CAGGATTAGCTTTTGCCTGAAGCAGCACAGAAACAATTTCTTTGTGTCCTTTTACTACGGCAAGTATCAATGCTGTCCCACCCTTATCATTTTGCAAATCAGGATTAGCTTTTGCCTGAAGCAGCACAGAAACAATTTCTTTGTGTCCTTTTACTGCGGCAAGTATCAATGCTGTATCGCCATTATTACTTTGTAAATTAAGATTAGCTTGTGCCGAAAGCAACATAGATACCACATCTTTGTGTCCATTTTGTGCGGCAACAATCAATGCTGTCACACCTTTATTAGTTTGTAAGTCAGGATTAGCTTCTGCCTGAAGCAGCATAGAAACAATCTCTTGTTGTCCGTTTGCTGCGGCAATCATCAATGATGTAATGCCATCGCTATTTTTTACATTAACATCCACACCTTTTTTTATAAGTTTTTGGACTTCGGCTATATTCCCATTCGTGGCGGCTTTTATCAAGCTGTTTTTCTCTTCCGAAGGCCCGCCGCAGCCGGATATAAACAAACCGGCCAGCAAAAGCGCGAAAGCCGTTGGCGCAAAGTTAAGAATATCTTTTTTCATACCAAGCTCCTGTTGTTTTTACTTTATGTTGCATTTTATCTCTTTTTCAGAGGAGAATATTTGTCCCGTGTCGTTTTCTCCCTTTACAAAAGGGAGAAAACGGCCCTGCTCAAACTTCTGCCCCCCTTGGGGGAAGTGGCCCACGGCGTAGCGTAGCGAAGTCGGGGCCGTAGGGGGGATTAAAGTTGTTATTATTTTGTTTTACAACTACAACAGCCATTACCCTCCACCCCCTTCGGGTACTCCTCCCAAAGGGAGGAGAATAAATAAGAAAGTGCGGTACTTCCCCTAATAAGGGAAGAAGTAAAAATTATTCCTGCCCCTATTTTTCTGTTGTCATGCCCGAATGCCTTTATCGGGCATCCGGCCTTTTTCAGATTCCCGATTACTACCTTCGGGAATGACAACCATAATATCTATTGCTTCACCCTCACCACGGCCCTCTCTTAACCACCCCACCACCCCGTCATGCTTCGCATGCCACCCCTCCAATGGAGGGGAATTAAGGCAGAGGGAGAGAAATTAAAAATAAAGCGTATTAAAAAAGCTTTCCACCTGTTTTTTGTCATAGGCCTGCTGTAAAGCGCGTTCAATAACGGGCAGCGGCACGCGGCCGGTGGAAAGCAGCTTCTGGTGGAAATCGCTCAGTTTAAATTTAGCGCCGCCTTTCTTTTGGTATTTTGCGCGCAGGCGGCTGAACTCCTGCTCGCCCAGCACGGCGGATATATAAGCGCACGGCGCGGCGGCCGCGGCGTCAAGCGCGGCGGCGGCTTCTTCCTTATTTATGCCCGCGGCGGTAAGGTATTCCAAACTCTGCGTATAATTAAAATCGCCGTTGTGCATTTTAAGTTCGGCCAGCGCGAACAGCGCTGTTTTATAATTGTACCAGGCCACGTGTATCAAATCTTCATCCTGAGAGAGATAGCCCCCCTCCTTCGCCAGATTTACGCTGTATTTAACCCAGCCGTTGGTATAAAAAGGGTCGGCCGAAATTTTCAGCAGCCTTTCCGGATAATCCTGCGCCGCGCTGTAGAGCATGTTTCCGCCCGCGCTTAATCCTGCGACCGCGCCCAGCTTTATTTTAGCGTAAGTGAAAAGTTTCGGCAGCACGGAATCTGCTTCTTTCTGCGTCTCGGGCAGCGCTACCAGCAAATCGCCGAACTGCCTGCCCAGCAGCGGGAAGGGCGGCAGATAGACGGCGTTTGCCCCTTTCTTCTCCAGATATTTTGGCGATGGCGCAATAAACACCTTAAGGCTTGCCGGCGTAAAAATATTATGCTGTGCAAAATAATCCACACTTTCGTTATAGTAGGAGAGGAAAGTATTAAGCACTTCTTTATATTTGGGGCCTTTGGAATAGGCGGCGTCGGCAAAATAATAATCAGACGGTAAAATTTCTATAATACCTTTTTTGTTGGTGCGCTTTTCCTTTTCCTCGGGTGAGAGCGTGGGTTCTATCACCGGCGTAAGCGCGGCCGTAAGAGCGGTTTTTGCCGCATCGGTTTCTTTTTCCAGCGCGGCGTTTATTTTTTTGACGGACGTATCAATGCCGTAAACGTTTTTGAGCAGTTTTGCAAAGTTATCGGCCCCGAGGCGGAAGTCAACATAAGGCTTATCTTCCGAAGACAGATTTTTAAGGAAATCATAATAATCTTTAAGCGCTTTTTTTGCGTCGGCGCAGACGGCTTTTATCTGGTCTTTGGTATAATCGTCCTGCGCCATGCGGTTCATCAATACGTTTATATTGGCGAATGAGGCATAAGCATTGCCGGCCTTTTCCAGAGCGAGGCGGATATTAAGGTCCGGCGGGTTATCAAGGTTTTCTTTGCCCTGGGCCAGCACGGCGGGCAGGGCCTGCGCGCGCTTCATGGCGTCAACCAGCCGTTCCTGAAACGGTTTGTAATCTTTAAGCAGAATATCGTAAATACCGTCAACGCCTTCAAGATACCACAAAGGATCCTTTTGCAGGCGGTTTAAAACCTGTATGTCAAAAACTTTTTTATTGACGAGCTCCATCAATGCCTGATAGGCGATTTCCTTGGAAGGGGAAAGTTTTTTGTGATTGATTTTTTCCAGCGTTTCCTGCAGCGCGAGGATAGTGTCTTTTTTTACCGTTTCGCTTTGTTTGTCGCGCGGGTCAAGGTTGGACTGATAGCCCAGCATACCGGCGCGCGCGGCGTCTTCCGGATAAATTGTGTTGAGCAGCGATAGATATTTATCCGTAAGCTCAATTATTTTATGGTCGCTCATCAGAACGTCGGTGCCGGCGGAATCGCGCGCGGCGCGCGCGGTCTGCGCGGCCGGCGCAAGAAAGCAGGCCGCCAAAAGAACGGCGGCGGCGAAAGACAGGTTGTTTTTTGCGGTTTTCATGTTGGTCTTCATATAAAATCCCCTCTCTCTAAGGCGTTAAATTAAATTATTGATTACAAGATTTATTGTAGCAGTTTTTAACGTGTTTTGACAGGTTTCCTCTAAATAAGAGGTTAAGGCAGCCGCGTTGTTAAAAACATACCCTCCCACGCAAAGGGCATTGGTAGGTAATTAGTGGTAAGGAGTCATGGCCACACCGGTCATTTCTTCTAAAAGCCCTCTGTTAAAAAATAATGTCAATGTTATTCTTAACATTTCCCAACTCTTGC
>JAISDW010000152.1 GCA_031264445.1 Elusimicrobiota bacterium
ATAAATATCCTTTTTACCGCGCGGGAGTGCAGTCCTCCTTTTCGCCCGCGCTAGCGCCGCGCGGCGCAAGCAGTTTTTATATTGAATTTGCCTTTCCGGGCGGCGCGGCCGTGAAAGAACAGGACTTAAAAAAGCTGGAGCAGCAGACGCTCAAGCACCTTCTGGAGCTTGGGTTTATAACGGCCGACGCGCGGATACTCGCCGCGAGCTGGGCGCAAATCCCGTGCGCGTATCCGATATACGACGTCAATTACGAAACCGCGCGCCAAAATATAATTGATTTCCTGGCCGCGCAGAATATATACCCACTCGGGCGTTTCGGCGCGTGGGAGTACAGTTTTATGGAAAAATCACTCCTTGACGGCGCGGCATTGGCCCGCAAGCTGGTGAAAATATGAAAATATTAATCTACGGCGGCAGCTTTGATCCGGTTCACAAAGGCCACTGCGCGCTGCTTAAGGCGGCAATAAACCAGATTAAGCCGGATTATACGCATATATTCACGGCATGGCAGTCGCCTTTTAAGCAAAAATCGCCTGTGCCTTTTGAAACGCGCCAGAACATGGCGCGCGAAGCGCTGGGGCCGATATCGCCCGCCATAATTTTTGACGATTTTGAAAAACGCGCGCGCCGCGTGGTATATACATGGGAAACCGTAAAACGCGCAAAAGAGCTGTACAAAGGGTCAAAGGTTTACCTGCTTGTAGGCGCGGACTGCCTTAATGATATGCACAAGTGGAAAAACGCGCCGTATCTGTTCCAAAACGCCGTTATAACCGCCGGCGCGCGCAAAGGCTTTGAGTTTGGGACAAATGATTTTGATTTCACACCGCTTAAAGGCGGCTTCCCGCTGGTTTCCTCAACGCAGCTGCGTTTGGCCATAATGTGCAATGGCATGGTGCCGACCGCGGTGCCTGCCGTTACGGCGGCTTTTATAGAAAAAAATCTGATGTACGGCCTCAATATGCACAAATGGCTGGAGGCCAATCTTAAACCGCGCCGCTATCTGCATACAAAAATGGTGGCGCAGACGGCCGCCGCGCTGGCGCACGTCTATAGCAGGGCCGACGCGGAAAGGGCCGCAACCGCCGCACTTCTGCACGATATGGCAAAATGCATGGGGGATAATGATTTGATTGAATACTGCCGTGAAAACGGATTAAAAATAAAAGGATTTGACGAAATCCGCCGCCGCGCGCCGCATTTGCTGCACGGCGCGGTATCGGCTGATATGGCAAAAAAACTGTTCGGGATTAAAGATAAAGATTTACTGCTCGCCATAAGCCGCCACACGCTGGGCGCGGCGGATATGAGCGTCCTGCAAAAAATTATTTTCACCGCAGATATGGCAAGCAAAGACCGCAAGTACAAAGAAGCCCGCGCGGTGCAGGCGGCGGCGCAAAAATCGCTTGACGAAGGCATGCTGGCGGCCATGGCCGTAAAGCTGAATTTTACGATACAGACCCGCAAATGGCTTGCGCCCGCGGGCCCTGAATTATGGAACAAACTGATTTCAAAACTAAACTGAAAACACGCCTGGCCGTTTACGCGGCTTTGGCCGTTTTGGTCTACGGCGCTTTCGCGCATTTTTATAACCCGCATACGGCAGCGCTTACCGCCGGCGCGCAGCCGCTTAACCTGCTTGTGCTTACGCGGCAGCCCATGTTTATATCATATAATCCGCAGAGCGCGAAAGCCGCCGTTACCAATATGAACACCGCTGGCAAAAAAAGCCCGGGCGCCTGCGACGCGCTTAAGGAGGCCGGCATAAACCCGCAGGACGTGCTTTATATTAGGCCTTCCTCGCAGAACCGCGCGGAGTTTTGGGAATTATGCAAAAATAATCTGAGGGCTTGGCGCCAAAAACCGTATATAATATTCATTTATCTTTATGATTATATCCGGCTGCGCGTCAGCGGCCGTACGAATATCGCGCCTTCCGACTTTGTGATGATAACCCTGCACTTAATGCGTCTTGAGCCCGGAGATTTTACGGTAAAAAATCCCGATCCCCCCCCCGCCGCACAAAACCGGCGCAGGGCTGCGGCCGCCGCTCCCCAGCAGATACTGCTCGCGCAAAACGCCGCGCCTGCGGCCGCTGCTTCGGCGTCAAAAACGCTGGTGCTTGAAGTGCTTAATGCCTCCGGCGGGGCGGGCCTCGCGGCCGAAGTCACGCGCTATCTGCGCGATTTAAGCAACCGCGGCCTGATAGATATTGACGTGATAAATTACGGCAATTATCCGGTCATAGAAGAAAAAAGCAAAATAACCGATATTACCGGCGGCCGCCCGGAAGACCTGAAAAAAATCGGCAGACTGCTGGGCATGGATAACAGCGAAATCTTTACCTCGCCCGATAAAACGGCCATAGCGGACGCCAAAATAATACTGGGCAAAGACTTCATATTGCCCAAAACCAACTAAAAAATGATATATTAAATGGTATATATTACGCATGAGGAGCGATATGAACAAAGAAACCGCAAAAAAATACGCCGTGAAGGCGGCCCGCATACTTGACGGCAAGAAGGGCGAAGATATAAAAATTTACGATTTAAACGGCCTTTCCTCCCTTTGCGATTATATTGTGATAGCCACCGCCAACAGCGCGCCGCATTTAAACGCGCTTGAGCAGGAAACCGGCACGGAGCTCAAAAAAGACGGCGTTTACAAAACCAACCGCGACGGCGGCGAAAGCGGCGTCTGGCGCGTAAGCGATTACGGCGGCTTCATGCTGCACGTAATCACGGCGCAGGCCCGCGTTTTCTACGCGCTGGATCACGTTTTCGGCTTTGGTAAAATCATAAACTGGGCCCTGCCGGCCCCCAAACCGGCCGTCAAAAAACCGGCGGCTAATAAAAAGAAAACGGCGGCAAAAAAAACCATTTCAAAAAAACCCGCGGTAAAGAAAGCCGCAAAAAAAGCTGTTAAAAAGCCGGCCAAAACCTCCCAAAAAAAGACAAAAACCGCTAAGAAACCGGCAAAAAAAGCGAAGAAGGCAAAAAAATAAATGTTAAAACAACTGCAAACCAAAATAGAAGACAGAATTTCAAAAGACAAATATTTTGCCGGCTTTGAAAATTTACCGCCCGTACTTTTTGAGCCCGCTCCGCAGCATATTGACGCCGATATTTCGCTTACCTGGGCTTTGGCGGCGGCAAAAGTAATCCGCAAAAAACCGCTTGACATAGCAAAAAAAGCCGCCAAAGTTATACAGCAGCTGGAAGAAACCGCGGCCTGTTCCTTCGTAGAGCCCGGGTTTATCAATATTAAACTCAGCGACGGATTTCTGGTTGAAACCGCGCGCGACCGCCGCCTTAAAAACCGCGACGGGGCGGACCAGAATAAACCCGCCGAAAAGATTTTGATAGAATTTGTTTCCGCCAACCCGACCGGCCCGCTGCACGTTGCAAGCGGCCGCGGCGCAAGCCTTGGCGACAGCCTTGTGCGCATGTACCGCGCTCTGGGCGCGTCATGCGACGCGGAATATTATATCAATGACGCCGGTAATCAGGCGCAGCTGCTGGGGGAATCCCTTCTTGCGCGGGCGCGCGGCCAGGAACCGCCCGAAAACGGCTACCACGGCGAATATCTTACGGAGCTTGCAAAAAAAATCCCCGCAGGCCTGCCGGAGGCCGATTACGGCCGCTTCGCCATGGAAGAACTTATCAAATCCCAGCAGGATGATATGGAAACTTTCGGCGCGGAATTTACCAAATGGTTCCGCGAGAGCGAGCTTCATAAAGAAGGCGCGGTTGAAGCCGCGCTGCAAACGCTCAGACAAACAAATAATGTATATGAAAAGGACGGGGCGGTCTGGCTGGGCACGGCGAGCGGCGGCGACGATAAAGACCGCGTGCTCGTACGCAAGGACGGCCGGCCAACTTATTATCTGGCCGATATCGCATACCATAAAAATAAATATGACCGCGGATACTCGCGCCTGATAGACATCTGGGGGGCGGACCATCACGGCTATGTCCCGCGCATGAAAGAGGCCGTAAAAGCGCTGGGCCGCAGTGAAGAAAGTTTTACCGTCATCATACACCAGCTCGTGCATCTTATAGAAAACGGCGAAAAGGTAAAAATGTCCAAACGCGCGGGCACTTTTATCACGCTCAAAGAGCTTGTGGACGAAGTCGGGCGCGACGCCTGCCGCTTCTTCTTTGCCAGCCGCACGCCCAACGCGCACCTTAATTTTGATATCGGCCTGGCAAAAAAACAGACTAACGAGAACCCGGTCTTTTACGTGCAGTACGTGCACGCGAGGATATGTTCCATATTCCGCGCCGCCGCGCAGAAAAATATAGAGCCGCTTAATATGACCTCACCGCAAAATCTGGCCGCGCAGGAACGCCTGCTGCTGAGCAAAATGCTGTGGTTCAGGGAAATTATTTCCGCCTGCGCGCGCGATTTAAGTCCGCATCACATGACCACATATCTTAAGGAACTTTCTTCGCTTTTCCATTCTTTTTACGACTCATGCCGCGTGCTGGACGAGAACAATTTGGAAATGACAAAATCGCGTTTATTCACTTGCAGGCTGGTAAAAGAAAGAATTGCCAAAGGGCTGGAGCTTATCGGCGTATCCGCGCCCGAGCAGATGTAAGGAGCGAAATATGCGCCAAAAAACAAACTTCAAAACATTAGGAATGAATATAGAAGTTGACGTTTTTGGCTCTTACACTTTTTTACTGTTGCTGCTTTTATGCAGTATCGCAGGGTTGGGATTATTATTATGGAAAATGATAAAAACCCAATCGCCGCTCTTTTCAGAGGCGGACATAGGACAGTTGGGCAATGTAATAATTTACGCATGCGCCGCAATATTACCGATATTGCTGATAAAAAGATTATTCAAAATGTTTAATCTTGATTAAACAGCCTTTGCTATATTATCAGGATATCATTGGCGGCCAAAAATTTTTTAATCTACGGAGGGATTGTATGAAGAAATTATTAACTGTAATACTCGCGCTGGCAGCATTTGCCGGCGCGGCAAAAGCCCAAAATATGGCCGAGGCCAATAAATCTTTTGAGCAGGGCCTTTACCAGCAGGCCGTAAACCAGTACGCGCCGCTCTTAAACGCCAAGGATACTAATGTCCGCTACGAGGCGCAGCTCAAAACCGCGCGGGCTTTGCAGTATTCCGGCCAGTATGACGCGGCAAAAAAAGCCGTCTTCAATATGCAGCCGCCCAAAGATAATCTGTGGAAAGCCCGCTATTATATAGTAAAAGCGCAAATTTTTGAAAATACTCCTTACTACAATCTTCCCGACTTGCAGGAAAGCGAAACCGACCCCGCAAAATTTACCCTTAAACAGCTTGAAAAAGTCAAAAAAGACACCTATGCGGCATTGTGGGATATGCGCGGCACGCTGGCGGATATCTCGCTCAAGCCGTCCTGGCAATATGTGAAAAGCCGCTGGGACGACGGCACAACCCCGCCCGCGCTTCAGCCGACTTTATTTGATTTCCTCGTAGACAGCTGGAAACGAAACGAAACCGCCCCGTATAAAACAATTCTGGAGCAGGCCTATAATATCGGCGGCAAAGACCGCGACGCCGTGCGCGAATACTGGCATGTGCAGCGCATAATGGCCGAGGCTAAACCGGAAGCTAAGGACAATCTCCCGCTTGCCGGTTTGCTTGCGGCGGTATCCGGCGCCACGGGCAGCGACGAAGCGCAGGAACTGCTTGCAATGAAAATTAAAGACCCGCTTTTCTTCCGCGCGCAGGAAGTCGTGGGCAAAGCCGCGGCCGCGGCCGAAGCGGCTAAATTCTACCTCTACGCGGAGCGGTATGAAACGGCTGTATCCCTTACCGATTACTGCCTTAAACTGCCGCTCAATTATATTACCGATAATTGCAAAAAAATAAAAGACGCGATAACAGCCCCGCTGCTCGGCATTGAAGACGGCGGGCCTTTCAATGTCCCCAACCAGCGGCCGGCAAAAATAAAAGTGCGCGCGGCTAATGTTGATACGGCGTATATGTATATCTATAAACTGGGGCCTGAATTTTTGGAGAATGGGGGACAGTGGGACGCGCTTTATGCCATTTGGCGTACCTCGGAACTGCTTGAAAAAAAGCCCGCGCGCAAAATTACCCTGGCTTTAAAATACCCGGCCAAATACGCGCCGCAGAGTATTGATTTTGAAGTGCCCTTTATCTCTCCGGGCTTTTACGGCGTCGTGATAAGCCGGCACCAGCAGCCGCGCGAGGGCGACCCCGCCGTTTCCCTCAACTTCACCAATATCGCGGGGTATGCCACAAGTTTCGCGCTTACCAATAATTTAAATACGCAGAAGTATTTGGGCGGCGCGTATAATATTTATTCGCTTGACGCTGCCACCGGCCTTGATATGCCGGCCGTTACGGTGCACGAAAACAATAAAAAGCGCGCTACGAACAAAGCCGGCCTGCTGCGCCTGCACGCGGACGCAAAAAAGAATTACGACAAAAAGAGCCTGCTGATGCAAAAAGACGGCAATTACGCGATTATAAACTACATTTCCTACAACCGCTACGAAGACAATATTTACCAAATCGTTTTGAATACCGACAGAGCAATTTACCGCCCCGCGCAGGAAATTAAAGTAAAAGCCAATGTGGTGGAGCGCAAGATACTTGACTACGCGGCCTATTCCGGCAGGGAAAAACTTACGCTTACATTGCACGGCGCAAACCGGCAAGAAATTGCAAAAACAACTCTGCCGCTTGACGCAATGGGCGGGGCGGAGCATACTTTTACACTTCCTCAAGACGGTATGCTGGGTGATTACAGCG
>JAISDW010000027.1 GCA_031264445.1 Elusimicrobiota bacterium
TTATGTTATAGGCGCGGGCTTCCTCCTCCTGCGCGGGCTGCTGCTGTTGCTGCTGCTCGGCGGCGGAAGGCTGCAAATCCGCTTCTTTCATCATATAATAAACATTGCCGCTTGCCTGGTAAACCCATATTGACGCGCACGCGGCCGCAAACAGGCCTATCGCCGCAAGGCGGTAAATGAAACTGCCGCGCAGAAACTGCAGCGCCGCAGCGGCCGCCATTAGCCCCAGCGAAGAATAAAGCAGCGAAGCCGTCAGCGGCCCCTGCTCAAAACCCTGCGGTTTAAAGAACAGATAAACGCAGTAAAAAGCCGCGGCAAAGAAGGCCGCGCCCAGCAGACGCGCGGGCCATTTGAAATTTTCTTCTTCGTCTATTTTTATGCCGAGCGCGCCGAGTACCAGCGCATAAACCGGCAGCAGGGTATAAGCCGTCAGCGAAGGCAGCGGCGCGGGCGCCATGCCGTAAAACGCGGCAATATAGGCAAGCACGGCGACGCCCGCAACCACGGGCACTATTTTGCCGATTTTGCCAAAGAAAAACATGCTCAGCGTAAAGGCTATATACACAAAGCATACGCACGCCCATGTCATCTGCCCGGGCAGATATTCCTGCGCAACCCAGGGCGCAACCATAGCCTGCATGAAGGTCTGCCCTTCTTCGCCGTAAGCCGCGCATATTGCGCCGAGTTTAAGGAAAGCCGCAGCCGCGGCAATCATCATGCCAGCGGCCAGAAGCGCGAGCATAAAACCTTTGGTAAAACCGCCGAACGCAAACAGGCCGCGTTTTGAGTGCAGCTCCATGGAGCGTAAACGGCCCGAGCGGCGGGCGTTAAAAAATTCCTCAGACACCGGCCCCTGGGACGGGCGGCGCGCGGCCGCGGCGGGCTCGTCGCCCAGGGCGGCTATGTGAACGGGAGTTTTGACCGCGCGCCCGCGCACGTCGGCGTTGAAGCGGTTCGTCCTGGCCTGGGCCGGCTGTTCGTCCGCGGCGGGCCCGTCATTGCTTATTTTCAGGCCTATTTCATCGGCGATATTCACGCCCTGCGACACTTTAAGCTGGTCGTCGGCGCGCATTTTCTGGAAGAAAATCAAAGTTTCCGTCGCGGTCTGAAAGCGGTCTTTCGGGTTTTTGCTCATTAACTTTGATACCGCCGCCGGTATCCACGACGGCAGCCCGCGGCGGTACTGGGAGACGTCGGGCACGGGTTCGTTAATATGCTTTTGAATAATTTCCATTGAATTTTTGCCCGTGAAAGGATAGCGCCCCGTAAGCACGTAAAACAGACTTGCGCCGACAGAATATAAATCCGCCCGCGTGTCAATTGGACGGCCGAGAGCCTGCTCCGGCGAGAGGAAATAAGCGGTGCCCGCCAGTTCGGTGGTTTTGGTGCAGCCTTTATCCTTATCCATTTTTTTGGCTATGCCGAAGTCAACTATTTTCGGCTCCAGCTTTTTATTGATAAGTATATTGGAGGGCTTAATGTCGCGGTGGATAATGCCCTTTTGGTGCGCCGCCTCAAGCCCGCGCAGCACGCCGATAAAAGTGTCAATAATGAAGGAAACCGGCAAATTGGGTTTCTTGCGCACGATTGAGGAGAGGCTCTCGCCGTCAATAAAGCTCATGACTATGAAATAGAAACCTTTCTCGCGCCCCACGTTATAGACAAAGACTATGTTAGGGTGGTCAATTTCCGCAATGGCGCGGGCCTCGGTCAGGAACAGGCCCACGGCTTTTTTGTCGTCGGCAAGCGCGGGGCTGAGGATCTTGACGCATACAATTCTGTCCAAAGCCTTGTGCCTGGCTTTAAACACGGTGCCCATGCCGCCGGAACTGATTTTTTCCAAAATAACGCAGCCCGAGATTTCCTGCCCTATCAGGGCAAGCTCCGGGTTGGTTTTGATTGCGGACTGCGGCGCCGGCTGCGGGGCTTCCTGCTGTCCCTGCGGCGCGGCGTCTGCTGGAGCGGTTTCTTTGTTTTCTTCTGGCATATGGTTATGGTCGCTGTGCAATTTTATTTATTGTCTTCAAAATATTTTACGGTCTGCAGGAAAAGCTGTTTGATTTCCGGCAGCTTTTCCAGCGGAAGGCGCAGGCCCTTTTTCGTCCAGCCTGTATAGGTTTCGTCCTCCTGCCACTGGCGGATGTCTATGCCTTTCGTGTTAAGATAGGAGCTTACCCTGAGTATTACGGAAAGCCCCTGCCGTTTGGCGTATTTGCCCAGCTCCGCGTCTTGCTCCGCTTTATAATCGTCGGGCAGGGCATTAAGCGCGGCGGAAATTTTGCCCGCGATTTCCGGCGAAAGCGTAATGCCGGATTTAGTCGGGCCGCTGTAAGTATCGGATTTTAAATATTTGCGCACCGATAAGTATTTGTGGCCTTTGAAAGAGTCAACGGTAAATTTAATTTCTTCCCCGTTGCCCGAAGGTATTGAGCCGATTTCGCTCAGTGTTAAAAAACTTGATTCCGGCATAATTTTGCCCTCCCGTGTTGATGATGTACTTTATTTCTTTTTGAATAAATTGCCTATATTTTTTATTGCTTGCGCGGCATTGTCTTTGATTGCCTGCGAGTTCTGCGCGGCGCTTGCGCCCTGCCCCGCGCCCAAAACGGAGGTGAGCGTTGAGGCGACGTCCAGCTTATAGCTGGGCTTTGCCGCCGTACCGCCGATTTTTATGACTACCGGCTTGAACCCGCTTGAGCCCTGCTTGCCTAAGTGGGCCTGGACTTTCATGTCCAGCTTTTCGCTGAGCAGGCCCAGCGAGCCGGTGGTTTTGATTGTGGCCAAATCACTGTTTAAGTCCGTCTTATTTATGGTTAAGCCGCCGCCTTTAAGCGTGTAGGAGCCTTCTATCAGAGTATAGGCTATTCTGTCGGCGTTGAAAGACGCCGTGTCTAATTTAAGCGCGCCAAAAGCCTGCTGCACCACGTGCAGCGAAGTCAGCGCGATTTTAAGATATTTGGAGGCCGCCATCAGTTTTTCCAAATCCTTAATTTCCCCGTTTTTGGTGGAGAAATTTACCGTTCCCGCGGCTTTGTCAAGACGGTTGTCAAGGTCTTTGATATCTATATTAAGATTAAAATCATTGGTGTCAAAAATATTATTGGCTATTTTATGCACGGCGATATTTGCCTTGATATCGGCCGCATCTCCGCGGGGGCAGGTCTGGCAGACAAGCGGCTCCTGCTGCTGAGGTTGCTGCTGCGCGGTGGATTTGGCCGCGGACGCGGTTTTTGCGCCATCAGTTTTGGCAGGCGCGGGCATAAGCGCGGCAAAATCAATATCGTCCAGCGTGAATTTATCCATGTCAAAAGAGAAATTAATTATGGATTTTTTTGCCGGTTTGGCATAAGCCAGCGAGGTGGTGAAGCCGGAGCCGTCAAACACGCCTTTTATGACATTGGTTTTTATATCGTTAAGCGAATTTATAACTACGGCCCCGTTTAAATTTTTGAGCTGCCTTCCGGCCGCGAGCGCGCCGATATCCTTAAAAGTAATATTGCCTTTTACCGCCGGCAGAGCGGAAGCAGAGGAGGCGGCGTGAATATCGCCGTCTATACTGCCGGCAAGTGCAAAAGCGGCCAGGCTTTCTTTGGCGATATCGGCCGCTTCCTTCAGAGAAACGGAAATTTTCGTATCGCTTTTATATTTAAGCGCGGGGCTGCCGTAATCAATATCAGCCGACGCGCGCACATAGGAATTGCCCAGTGAAATTTTGGCCTCGTTAATTTTAGTCGTGTTCTTTTCCAGGCTGGTGAGCGTATTTAAAGCCAGGTTTATTTTTGGCAGCGCAAACGACGGCAATTGCGCGGGGGCGAACTCCTGCGCCAGTTTATTATCTATGCCGGTTACAGCGCCGTTTAAGACGGCGGCGGGGTTGTCAAAATTGCTCACTTTGCCGTTAAGCGACGCCTTGAAAGTTTTGTACGAGCCTTCAAAATTGATAAGTTCAACCGAGGCTTTTTTCATATCCATGCCGGCCAAATCCGCGCGGCCAGCGAATGCAAAAAGCACCGGCGAAAGTTTAATTTCCGGCAGTTTTATATCGGTGGCGAAAGAGCCTTCAAAATTAAAAGGATTATCAAAGTCAAAATGCGCCACGCTGAAATTCGCGGCGCGCACGGCAAAATCCATGCCGGCGGCTTTATCGGCGTAGCTTACATTGGCGTTTTTTAAATAAACATTATCGGCGATGACCGCAACCGCGGCCGGCGCGGCGGCCGCATGGGCCGGGCTTTGCGGCGCGGCGGCATTGCCGCCGGAAAGTTTGGCCGCGTTTTGCATAATATCGTCAAAATTAAATTTGCCGTTTTTGTTTTTAATTACCTTAATATCCAGATCTTCAAGGCCGATTGTGGAAATTTCCACTTTACGGCTGAGAAGCGGCTTAACCTGAACCTTAACCACGGCTTTGCCGGCCGCGACGAATACGCCGTTTTTAAACCCACCCGCCTCGGAAAACCTGAAACCTTTAAGCGATACGCCGATGAGATTAAAGCCCAGCGAATCAAAATCAATATCTCTGTTGAAATTAGTTTTTACGTATTCCTGCCCCATAGCTTTGAGCTTTGCGGGCGGGAACATAAAATAAAGCGCGGCCATCGCGCCGCCCAGCAGCACGGCGGCTGCAACGACAAGTATAAACAGCCATTTAAACAATTTTTTCATCTTTTCCCCCTTTCTTTCGCGGCGCGGTTTGCGACCGCGCGCGCCAGGCCCTGTAATTATCTATGTCAGGGCGCATTTTATTTAGCACATACACAAGCAAAAGCAAATCGTCGCTGAAACCGAGGATTAAGAAAACCGCCTCGGGCACTGCATCAAACGGCACTATAAAATATAATGCAAACAGCAAAAACCACAACACGCTTCGCCACGGCAGTGGATATTTGCGGCGCATTACCGCCCAAAACATGGCAAAAGCATCGCGTAAATCCCTATACAAAACAACGGGGTTTACGCTGAATTGTGAAGTTCCGCTCCCGCGCGTTGACATATTTCTATTATATAATATATGTTAAATATTATGTTTACAGAATATCTTGAAGAGGCAGCAAAATACACGGCGTTACAAAAAAATATTACGAAACAGGCAAACTATTTGAGGAGTGGTTTTTTGAAGACGGCCAGCTGAAATCCAAAAAAGACCATGCTTGAAGCAATGTATAAACCGGAGATAATATAAAACCGGCAGACGCACAAGCCAGTATCTGTGATATTATTCTTTTGGTATGTTCAAAATATAATCAGTGCCAAAGTTTTTGACGAATTTCTTAGGGATTTTGGTTATTGTTTTCTTGTTTTCAAAGCCGGCATTGCATACGGCTGTGCTGTCGCACCATTCATCTTGTCCTGTCAGATGAAGCACTTTGTAAGATATACCCTCTTTATCCAATAATTTTGGCAGCGAATTTTCTCCACCATTATAATCGCTGTGGGCTTTGCCACAATATAACAGGATTTTAATGTTTTTGTTCTCACCTATAATCTTTGTAATTTCTTTAATCCAGTTTGTATTTCTTTTTTTTAAACCATCAAGAGAAACAGCATCCTTATACAACTCTACATCTTGCCTATTTTCTAATCCGACCACTTTAATTCCAAGATTTTTGGCGCCAGCAAACACTATTGGACTAATTTTCCCTGTAGCTGTTTTTATTCTGTTATCGTTTTGCTTTAAACTTTTGTTTAAGCCGTCTTTAACAGATTTGATAATACGCGGTTTATCTAAAGCCGCTTTTATTGCCTCTTGTTGTAAGTATTTGTTTACTGTGTCCTGATTCGATGTGTAAATAAATTCCGTTGCCAAAACTAAATTGTTCGGATATTTTTCATGGAAAATAGTCAGCATTTTAGATACTTCAATGTGGTATTTATCTTGTTCATGAGCTTCCCCTACTATAAAAACTTGTAGGTTTTTAGGCCACAGCTTTTTATATTCCTCTTTCGCATTTGTTATTTCTTGCGTATTATCTTTCATTATTCTTTCCATAATTAATGTTTTTTGGTCTTTATTCAAAATAGCTTGTATTTTGGGTGAGGCAGCGAAAGCTAGCTGTAATGACGAGTTAACGTACTTTCTATCTTTGTTTGCACCATAGGAAAGGAGAATTTTGGCAGACTCTTCATCATTATACACAACCGCATAATATAACGGAAAGTCACCGATAGTATCTGTAGTATCGGGATCCGCACCTAAATCAAGCAGGAATATCATTTTATCATATTTATCTTGTGCAGGCTTGGATGCTGAAAGTTTCAATAAAAGCGATTGTTTGTCCTGATTAAGTAAATTTATAAAATCTTTTCGTTCATCCTCCGGTATTTGTTTAAAAATCTCTTTTAATTTGTCAAGGGATATTATTTTTATCTCTCCATGCAAAAATGGTATTTGCCAGATTTTATTGCCCTCATATTTAAGAATTGTGTGTAAATTTTTCAAGTCTTCAGCAAGCAAGGCATCCTCAAGCATTAGTTCTAAATTATAATCCGCGCCGGACTTTCGAACTTTTTCATAAGCGGCCTCAAAAATCTCATTATCATCATGACGTGCAAGTATGTGTAAGTGTTTAGCCAGCGGCTTTCCTTTAATTTTGCTTAATATATAAAAAAACCATTCTCGCGGAAAATTTTTAGATACCATATGAGAGAGAATACCGGAGCTAAAAGTATTTTCCCAATGCCAGTCATCTTTAAAGAATGTTTCCAAAACTTGCTTATTCTGAGATGTAATAGCCTCAGACATAATATGCCAATCCTTGTCCTTATCCATTTTTACTACTTTTACATTGTATTCGGCAAGTTTAAACAGTATGTCTAAGTTATCTTCATCCTCGCTTTTTAAGCTCCTACCAAAACTCATAAGAATCAAAGAAACATTAAGCTGTTCTAATTCCTGAGGAGAAGCCGATTCTAAATAGTTCTCCAATAATGCGGTTCTTTCTTCTTTTGTACATGAGCACTTGCGAAGTTGGTCATAAATATCATTTGTTTCCTGCG
>JAISDW010000036.1 GCA_031264445.1 Elusimicrobiota bacterium
CGCAGCTTTTCCTTACAGCGGCATACAGCTGCGGGAAATCCTGCAATTCCAATATTTTCTCCTGCAGTTTTCTTCCCTCTCCGGACTGCGCAATCTGTTGGAATTTGCCGCCTTCCATAAACTTCTTAAGCTCCCGTGCCGTTTTTTCATCAGGCTGATGCGTTTTGCCGTATTCTTCCACGGTTGTCAAAAGAGCCTTTCTCAATCTTTCATCCTTTGTGTCCATATTCATCAGCTTCAGATAAAACGCATAATTCTCGCGGTATGTTTTAAGCTCAGGATATTTCAGCTCGGCCTCGTATAAACGCCGCGGATTTACTACGGGAATGTCTTTGTTATATTTCTCCCGCTGGCCGAAATATTCGGGATGTTTAAAAAGAACGTCTCTGATAAATTCAGGATCATTTCTTTCAGTATCAGGAGTTCCTTTAAAATCTTTTGTGTGATATGTGCTTATTTCCGCCGGCGCGGGTACAGTGGAAGAACAAAGTATGAAAACCAGAGTAGCAACAAGAGTACCAACAACTGCAAGCCCGCCGCCGACAAAGATTCCCACTCCCAAGTTCTGAAGCCATATCGGTGCATTTAATAGATGCATGATGATTGCGCCAGATATAATAGCTAATGTCCCTCCTGCAAGAAGACCCAGGCCAATTTTCCCTTCTGTTTCATCAAGGTTACTTTCTTTGTCCGCGTTCGCTTTTGTTCCCTTTAATTCTGCTGTTCTTTCTAACTCTTCAATGTGTTTAAGTAACATTTCCTGTTGTTTTTGCAGTTTTTGATACTCGGCAGCCATATTTTTTAAAGAGTCTGCAATTTGCATGACTTTTTTATCAGCCGGCGATTGCTGGGCAAAAACCGGCGAGTTGATATTAACAAGCATTATTGCCGTTAATACAATGCTTACAACCTTGGTTATAAGCTTTTTTGTTTGCTGTTTTTTCATTAATGCCTCCTTAGCTGAAAAATCTAATTATAATAAAAGTATAATATTATTGCAGAATCAAGACAAGGGCCAAAAGTCCTATTCTCACATAGGACTTTAGGGCATGATTATTAGTAATTATATTTATGTTTATCGCGGGAAATCCCTCGCCCGCCTTCGCTTCGCTACGGCGTGGCACTCCCTTTACGAAAGGGAGAAAACTGCATAAATATCCAAAATCACAATAATGCCCTTTGCGCGAAAGGGAAAAAAGAACTTTACGGCCAGAAAATCTTCCGCCCTTCGGGACAATTATCACGAGGGGCGTTTTCTTTTTTATATAATTTATACATGGGATTGTTCAAGTTAAAAGCTCCTTTCAGGCCCGCGGGGGACCAGCCCAAAGCCATTGAAAAGCTGGCGGACGGCATCGCCGCGGGCCAAAAAATGCAGACTTTGCTTGGCGTAACCGGCTCCGGCAAGACTTTTACCATAGCAAATGTCATACAAAAGCTGGACAGGCCCGTGCTGATAATGTCCCCCAACAAAGTGCTGGCCGCGCAGCTCTACGGCGAATTTAAGCAGTTCTTTCCCGAAAACGCGGTTGAATATTTTATTTCCTACTACGATTATTATCAGCCGGAAGCCTATATCCCGCAGACGGATTCTTATATAGAAAAAGACGCTTCAATCAATGAGCATATTGAAAAGCTGCGCCTTAAGGCCACCACCTCGCTGCTGAGCCGGCGCGATACAATTGTGGTGGCCTCGGTGTCTTCAATATACAATATCGGCTCGCCCGAGAGCTTCCAAAAATTAAGAATACATCTAAAAAAAGGCGAGCTGCTGGCAAGGACGGATTTCACAAAACATTTAATAAAAATCCTCTACGAGCGCAGCGATACGGAATTTATTGCCGGCCGCTTCAGGCTGCGCGGCGCTTTTGCGGACGTGTTCCCAACATATTCGCAAAACGCCCTGCGCGTGGAAATTGAGGGCAACCGCATAAAGAATATTTACGAAATCCACCCCGTGAGCGGCGATATAATAAATGATATTGAAGAGGCTTGGCTGTCGCCCGCGAAGCAATTTGTCTCCGACGATGATAATATGGAGCAGGCAGTGGCCTCCATACGCGCGGAATGCGAAGAGCGCGTGAAATTTTTTGAAGCTCAGGGAAAACTGCTGGAAGCGCACCGCATCAAACAGCGCACTTCTTACGACCTTGAAATGCTTGCCCAGACCGGCTTTTGCGCCGGTATAGAAAATTATTCCCGTCAGTTGGAGCTCCGCGCCGCGGGCAGCCGGCCCAGCTGCCTGCTGGATTACTTCCGCCGGTATGATGATTTCCTGACGGTGGTTGACGAATCCCACGTAGCCGTGCCGCAGATACGCGGCATGTACAACGGCAACAGAGCGCGCAAACAAATGCTGATAGATTTCGGCTTCCGCCTGCCCAGCGCGCTTGATAACCGCCCGCTTAAATTTGAAGAATGGGAAACCCTGCTGTCGTCAACCGTTTTCACTTCCGCCACACCCGGGCCTTATGAACTCAGCATAAGCGGCAATAATATTACGGAACAGATTATCCGCCCCACCGGCCTTGTTGACCCGCCGGTAATCATGCGCCCTACGGAAGGGCAGATACACGATTTGCTCGCCCGTGTGCAGCAAAAAACCGCGGACAAAGAGCGCAGCCTTGTGCTTGCGCTTACCAAAAAAACGGCGGAGGATTTATCTTCCTTCCTTCTGGAAAAGGGCATAAAAGCGCGCTACCTGCACAGCGGCATTGAAGCGCTGGAGCGCATTGACATACTTAAAGATTTTACGCGCGGCGTTTTTGACGTGCTGGTGGGCATCAACCTGCTGCGCGAGGGTATAGACATACCGCAGGTTGGCCTTGTGGCGATACTTGACGCCGACAACGAAGGCTTCCTGCGCAATGCCACAACGATTATACAGATATCCGGCCGCGCGGCGCGCAATGTCAACGGCGAAGTGGTGCTTTACGCGCAGGGCAGCACGCCGTCCATTGAATACGCGCTGGCTGAAATGAGCCGCCGCCGCGCCCTGCAGGAAGCCTATAACAAACAACATAATATCACGCCCAAAACCATACAGAAAGCCGAGGTGGAACTTGAAGAATTTGAAAACCGCGTAAAATCCGAGGGCATCAACGTAATACACACCTTGAGCGCCGCGCTGCCGCAGGCCAAAAATATACCGGCGCTGCTTAAAGATTTGGAAAAGCAAATGACGACCGCGGCGGATAATCTTAATTTTGAGCTCGCGGCCGAGCTGAGGGACAGGCTTTTTGAGCTGCGGGAAATGTCTGTAAAAACGGCGCAGGCAAAAAGAGCCGCGCCTAAAAATAAAAAGAAAGGGAAATAATTTATGCATAATTTCTGCCTTAACAGATTTGTGGAACTTGAGGAAACGGCCTCAACGCAGGACGTCGCCAAACAGCTGGCGCAAACTTATGACGAGGACTGCGTGCTGGTGCAGGCAAAAATGCAGACGGGCGGCCGCGGCCGCTATGACCGCGGGTGGCACTCGGCCGAAGGCGGGCTTTACATAAGCCTGCTGCTGAGGCCGCGCAAACCGGTAAAATCCACAGCGGAGCTCAGCGTAAAAACCGGCGAAGCCGTAGCGCAGACGCTGCAACAGCTTTACGACATAAAAACCAAAATCAAACTGCCAAACGACGTGCTTGCGCTTTATAAAGATTCTTACAAAAAAATTTCTGGCGTTTTGATAGAGACATCCGCCGAGGCGGATAAAATCGGCTGGCTGATAATCGGCATTGGCGTAAACCTGAACAATAATCCTTCCAAAGACATTGATGGCATAAGCGCGCGGCGGATAACCGGCGCGGCGGCTGACATAACAATTTTCCGCGACGCGCTGCTGGGGAATTTTGCCCAAAAATATATTCAGTGGCAGATGGTAATGCAGAAGTGATTACGGATACATATAAACAAACCCTTCTTTTTTGGTAAATCCGGCGTCAAGACACAGTTTTACTTTTGTTTCATTTTCAGAGCCGCCGCCGGCATAGCAATTAGTTTTATTCCCGTTTAGGCCGTTATGCAAAATAAGATGAAGCCCGTTCGCAAACAACGTTTCAAAAGTAAGAGCCTTGGAGCTTGGCTGAAACCACACAAATGTATAAAAATGAGGACTGGTAAGGGTGCACCCATTTCCTATGATGTCATCGCATGCGCCGGTAACAGTTCCGTTATAAGTAATGTCCAGTTTGCGCACATCGGTCGTATAAACGCCGTTAGCCAGGAAATACATCTGCTCGGCATTATATAAACTGCGTTGTAACTGTACCGCTTCCGCCGCGCGGCTTCTTAAAACCGCTTTATTATACTGCGGCAGTGCGATTGCCGCTAAAATGCCGATAATTAAAACAACAACTAATAATTCAATTAGTGTAAAAGCTTTTTTGTTGGAAAACATGTAAGCCTCCTCGTGAATTTAGTTATATACCCATATAATTATATACTAAAATCAATCCGCTTACGCAAGAGGTTAAATGCAAAATCCCCGCGTATTAAATACGCGGGGATTTTAGTGCGGTTAAAATTTTGACTATCGTTTTAAATTATTCTCCCTCTGCCTCCGTGAGGGAACCAAGCTTCTGTCTTTTGGTTTGCGCGGCATTTTCCACCCTCACCCGCTCACTGCGTTCGCCGCCCTCTCCCGTCAAGGGAGAGGGGAACTGCCTTTCAATACTCCGTCAACTAAAATAGCATTCTTTGGCGTAATATTGACATATCTCTTTCCGTCAAGGTATAAAGAAACTGCTATTCAAATCTCCCGCTCCCTTTATGACGGGCGAACCCTCTTTTTTTCTCCCTCTCCCTTCGTGATGGGAGAGGGCCGGGGTGAGGGTGGCTTGTTGTGGGGTAGGGTTTAAAGCTGTCATTCTCAAATGCGCTTGCGATGCGCGTTTGAGAATCTATAACCGTTGAAAACAGTTATATCATATTGGTGCTGTTATTAATACTTATAAAGCATAAATTAAGACATGCGCTTTGCGCATAGATTCTAAAAACGCTGTGTATGCGGTTTTTAGAATGACGACCGGAGGCTGTGAAAACAGTTTGGAGAATGACGGCGGAAATAGTTTCCTCTCTCCCTTAATTCCCCTCCATTGGAGGGGTGGCCTCGCCATAGCGAAGCGAAGGCGGGGACGGGGTGGTCAAGAGAAGGTTAAAAGGAAAATACGCAATTCTAAATTACGCAGGCCAGGCTATGACTTCCACCGCAATACCGGCGCGGCGGGCGGCGGAAAGTACCTTTTCCACGGTCTTCTGGTCCGGCAGCGAAAAGCCCCTTATGCGCTTCAAATTCCAATAAACCTTCGCGCCGCGCGGCAGTTCCAGCAGACGGTCAATAAAATAATCCGTGCCGATGACAATATCGTCCCTTTGCGTGATTTCGGCGAAGGAGGAAACTTTTGTCGCCGTCTCAAAAAGGCTGTATCCCCAATCCAGCCCGTTATGCCAGGAATACATTTCATAAGAGCTTTGCGGCGCGGGCGCGCTGATATCGCTCACGGGGTTAAGGCTGCTTATTTCAAAGCGCGGCGCGGCGCAGGCGCAAAACAGCGCGGCGAGCGCGGGCAAAATTACAAGAAGGCGTTTCATAGGGGTTTCCTCACATTGATTGTTTTGGGGTGCAGCACAACTTTCTGCGCGACATACTGCGGCCACGGTGCGGGCGCGCCCTGTTTATTGACGCTTACCAGAGTGGTGGTGCCGTAATTTATCAGCCGGCCGTTTTGGTTTGTTATATGATATTCGTAAACCATGCGCACGGGCGTAAGCTCCACTGCTTTGGCGGCGATTTCCAGCTCGTCCCCGTAAAAAGCGGGATATTTGTAAAAAATTTCCTGATGGCTTACCACTATATAGCAGCCGTCCCGCATAAGCTGCCCGACGGTCAGGCCCGCCTCTTCCAGCGCGGCGGTGCGCGCCTCCTCGTAAAAGTGCAGGTAATTGGCGTGATAAACCACGCCGCCGCAGTCGGTATCGTAATAATAAATTTTGCGTTTCATTTTTTCGGCTCCCCTAAAAAATAATATCATTTTATGTTAAAATTATGTTATGGAAAACAAAGCTAAAAAGGAAAATAAAGGGGATTTGCTTTACTCACTGCAGATAGCGGGCGTGGTTGCCGCGGCGCTGCTTTTGGCGGTTCCGGTTTTTCTGTACATGGCAAAGGCCAATAATATCGGCGGGGCGATATCGCAGGAAAGGCTGGAGTCTTTTGTATCTTCCACCGCGGAAATTAAAGCCCCCTCCCGCCCAGCGCGTCTGCCTTCCGGCGCGCCGGCCTCGGGCATTACGCTCGGCAGCAAATACGATAATGCGGGTTCGGCAATACTAAGCGTTTCCCCGCAGAATATCGCCAGCCTTACGGCCGATGATTTCCACATGATAGGCGAAACCCCCTTCAGCCTCATGAATACCGTCGCGGGCAATCAGGCCGTGCCCAGCGTGGTGGCCGTGGTATTTGACAACCGCCAGGTGGTGAGCGCTTTCTTAACCCGCCCCACGACGCAGGAGCTGCTTAATAATCCGCAAAAACTGGCCGACATGATAAAGAGCAATGATTATATTATTGAAAGATTTTTCGCCAGTCCGGCGGTGGCGCAGACGCTAAATAACGAGTCCGTGATGCTGGCCGTCAACAACAGCGTTTTGTTCAGCAATATTCTGCAGTCAAAAACAGGGCAGTATTTTATCAAAAATCCGCGCGCGGCGCGGCAGCTGGTAAACGATAATAAAACGCTCGCGCCGCTTTTGCAGAACGAAAGCCTGCGCAAATTCGCGGAAATTAACCCGCAAACCAGGGCCGCGGCCGCGGCGTTTTACCAATAATTCCGGCGCGGGCAACCGCGCGGCGGCAAAATATGACAGAAGATATCAAAAAAGAAATTGAAAGCCTGCGCGCGCGGATAGAATATCACAATAATCTCTACTACAATAAAGACGCGCCCGAAATTTCCGACTACGATTATGATTTATTATACTCAAAACTCAAAGAGCTTGAGGCCGCGCACCCGCAGTATATAAACCCCGAGTCCCCCACGCGCCGCGTCGGCGGCCGCGCGGCCTTTGCGCCCGTGCGCCATATCGTGCCAATGACTTCGCTTGACAATACTTATAACGAAGAAGAACTGCGCGCCTGGCACGCGCGCTGCGTCAAAACGCTGGGCGCGGATAATTTTGAAATGACGGTTGAAAGTAAAATTGACGGGCTTTCGTGCTCGCTGGTTTACGCGGACGGCGTTTTGGCGCAGGCCTCCACGCGCGGCGACGGCAAAACGGGCGAGGATATCACCGCCAATGCCAAAACAATAAAAACCGTGCCGCTTAAACTCAAAGAACCCATGCCCGGGATTTTTGAGGTGCGCGGCGAAGTCTTCCTGCAAAAAGACGACCTTGAAACTCTCAACAAAAAACAGCTTGCCGCCGGCCTGCCGCAGTTTGCCAATGCGCGCAATGCAGCCGCGGGCAGCCTGCGCCAGAAGGACGCAAATATCACGGCCGCGCGGCCGCTGAAATTTTTCGCGCATTCCTGCGGCGCGGGCGAAACTGGCGCAGCCTCCTTCAGCGGGTTTATTGAAAAATGCAAAGTTCTGGGGATACCCGTTTCACCGGTGCGCCGCCTTTGCCGCGATATAGAAGAAGTGATAAAATTTTACAATGATTTTAAGGAGCAGATACAACTGCTGGAATACGACGCCGACGGGCTTGTGGTAAAAGTAAACTCCTTTGAGCAGCAGCGCTTTTTGGGCTTTACGGCCAAAAGCCCGCGCTGGGCAATCGCGCTGAAATATCCGGCGCAGCGGGCGCGCACCAAAATCCTAAAAATAATTTTTTCCGTTGGGCGCACCGGCATTATTACGCCCGTGGCGGATTTGGAGCCTGTAAAACTATCCGGCGTTATGATATCTTCGGCCACGCTGCATAATTTTGACGAGACGCAAAGGCTGGGCGTAAAAGAAGGCGACGAAGTTATAATTGAGCGCGCGGGCGAGGTTATCCCCAAAGTTATTTCCGTCGCGGTGAGCGGTAACGGACCCCAAACGCTGCCGCCCGCCGGCTGCCCGGTCTGCGGCGCGCTTGTAAAAAAAGACGAGGGCGCGGTAGCCTATTACTGCCCGAACCCGGGCTGTCCGGCGCAAATCAAAGGCCGCGTGCAGCATTTTGCGCACCGCGCCGCAATGGACATTGAAGGCCTGGGCGAAGCCGCCGTAAACCAGCTGGTTGATTTGGGAATAATCAGGGAGCTCAGCGATATTTACACCCTGACGGAATTTGATTTAATGCGGCTGGATTTGTTCGGCGATAAAAAGGCCGATAATCTTTTAAAAGCCATAGAGCGCGCCAAAACCCGCCCGCTGGATAAATTTATTTACGCGCTCGGCATAGCGAATATCGGCGGGAAAACGGCCGAAGTCCTTGCGCAGGAATTTGGCGAGATTGATAAACTTGCCGCCGCTTCCGCCGCGGATTTACAGAAAATACCGGAAGTCGGGCCCGTGGTGGCGCAGGCGGTTTATGATTTTTTCAATACCGCGCAGGTGGCGGCGGAGCTCAAAAAATTTAAACAGGCCGGCTTGCGGCTTACGCCCGCCGCGAAAAAAACCGGCGGCGTTTTGGAAGGGAAAACTTTTGTCTTCACCGGAACGTTTGAAAACATGACGCGCGAGCAGGCCGAAGCTCTCGCCAAAGAAAACGGCGGCAGGGCGGCGGCATCCGTCTCTGCAAAGACTTTTGCCGTGGTCGCGGGCGCGGACGCCGGCAAAAAGCTGGAAAAAGCGCAGGCTTTGGGCATTAAAATCCTGACGGAAGCGGAATTCTTAAAGCTTATCGGCAAGTAAAAATAGCTGCATTTTTGTCATTTATTTATGAGAGAACTCTTTAATTAAGCATGTATCGGTCGTAAATTGTCGCTCCACCCTTTTCTCTCGCGCCAAAGGATTTACAGGTTCCTCTATTCTCCGTTGTTTTTTCATCGCATACTATACCTGTTCCGGGTTTAAAGGAAAGGTCAGGAAAATCACTTGTAATGGCAATCAGTTTATATCTAGCATTTGGTTTTTCTATAGCATGGATTGCCCCGTTAGGATCTAAAATATAAGAGTAATGATTGTTTGGATTAGAGATATCAATTTTTACGTCAAAATCTGTCAATTGCTCAATTGTTGTTGCCGTTGTTCCATAAGTAAGTTTATATCTATCCCAAGCTTCTCTTAAAGCTTTAAGATTCATAAAGGCTTCCGTTGCTCTGCTTTTTTCAACGGCTTTTTGATATTGCGGCAAAGCAATGGCGGCAAGTATGCCGATTATTAAAACAACCACTAATAATTCAATTAGAGTAAAACCGTTTTTGGCGGATTTCATTGTAGTATCCTCGTAAATTCTAGTATAAACATCTATTCTTTTATACTAAACTTAATCCTGTTTTTGCAATGAAATTGTAGGATATCAGAAGATAATGGACATTTGATAGTTTAAGCCTTTTTCTTTCTTTAGTAAGGCGGGCGCTATGCACCTGTCGTTTTCTCCCTTTCGTAAAGGGAGTACCGGCGCAGGGACAATTGTCCCGAAGCCGGGGAGGGATTTAATATTTCCGTTATTAAAAAGAGCCATTTGCAGTTTTACAACTCTACAGACATTAAATCCCTCGCCCGCCTTCACTTCGCTACGGCGTGGCTCTCCCTTTACGAAAGGGAGAAAACAACCTTTACAAAAGAGAAAAACCCTTTCGCAATTGATAATCAGGCCTGGGCGGGGATAGCGGTATTTACAGCTTCGGATGTTTGGATTTTACTTTCAGCAGCAGGAGGGCTTTCTTGATTTCCATCTCGGCAAGTTCCATGTCAATATCGCTGTCATGCGCGCTTAGCGCGGCTTTGGCTTTGACAAGTTTTTGCCTTTCTTCTTCAATATCAATTTCGTCTTCAAGCGCGGCGTCCTCGGCAAAGACGGAGACATTATTATGCTCAATCTCCGCCAGGCCGCCCATGACGGCAAAAGTGCCTTCCTGCGCGCCGTCTTTATACCGCAAAACGCCGTAATTGAGTTTGGCCACATATTGTATGTGCCCGGGCAGCACGCCCATTTCCCCGTTACAGGCAGGCAGGGCGACAAAATCCACCCGTTTATCCAGCACGGGCCGCTGCGGCGTAATTATTTGCAGTCTTAATTTATTTTGACCCATTTTCTTTCTTTATAATCTTTTGTATTTTTGGTATTTTAATTGACGAAACTTTGTCTACAAAAGATTGCTTATTATTTATTACATCTACTATTCCGCCTTTACCGTCGTATTCTCGGAACGCAAATTGATATGAAATCAAAGAACCGTCTATTATCGCAAACTTAAAAACGTTAAACTCCGCGATTTTTCCATCCGGCGTCCAAGTGAAAAAATCAATCATCGCTTCATTTTTATCTTCGGCAAGATATGTTTTGTATTTTGCTTGCGGATTTGAAGCTAGCAGGTTCTGAGATGTTACTAATGCCATTTGTTCAGGAGCATGTTTAGAAACAGCAACGCCATAATCTCTTATTGCCACCATTTTAATCCAGCGTTCAAGAGTATCGCCTTTTCTTAAATACTCGTTAAGCCATTTTGGATTGTAGTTTTCCCCACCGTCTGAATAAGCAAGCGCGTAAGTTTCGCCGTCAAAAGAAACCGTTGAGGTTGTAGAAGCAGTCTCATTTTTTTTAGATGCATTTTGAGCAAAGGCAATGCCCACAAACAAAACGCCGCACAAAATAACTGTTAATGTTTTTTTCATGCATTTTCTCCTGTAAGTTTTATTTTCCTTCCGAAACCTCTTCCTTCTGTTTAATCTTTTCGTAATTTGCCAGCACGTCTTCTATGCCGCCGCAGTTGAAGAAAGCCTGCTCGGGGATATGGTCATAATCGCCGTTGATTATGCCTTTAAAACCTTTTATCGTATCGGCTATTTTAACGTATTTGCCAGCCACGCCGGTAAACTTTTCCGCCACAAAAAACGGCTGCGAAAGGAACTTTTGCACGCGCCGCGCGCGCGCGACGGTGGTTTTATCCTCGTCGCTGAGTTCGTCCATACCCAGAATAGCTATAATATCCTGCAGCTCTTTATACTTCTGCAAAATTCTGCGCACGCCCTGTGCGGCGTCGTAATGCTCCTGCCCGATTACGCGCGCGTCCAGAATGCGAGACGTGGAATCCAACGGGTCAACCGCGGGATAGAGGCCCAAACTTGCCTGCGCGCGGGAAAGTACCGTCGTCGCGTCCAGATGCGTAAAGGTGGCGGCCACGCCCGGGTCAGTCAAATCGTCGGCCGGCACATAGACGGCCTGTATGGAAGTGATTGAGCCTTTTTTGGTGGAAGTAATACGCTCCTGCAGAGTGCCGATTTCGGTATTCAGCGTAGGCTGATAGCCCACGGCCGAAGGCATACGCCCCAGCAGAGCGGAAACCTCGGAATTAGCCAAAACATAGCGGAAGATATTATCCAGAAACAAAAGCACGTCCTGGCCTTTCTGGTCGCGGAAATATTCCGCCTGGGTAAGCGCGGTCAGCGCCACTTTGGCGCGCGCGCCCGGGGGTTCGTTCATCTGCCCGTAAACCAAAACTGTTTTATCCAGCACGGTGCTGCCGTCGGCAAGTTTGGATTCCTGCATCTCAAGCCAGAGGTCATTGCCTTCGCGGCTGCGCTCGCCCACGCCGCCGAAAACGCTGCTGCCGTGATGCTGGCGCGCGACATTGTTTATAAGCTCCATTATGATAACCGTCTTGCCCACGCCCGCCCCGCCCAGGAGGCCGACTTTGCCGCCCTTCTGGTACGGTGCGATTAAATCTATAACTTTTATGCCGGTTTCAAAAATTGCCGGCGTCGTCACCTGGTCTTCCAGCGCGGGCGGCGGCGTGTGGACGGAAGCGCGCTTATCCGTCTTAATCTCGCCGCGGTAATCCTGCGGCGCGCCAAGCACGTCCATAAGTCTGCCTAGGCAGGCTTCCCCCACGGGCACGGTAAGCGGCCCGCCGGTATCAAAGGCTTCATTGCCGCGGGCGAGGCCGTCCGTCGGCGCAAGCGCCACGCAGCGCACCATATTATCGCCCAGCTGCTGGGCGACTTCCGCCACTACTTTACCGCCGGCGGGCGCGGTAATTTCCACCGCGTTATTGATTGCCGGCAGGGCGGAGGTCTCAAACCGCACATCCACCGCGGGGCCTATAATCTGAACTACTTTACCTTTATTCATAAAAATTCCTTTTACGGCCTTATGCTTCAAGCGCGTTTGCGCCGCTTATTATTTCCGTCAGTTCGTTCGTTATGGTTTCCTGCCGCACTTTATTGAGCTGCACGCCCAAACCGGCCATTATACCGCCGGCGTTTTCGGCCGCGGCTTCCATCGCGTTCATGCGGGCGGCGAGCTCCGCCGCCTGTGATTCCAGCAGAAATCTGTAAATATTGGCGCCTATATAGCGCGGCAGAAGCGTAAGGAAAATCTGCAGCATATCAGGCTCAAAAATAAAATCCGATAAATCCTCCTCGCCCGGGATTTCCTCAAAATTAAAAGGCAGGAAGGTTTTGCTTACCAAAGCCTGCGAAGACATGGATTTAAAATTATTATAAATCAAATCCACTTTGCAGACTTTATTATCATAGGTAAGCCGCCGTATCGTTTCAAATATCATGGAGGCGTGGGCATAGCTCGCGCGCGGGAAAATTCCTACGATTTCACCCGCGATATGCAGCCGCGGGATTTTGAGGCGCGCCAGGAAATCCCGCCCCTTCTTGCCGACGACAAAAATATATTTTTCAACAGAGTCGTTCCGCTTTATCCACTTAAGCGTTTCCCTTATTGCCATGGCGTTAAACGCGCCGCAGAGGCCTTTATCCGCCGTAATCAGCAGCAGGCCGGCGTTTTTGCAGCCGGAGGCGGAAGCGTCAAAAAACTTATAATCCGGCAATTGGCGTACGGGTGAAGTTTCGTTCTCTATATCCCTGCGCATATTGTCAATCATCAGGGCCATCTTCTGCGCGAAGGGGCGCCCCTGCTCCATCTGCTTTTGCGCTTTGCGTATACGCGCGGAAGAAATGCGCTTCATCGTCAGCATTATCTGACGCGTGGCGCCGATGGCTTTTATCTCCCTCCTGATATCGCGCAGAGATTGCATGGCTACCTTCTTCCGGCCCTTGTTTCCAGAAAGTCAACGTATTCGGCTATGCCCTTTTCAAGAGTGTAATCTGGGGAATAGCCCGTCTTTTCCGTCGTGCAGGAAATATCGGCCTGCGTTTTAAGCTGGTAGAAGCTGTAAGGGTTTTCTATATAATCCGTGCTCAGGTTTTTGCCCAGCTCGTTATTGAGGCACTTGATAATATCGTTGAAATTGCGCGGTATGCCGGTGCCGACGTTTACAACGCAGGATTCTTTGGCATTGTTAAGCGCGCACAGATTGGCTTTTACGACGTCCCTGATATAAATGAAATCCCGTTCCTGCTCGCCCGATTTAAAAATTCTGGGGTTATTGTCTTTGCGTATCTGATTGTAGAGCTGGTATATCATGCTTGCGGTTTTGCCTTTATGGAATTCCCCCGGGCCGTACACGTTGAAATAGCGCAGCCCGACGATAACCATATCGCTGTTTGCGGCGGCGTACTGGCGGGCCACGTTATCCATAACGGCTTTGGAGAAGCCGTAAATATTTTCCGGCGCGGCTGGCTGGGAAATTTTCATCGGGCACTCCCCGTTGCCGTAAACCGCGGCCGAGGACGCGTAAATCACGCGCCTGATTTGGTTTTTTGCCGCGTAATTTAAAAGATTTTTAAAGGCTTCCACGTTTTTTTCCATCATCAGCTTCTGGTCGTGGATATCCGTATCAGTAATGGCCGCCTGGTGGAAGATAGCGTCGTAATAAGCGTCCGGCGGGAGTTTTTCCGCAAGGTCCGCGGCAATAACGTCGCCGGAGAACCCGATAAGATTTTTAAAACTGCCGGAGGAGAAATCGTCAACCACCGTCACATTGTGGCCCTGTTTCAGCAGTTCCGCCGTCAGATTGCCGCCTATAAAACCGGCGCCGCCAGTTATAAGATATTTTTTTGTGGTCATTTTATGTTCTCCTTAAAGACGGGCCTGAACTCGTCCAACAAAGCTTTTATTTTGGTTTTTAGCGCGTCGTCCATCTGCGCGGCGGTTTTGATTTCCTTCAATAACTGCGGCGCTTTTACGCGGGCATAGCTTATAAGTTCCTTTTCAAAAGCGGCGACTGCGCCGACGGGTATATCGTCCACGTAGCCGCTGGTGCCGGCAAACAGCGATAAAACCTGCTCCTCTGTCAGCATGGGGCTGTACTGCGGCTGCTTGAGAAGTTCCTTCATACGCGCGCCGCGCGCCAGCTGCTGCTGGGATTCTTTATCCAGCTCACTGCCGAACTGCGAAAAACTTTCCAGTTCCTGATACTGCGCCAAATCTATGCGCAATGTGCCGGAAACCGCGCGCATGGCTTTTTTCTGCGCGCTGCCGCCCACGCGAGAAACGGATAAACCCACGTCCACCGCCGGCTTAACGCCCGCGCGGAAGATATTGGAGTCAAGGTAAATCTGCCCGTCCGTTATGGAAATAACGTTTGTGGGTATATACGCCGAAATATCATTGGCCTGCGTCTCAATAATCGGCAAAGCGGTTATGGAGCCGCCGCCGTTTTTGTCGCTCAGTTTACAGGCGCGCTCCAGCAAACGCGAATGCAGATAAAAGACGTCGCCCGGGTAAGCCTCGCGCCCGGGGGGGCGGCGCAGCAGCAGAGACATCTGCCTGTAAGCCTGCGCGTGTTTGGAAAGGTCGTCATAAACAATAAGCACGTCTTTGCCTTTCCACATAAAATATTCAGCCATGGCGGTAGCGGCATAAGGCGCGGCGTACAGCAGCGAAGCGGCGTCCGCCGCGGCCGCGCAGACAACTATAGTATAAGGCATGGCGCCGCTGTCGGCCAAAGTTTGCACCGCCTGCGCCACCGTGCTTTGCTTCTGGCCTATTGCGACATAGATGCAGATTACGCCTTCGCCCTGCTGCTTCTGGTTTAAAATTGCGTCTATGGCAATAGCGGTCTTGCCGGTCTGGCGGTCGCCTATAATAAGCTCGCGCTGGCCTTTGCCTATGGGCACCATGGCGTCTATGGCTTTAAGGCCGGTTTGCAGCGGCTGTTTGACGGGCTGGCGCTCCACAACGCCCGGGGCGACTATTTCCATGGGGCGGGTTTCCGTGGTTGCGGGCGCGGGTTTGCCGTCAAGCGGCTCACCCAGCGGGTTCACAACGCGGCCAAGCAGCGCTTCGCCCACGGGTATGCTGATTACTTTGCCCGTGCGTTTTACGAGCTCGCCCTCTTTTACCAGGCTGTCGTCGCCCAGCAAAACGCAGCCGATATTATCGTATTCCAAATTTAAAACAAGCCCTTTTATGCCCGATTCAAAATCCAGCAGCTCGCCCGCGACGGCGTTACTCAGGCCGTAAACCCTGGCGATGCCGTCGCCCGCGCTGATTACGCTGCCGGCTTCGCTGAGCTGCGCCGAGGGGACAAAATTTTCTATTTCGCTTTTTATGATGGAAGATATTTCATCAGGTCTTATTGCCATTTTTTCACTTTCCCGTTAAAATTTTTGACAGCTGCCGCACGCGGCCCAGCGCGCTTGCGTCTATCAGTATATCGCCGCTGCTCACGCGCGCGCCGGCCAGAAGCTCGGGCTTGTTTTCATACGAAGCCTCCACCCGGCCGCCCAGCAAACGCGCCAAAGCCCGCTCAAAATCCGCGTCCGGCGCGGGCATTGCGGCTGTCTGGATTAAAGCGCGCCTGACGCCCTGCCTCGCGTCAAGCATGTTTTGCAGTTCTTTCATAATCAGCGGCGCGAGCGCAAAACGCTTGTGAGCCGTCAAAACTTTTATAAAATTTTCCGCCGCGCTGCGGCCCGCGCAAACCCGCGCAAGAAAGGCCAGCTTTACGCTTTGGGCGATTACCGGATTATTAAGATAATCCGCAGCCGGCGCAAGCGCGTCAAGCAATCCCCGCAAAGCCTGCAGATTGGCCCGCGCGTCCGCCGCGCCGGCGGCGACGGCGTCGTAAGCGCGCGCGTATTTGCGTGCTAAAAATAAATTGCCTTGCTTCATTTTTCAATATCTTTGAGCAGGTCGCGCGCAATCTGCCCGCCGTTTTCGGCGGCGGCTTCCCGGCCGATTATTTTCTTCACGGCCAGAAGCGCGATTTCCGCAAACTCTTTTTTAAGCCGCTGCGAGGCTTTATCCGCGTCCGCTGCGGTCTGCACGCGCGCGGCTTCAACCAGCGCGGCGGCGCGGGTTTTGGCTTCGTCAAGGATTTCCTGTTTTTGCAGCTCGCCCAGCGCGGCGGCTTCTTTGAGTTTTTGCGCGCTCTGCGCGGCGATATCGTCAAGCCGCGCTTTTAAATCTTCTTTTATTTTCTGCGCGTCTTCATTGGCTTTGCGGGCGTTTTCTATATCGGCGGCGACTTTGCTTTCCCGCGCGTCAAGCGCGGCGACGAGCGGCTTCCACGCGAATTTGGCCAGCAAAAACGCCAGAATTAAAAAATTAACCGCCGTCCAGAAAGTAAGCCCCCAGTCAGGCTTAAACAGAGCTTCCATACCGATTCCTTATTATTTCGTTACCATCATAAAGCAAATGATAAGGCCGAAGAAAGTGGCCCCTTCAACCAGCGCGGCCGCGATAATCATGGTAACGCGCGCAGTGTTGGCGACTTCCGGCTGGCGGCCAGTGGCCTCCAGTGCGGCCACGCCGATTTTGCCGATTCCCAGCGCGCCGCCTATAACGGCCAGGCCGGCCCCCAGGCCGGCGGCAACATATTTAAGTGCTTCAAGTTCCATAAAATCCTCCTTTGATATTTACAAATTAATGAGCATGCATTTGCAGGCCGGTGAAAATGGCCGTCAAAAGCGTGAACACATAAGCCTGTATGGCCGCGACAAGCAGCTCAAGCAGGCTTACAAAAAGCGTCATGAACAAAACCGGCCCCGTCGCCGCAATGCCGGCCGCCGCGCTGCGCGCGCCCATAAGGAAAATGAAAGAAAACAACCCCAGCAGCACCATATGCCCGGCGGCCATGTTCGCAAACAAACGCACCGCGAGCACAAAAACCCTTATGAGCAGGCTTGCGGCCTCCAGCGGGAAGATAATCGGCACCAGCGGCCACGGCACGCCGGAGGGTACGAAAGTTTTCAAAAACCCGCCGAGGCCGTTTTCCCTTATGCTGAGGCCGGTTATGAGCAGCCCGCTTACCAAAGCAAGCCCGAGCGTGACGGAAATATTTGCCGTTATTGTGCTGCTCAAAGGCACAAGGCCGAGGTAGTTTGCAAACAACAGAAAGACTAGCATCGTGCAGAAAAACGGCGTAAAATTTTTGCCTTCTTCGCCGAGGTTCGGCAGCACGATGTCGTCGCGCACGAAGGCGACAAAAAAATCAGCGGCGGTTCTTATGCGCCCGCCTTTGAGTCGCAAAACCAAAGGCAGCAGAACAAGCAAAGCGGCGCTTATCCCGAGCATATACAGCGCATGCACGGTAATGCCAAGCTCCAGCCCGAAGATGCGCAGGGTTAAAGCGTGGTCAAGAATATGATGGGATAAAATTTCTTCTATCATTTTTTATCTGCCCGCGGCTGAGCGCGCGGATCTGACTACCAGATACAGCGCCAGCGCAAAAGCGGCGCAACAGCATAGAATCAAAAGCCAGGGGGAGGTGTTATACCGCTTATCCAGCCACTGCCCGCCGAAGAAGCCCGCGCACATAACAAGCGCAAACTCCACGCCGAGGCCGGCTATGATATAATGGTCGTTTTTTTTGAGCATACAGCCTACAAGCCTACATTACAATACTACCAAATTATAAAAGACATTTAAAGATATCCAGATGTTTTTCCAGCTCGGCGGTGATTAAAAAATGCTCGCGGACGTATTCATGCCCGTTCCTGCCGAGCCTGCGCGCAAGCGCGGGATTCTGCAAAATTTCCAGCACGGCGGCGGCGCAGGTTTTGGCGTCGCGGCACAGCAGGCCGGTTTTGTCATGCTTAATCTGCAGCGGTATGCCGCCCACGTCGCTTGCCACCACGGGCCGCGCTTTCCACAAAGCTTCTGTTATGGCAAGGCCGAAACTCTCGCTCAGCGATTTTTGCACAATAACGTCGCTTATACTTTGCAGCGCGGCTATTTTATAATCCTGTTTATCAATCGCCATAATAAAAATATCCGCTTCGCCGGCGGCGTATTTTTGCAGCGCGTCAAAATTAGCCTGCGAATCCGTATCCTCGCGCGCGTGCCCGCCCGCAAGCACAAGCGAACACGGCATCTGCCCGCGCACCAGACGGAAGGCGTCTATCACGCCGAATGGGTCTTTGGTTTTATCAAAGCGGCCAACCTGCGTAATCAGCGGCCTGTCCGAAGGAATTTTAAATTCTTTAAGGACTTTCACGGCTTCTTCGCGCGGGACAAAAGTATTCTTTACCGTGCACGGGTCTATTGAAGGCGGGATATAAAAAATATTTCCCTTAAGTTCCCTGTGAAAGGAAGGATGCGTAAAAATAATCGCGTCGCAGGCTTCTATATAAGGTTTAAAAAATTCCCAGACTTTGCGGTTCGCGCCTGAAATATCAAAATGGCAGCGGTAAATTTTTTTGGCGGGGCTGTACTCTGCCGCGATAAGGCCCGGGTGGTCGTTAAGGTAAAGCGCGTCATATCCGCAGTCGTCAAAATCCAGCTCCTGCGAGAGGCGGGCAAAGCGTTTGAGTTCGGCGTCGCTCACGCTTTCATAGCTGAAACACAAAGCATTGGTTATTTTTTTTGAGAGCGCAAAAAACTCGTCGCCGGCAATAATATTTTCCCAGCCGGAACACAGGCCCAGCTGGTTAAAATAACCGTTGACGCGTCCGATTACCTCTGAAACGCCGCTGCCGTATCTGCCCGCGGTGATGATATTAAGACGCAGGCCGGCCGCGGCCTTATATTCCTGCAGCAGGCGCGAGGTGCCAACCCCGCAGACTTCCTGCAGTTTCGCCAAATTACCCATAAAACAATTGTAGAATTTTTTGACGGGAAGATAAACGCCGGATATCATTGGACTTTTGCTCCAGAAACTGCTATAACTTAATTAAACTAGGGTTGGGTCCGTACGCGCGCAATAAAAAATTCAGGGGTGAATTTATGAGAACAAATCCTCATGTTCTTGAAATAAATACGCATATTTGGTTCCGCACTCTGCAAAGAAACGGCAACGGTTCGCCGCAGACTTTAGCCGACGTGCCGCAGGAAGGCCTGCTTTCAATAAAAAAGCTCGGCTTTGACGCCGTATGGCTTATGGGCGTGTGGCTGGAAAGCCCCGCCTCCCGACAAATAGCCCGCAATGACAAAGCGATAAACGACTATCTGCAAAAAGTCCGCCCGGGGTACAGCAGGGAAGATATAATGGGCTCGCAGTATTCCATTTACGGCTATGACGTGCACCCGTTCCTCGGCGGAAACGAAGCTCTGCTGAAATTAAAAAAACGCCTCAATGACATGGGCATCGCGCTGATTCTGGATTTCGCGGGCAATCATTTATCCGTTGACCATCCGCTTACGCTGAGCGAGCCGGAAATTTTTGTGCGCTCCCAGGGCGAGCCGCAGGATAAAACGCTTTTCTTCCAAACCAAAAACGGCGACTGGCTTGCCCACGGCAAGGACCCGTATTTCCCGCCGTGGACGGATACCGCGCAAATAAACCATTTCAACCCGAAGGCGCGCAAATTCCTGACTGACAGTTTGCTGAAAATATCCAAACTCTGCGACGGGCTGCGCTGCGATATGGTAATGCTGATGCTAAATAAAGTTTTCAAAGACGCCTGGGGCCGCTTCGTCAGCGAGCCCGCCCCGCAGGAAGAATTCTGGCCGCAGGCTATCGCCGAGGTTAAAGCAAACGCGCCGCTGTTCGTCTTCAGCGCGGAGGTTTACTGGGGCCTTGAATGGGAAGTGCAGGAAAGCGGTTTTGATTATACCTACGACAAAATTCTTTACGACAGGCTTTTGATGTCCTCCCCGCAGGATATCCTGGGCCATCTGAACGCGGAGCACCTGTATCAGAAGCGTTCTATCCGCTTTATTTCAAACCATGACGAGCAGACGCCCTCAACCGCCTTCGGCGTGGAAAAATCAAAAGCGGCGGCGGCCGTCATGTCAACAATATCGGGCATGAAACTTTTTACCATACCGCAGCTCTGGGGAGTCAAAGAACGCTTTCCGATACAGTATATCACCAAAGGCTTTGAAGTCAACCGCGATATTTTTAATTTCTACAATAAGCTGCTCGCAATAGTCAACGACCCGTGCTTCCACGGCGGGCAGGTTGCTTTGAAGCGCATACGCCCCGTAAGCGACGATGACCAGACTTCCGCAAATATCATGGCCTGGGCGTGGACGCAGTTTACCACCTGCAAAATAGTCGCGATCAACTACAGCAATGCGCCGGCGCGCTGCCTGCTGCCCATAGACAAGGTCCCGCAGAGCGCGATGCTGCCCATAACCGAGGAGTTTACGCAGCAGGTGCTGCGCGTGCCCACGGACGAAGCCAAAAAAACCGGCCTGCGGCTGGAGCTTAAGCCCTATGAATGTAAAATTTTCACATCGGAGTTTTGTTAAAAACGCCGGCCGGCCTGGCAGGAGTTTTTACGGCATTTTATACAAATTCCAGCCCCCGTTGTCGCTTTGGTATAAGGCGGCATTATACAGGGTTTTGCACATGCCGTCCGGGACGGATGCGGCGTTAATGCAGAAAACCTGCCCGTTGGAATAGGCAAAACCGCTGAGTTTATATTTGCCGGAGGAGCGGACAATCACAACCGAGCTATACCAAAAGGGATCAGGGTGGTTGCTTATCACGTAATCAAAATACTGCCCTCCCAAGATGCCGCCCGCAGCGTGCGCCATGATTCCCGCCACGGTTGGATTTTCCGTTGTATTCGGAATGCTTATGTCAAAATTCGCAAAAGTGAGCGACGGGCCGCCGGTGGCAAGTTTATAAAAATCCTGCGCGCGGCCCAGTGTGCCTATAAGGGTAAGGGCCTCTGCGAAGCGTCTCTTTTCCACCGCTTTTTGGTATTGCGGCAGCGCGACAGCGGCAAGAATGCCGATAATTAAAACAACGACTAATAACTCAATTAGAGTAAAAGCCTTTTTGTTGAATTTCATTGTAGTCTCCTCTGGGATTTAAAAATAAATGTCTCTTTTTTATACTAAACTTAATCCCGTTTTGCAATAATTTCTGTAATATTGATGTTAAGGAAAATTTTTATATCCACCCTCACCCCGGCCCTCTCCCATCACGAAGGGAGAGGGAGATAAAAAAAGATACCCTCTCCCTTGATGGGAGAGGGCGGCGAACGCAGTGAGCGGGTGAGGGTGGAAAGATTCTTCTCTCTTTGGTAAAGAAGGAAAAAGATATGTGCTCCGCGCCGTCATGCCAAACGCTTCTTTAAAATTGTTATAATTTGCATATGACTGCCGCCGGAAAACATTTTTTAGCCGTTGTTCTCGCCGCTGACGACGCTTCTTCCTTCGCGCTGGGGACGGCGCTGCTGAGTTTTAAAAAAAACTCCCCGCTGTTGTTTAAACGCGCGCAATTTACAGTGTACACGCAGGATATGTCCCAGCAAAACCGCGCGGCGCTGGGCAGGATTTGCGATATAACTTTTAAAAATTTTAAGCTGCCGTTTGACTCCGCCACAATCCCGGAGATAAAAAAGTATACGGAACTGACGCTGTCGCGCTATGAATGTTTTTATATGCTTAAGGACTATCAAAACGTCCTGTGGCTGGATATTGATATTTTAATTACTTCGGAAATCGCGGATATTTTATCTTACGGCAAAACCGGCGTCGCGCTTGCGCATGATTTGAATTTAACCGCTTTCAATTTTTTTAAAGCGCCGCCGCAAGAATATGATTTAACGCGCCCGAACTTCAATGCCGGCGTTATGCTGCTTACGCAAAACCTGCCAAATCCCGACGGCTGGGCGGATTTCTGCCTGCGGGCAACGCAGGCTTTGGCCCCGCTGCTGCGCTGGCCGGACCAGGCGATACTAAATCTTGCCCTGCAGCATTTTGGCCTGCAGCCCGGCGTGCTGCCAACGGGTTTTAACGCGCATCCTTTCAGCGCGCCCGTGCCGTGTTATAAAGCCGCGCTTTTACACGCCATGGGCAGGCATAAATTCTGGACGGACTGCCCGCTGCCGCAATGGGCAGAGCTTTACGCCGGCTGGCTGGCTGTGGGCGGCAAGCCCATGCCGGTGCAAAAACATGATACGGCGGCGCGGCTGATTTTCAAAATAAAAATCTTAGCGGAGAGAGTGCCGCTTTTATGGACCGTTTTCAATTTCTTAAATAAACGGCGTTTCAAAAAAATCAACAAAAAAATTTTAAAGCAGGTAATTAACGACAGTTAAAGGGAGAAACTAATGGAACTCAGGCTTCTTATCATCGGAATAATAGCTTTTATTTTTGCGAAACTTTCAAAATATTTTAAAAAAAGAAAGATTTTTGACAATAAAAAGATTTTCATCGCGTGGAACTGCGCCTTTGCGCTGATTGCGGGCGCAATGGTTTACTGCCTGCTGAATTTTATGGCCAAAAACGGGATTGAGGGCGGCCTTTCCGCCGGCACGGCCGCGTTTATAATAACCGCGACCGCGGCTTATTGCGCTTTCAATATTTATAAAGCAAAAACTGCGGACGCAAAATCGGCTGATAAAATTTACGCTTTCAATCTTGACTGGGCCGAGACGGTGTACTTCGCAGGTTTTTTTGCATCGGTGGCGATGTTCTTTCTGATGCAGGCTTTCAAAATACCTTCGGCTTCCATGCGCAATACTCTGTTGGAGGGCGATAATCTCTTCGTCAATAAAATCACCTACGGCGTGCGGCTGCCTTTTATGCGCGGTAAACTGGTTAAGTTTAACGATATTAAACGCGGTGATATAATAGTTTTCAGCTTTCCTGCCGAAGACAAAAGGCAAATCAACTGCGGGGAGCCGCAGTACGGCCGCGATTTTGTCAAGCGCGTGATAGCGCTGCCCGGGGAAACCGTAGAAATAAAAAACAAACAGGTTTTTATCAACGGCGAACTTATGCCGGGCCAGCCTTACGAAGTTTACGACGGGCACGAGCGCAAGGAATACGAGCAGCCCGTCCCGCCCGCTGAGTACCAGAAAATTTGGGAAGACCGCGAGCTTGAAAAATATTTCGGCCTGTATCTGCGCGATTACTTCGGCCCGGTTAAAGTGCCGCAAGGCATGTACCTGGGCATTGGCGATAACAGAGATTTTTCCTGCGATTCCCGTTTTTGGGGCCCGATACCGGAAGCGAATATCAAAGGCAAAGCCTGGTTCATCCACTGGCCGCTTACCCGCGCCGGTTTGATAAAATAGGGCTGGTAAAAGAAGGCTGGGGAAATAAGGTTCAGAAAATGAGGGTAAGGAAAGAAGATTTAAAAAATAAAAGGCGCGGCACATTAGTGGAAGGAAAGGCTCGTCAAAATTGTCATGGCTGTTTTCTCCCTTTTGTAAAGGGAGTGCCACGCCGTAGCGAAGTGAAGGCGGGCGAGGGATTTAATGGCCGTAAATCTTTAAAATTGTAAACTGCTTTTTTTGATAACGGCTTATATTAAATCCCTCCCCGTTTTCGCTCCGCTCAGCCGGTACTCCCTTTACAAAAGGGAGAAAATGGCCCGTCAACTACCTCGTTGCGCCGGCTTTTATAAGCAAATCGGCTATTTTGCGGTGTTTATGGCCTTCGGCTCTTGATAAAGCCGTCTTACCGTACTTATTTTGTAAATTAAGGTTGGCTCCTGCTTTCAGCAGCATGGAAACAATTTCTTTGTATCCGTTTTCGGAAGCAAACATTAATGCCGTATAGCCGGCTTCATTTTGCAAATCAGGGCTAGCTTTGGCTTTCAGCAACATGGAAACCATTTTTTTATGTCCCTTTATGGGAACCTCTCTTTTATGCTTGAAATACCTTCTTACATTCCTGTCTGCGGAAGAAAGCAATATTAATGCCGTATCACCGCTTTTATCTTGTAAATCTGGGTTAGCTCCGGCGTCCAGCAGCATGGAAACAATTTCTTTGTGGCTTTCCTTCGCAGCAGATATTAACGCCGTATAGCCGTATTCATCTCGCAAATCAGGGTTGGCCTTGGCTTGCAGCAATATAGAAACCATTTTTTTGTGCCCGTTGTAGGAAGCACGCATTAATGCAGTTTGGCCGTCTTCATCTTGCAAATCAGGGTCAACTCCGGCGTCCAATAGCACTGAAACAATTTCTTTGTGACCTTTCTCCACGGCAGATATTAACACCGTCCAGCCGCTTTCATCTCGCAAATCAGGATTGGCCCCGGCTTGTAGCAGCAGGGAAACAATCTCTTTATGTTCTGAAGACATCATTAACGCTGTCCGGCCAAACCATCTTTCATTTTGTAAATCAAGGTTAGCTCCGGCTTTCAGCAGCATGGAAACAATCTCTTTATCTCCTAATAGGGAAGAAGCCATCAATGCCGTAAGGCCGTATTTGCCCTGAGCATTGATATCAGCGCCTTCTTGTATAAATTTTTGGACTTGGGCGATATTTCCTTTCTCAACAGCTTCTATCAAATTAGATGGTTCCGTTAAATTATCCTTATTATCGCGGATGTTTTTACTGCACGAGATAAACAAAACGGTCATAAAAACCGTGCACAAAATAATGCCTGATGCTTTTTTAAATTTCATAAACCCTCCTCAGCGGCGTAGTAAAATAATATCTTACAACTTACAAAAATTATACAAAATATAACGGAAAGTCTTAGTTAAAGGCAGAGTTTTATCTTTAGTCGTAATTGCGGAAGGAGCAATAAATATTTTTGTTGTCATTCCCGAAGGTCGTAATCGGGAATCTGAAAAAGGCCGGATGCCCGATAAAGGCTTTCGGGCATAACAACGGAGAAACGGATTACTTTAGAGCATGGAATTGTGCATATCTGTCTTTAACTAAGACTTTACAAAATATAATATGCGCCGGCGGTTTGTATATTTTTTTACGGATGGCATATTGTCACAACCATTGCGCGAAGGGCAAAAAAACAATAAGTTAGTTAAACTAATATCTTCCTACTGCGGGGCCTGCCTTGCCGCCGTTTAGCACCGCTTGCCGCGCTGCGGAATTTTGTTTTGCGGGCCGAGCCCACATAAAATTAGGCGAACTAACTTTTGCCTTTTTCTTTCTTTTTTGCGCGGCGGCGGCTTTGCGGCGGGCACAATTTGTGTGGAAATTGTGAGCAAAAGCCTGCCGGATTTGCGCTAAAGCCCATTAAATTTATCCAAAAACGGCCAAAATCACATTCTTTTTGGCAAAAATGCATTTTAGGAGCTTTTTGCACTCTGCCCGCAGGATTTATCAAAAAGAAAAACAAAAGCAAAAATAAACGCCATTTTGGTTAAAAGCGATTTTCTACGACGAGAGTTTTCAATAAACACCCATGTTTTCTCAACAAAAAAGACTTGCGGCCGCAAAACTGCCTGCCGCAAGCCCCATAAAAGTTTTCACATGAAAACTTTTGCTTTTATAATCTTTCTATAACATTTTACTTTTAAGTCTTTCTGCCAGCCTGTCCAGTTCTTCAAGTGAATTATAGTGCAGCATCAAAATGCCTCTGCCGTGTTTTGAGCTTTGGCGCAGCTCAACTTTTGCGCCAAGCGCTTCTTGGAGGCTCTGCTCAAAAGACTGTATATCGGGCGTTTTGGCGGTTTTTTTGGTTTCCTTTGAAGGCAGCAAAAGCGCGCGGGCCGCGCTCTCCGCCTGCCGCACGGACATCTTGCCCGCGATAATCTTTTTCAGCAAAATATCTTGCTTTTTTTCATCAGAGAGCATTAAAAGCGCGCGGCCGTGGCCTTCGGTTATTTTGCCGGAAGAAATGGCTTCCTGTATGCCGGACGGAAGCTCCAGCAGGCGCAAGGTATTTGAGACCGCCGCTTTAGACTTGCCGCAGTATTCGCCCAGCTCGCTCTGCGATACTTCAAATTTTTGTATCAAGCTCCTATAGCCCAAGGCGGTTTCTATGGGATTCAGATTTTCGCGCTGGATATTTTCTATAAGAGCAAGGGCGCAAAGCTGTTTTTCGTCCAGTTTGGAATGGACTATAGCCTGCACATCTTTAAGGCCGGCCAGCTGGGTAGCGCGCCAGCGGCGCTCACCCACGACGAGTTCATATTTATCCAGCCCGCTGTCATATACAACAACCACCGGCTGCGTCAGCCCGTGCTGCTTGATGGACTGCGCCAGCTCCTTAAGGCTTTCTTCATTAAAAGTTTTGCGTGGCTGGTAGCGGTTGGGGATTATTTTATTGACAGGTATGCTTTGTACCCCATTATTGCTGCTGCCGTCCTGCGGGATTTGCGCCCCGCCTAAAAGGGCCTCCAGCCCTTTGCCTAAGGCTTGTCTCATGTTAATTATCCTCCGAAGTCAAAATCCGCTTTTATGCCGGCGGAATACTGATAATCTTTATAATCCCCGGGTTTTGCGCCGCGGCGTTCAAGAAATTCAACGGCTAAATCAAGGTAGGCGCGCGTGCCGCGGCAGGAAGGGTCATATTCAAAAATGCTTTGGCCGAAGCTCGGTGCTTCCGCCAGGCGGATATTGCGCGGTATAGGCGTTTTATAGACTTTATCGCCGTAGAATTTAGAAATTTCATCTTTAACCTGATTGGCCAGATTCATGCGGGCGTCATACATGGTAAGAATACCGCCGTCAACCTTAAGCTGCGGGCTCAAAAATTGCTTTACTTTACCCGTTGTATTGATAAAATGTGCAAGGCCTTCCATAGCATAATATTCACATTGTATAGGGGAAATTACACTGTCCGCCGCTACAAGCGCATTTATGGTTAAAAGGCTCAACGACGGGGGGCAATCTATAATGATAAAATCATACATCTTTTTTACTGTGGAAAGCGCTTCCCTGAGCACTTTTTCCCGCCCGGGGAGGTTTACAAGCTCCACTTCTGCGCCGGCAAGATCTTTGCTGGCGGGCAAAACATCTAACAGTTCATGGCTGCTCTGGCGTACAATATCTTTAAAAGCCGCTGTTCTGGTAAGCAGATGGTAAACCGATTTTTCATCATCTTTCAATATAATGCCCAAGCCTGAACTTGCATTGCTCTGCGGGTCAAAATCAACCAGTAAAACCTCCTGCCCGAGGCAGGCCAAAGCATAGGAAAGATTTACGGAAGTCGTCGTTTTGCCGACGCCGCCCTTCTGATTTGCGACGCATACTATTTCGCCCATATAATACTCCCAACTGTTTTAAAATTATATAAATATTAAATATAATAAATAGCGCGAAGTCAAGCGCGCAGGAGGGGCGGCATGGATTGATTGACTGAGTTTTCACGTGAAAATTTTATATGTTTGCGCAGGATTGGCCACAAAAAGTTTTCATGTGAAAACTTTTATGAGGATTGTAAAGATCTATGCGGTATGCCACCGCCACAAAAAGAATGCTGGGCAATAAATTCCCCTGCATAAAATTATAAAATAACATCATCTACAAACTTTCGCATACAGCGGCGGCGCAGTTAGCTTGACTAACTTTATATTATCTCATTTGCACGCAAAATAAAGACAGAAACGGACATATGCCCTGCGGAGGAAATAAACAAAAGCTACTTAAAAACTATACTGTTTTTAACACGGATAATGTCTTCCTTTGGGACGCTGTGGGTTTTTGAAAGTATTATGGCCGAATATTTGTCCTCGTCCATTTTGCAAACAAAAGTTATATATTCATATTCACTTTTACTGTCTTCAAGAATTTTTACGTAGTATAAACACTCTTTCCCTGATATTACCGTAGGTTTTTTATTAACTATCCATATCCACTTATCCTCGGAAGAAGCTTTAATAAAACCATCGGCCGCGTTTTCTAAGGATCCGCGCATTGGGTTATTTCCAAAAAAACTAATTGTGAGGTCGTTCGGGATACTTATAAAAAATTCCTCCCCAGCTTTTACAATAGGATAAGGGAACTCCACCCTGGCTATATCCGTATCACGTGTGCGCCAGTGCGAGGAGAAAGACCAATCAACAAGCAAATATCCTGCTATTAAAAAGACGCATACGCCGGCAAACCATTTAATTCTGACAAGCAGCCTGAAATTTTTATTTAAAAATTTTCTTATTAGTATATACGGCAGATAAATAAAAGCCCAGATAAAGGCGATTATCCATATCACAGACAGGGGAATTATAATTCTCGGTATCAGCTCTAAAATATCCAATAAAATATGCATTTTTTAATTCCAGCCGTTAAATATTGTCATGCAATGTTACACATTTTGTATAAAGATATTTTTAAGTATAGCAATATTTTATTTATTTTGCACTATATTTAAGAATGTACTTTACGAATTAAGGAGTATTTAAAGACAGCGGGGGAGGGAAAGAAAAATTAAATATAATAAAAAATAATCCACCCCCGCCCCGGTCTTCCCCCTCATAAAGAAAGAGGGAAATTGGGGAGAGGGTGGAAAACCTAACGCGAGCGGCCTAATCTGCGGCTTTGGCTGGTGCGCCGGCGGCGCCTTCCGCATCCTCGCGGCGCTCCTCTTCTTCCTTTACCACGGGGGCCACGCGGGCAATCCTGTCGCCGTCGTCCAGCTTGACAAGCCTTACGCCCTGCGCGTTGCGGCCCACGCTGCGGATTTCTTCGCACCGGATGCGTATGGCCATGCCCTTTTCGGTGATAATCATGAGGTCTTTGCTCTCGTCCACCAGTTTTATGCCGACCACCGGGCCGTTGCGCTCGCTCGTTTTAATAGTTATAACGCCCGATCCGCCCCTGTTCTGCGTGCGGTATTCGCCAAACTCGGTGCGTTTGCCGTAGCCGTTTTCGCAGACGGAAAGAACATCCGGCTGCGCGCTTTCGCGCGGGGCGTGCTCCATGCCTACGGCACTGTCGCCCTCGGCCATGCGTATGCCTATCACGCCTTTGGCCGTGCGGCCCATGGCGCGCACCTGATTTTCGTCAAATCTTATTGATTTGCCCTGCCTGGTGGCTATTACGATATCGCTCTTGCCGTTTGTAAGCTGGACTGACATCAGCACGTCGCCTTCTTCCAGCCCGATGGCGATTATGCCCGTGCGGCGGATATTGGCAAACTCAGCGAGCTCGCAGCGTTTTATGGTACCCATACGCGTGCACATAGTAAGGTAAGTCTCGCCCGCGTTTTTGGGGTCAAAATCGCAAATGGCGACGGCGGAGGTAACTTTCTCCTCCCCTGATATCTGCAGCAGATTGACTATAGCCTTACCCTTGCTCTGGCGGTTGCCTTCGGGGATTTCAAAGGCTTTTAAGGCAAATACGCGCCCGCGGTTGGTAAACATAAGTATAGTGGCGTGGCTGGAGGTGACGAAAAGATGCTCTATAAAATCCTCTTCTTTCGTCTTGCCGCCGATAATGCCCTTGCCGCCGCGGTTCTGCGATTTGTAAGTGTCCAGCGGTATGCGTTTTGCATAGCCGTCGTTGGAAAGAGTGATTACGACGTCTTCCTCATCAATCAAATCTTCTATTGAAAAGTCAGTGATATCGGTGGAAATTTCGGTGCGGCGTTTGTCGCCGTAATCCTTAATCATCTGATTAAGTTCCTGTACGATGATTTCCAGGACGCGCTGAGGGCTGCCAAGGATATCCTGCAGGTCTTTGATGAGAGAGGCAAGTTCTTTTTGCTCCTGCTCTATTGCCAGCGAAGACAGCTGCGTAAGCTGGTGCAGGCGCATATCAAGTATGGCCTGCGTCTGCGCCTCGCTGAGCGAGAATCTTTTGATTAAAGCCAGTTTAGCCTCGTTTGCGTCGCGCGATTTGCGGATTATGGCGACAACTTCATCCATATTGGCCAGCGCGACAAGGAAGCCCTGCAAAACGTGGTCGCGCTTTAAAGCCTTGTTTAAATCAAAGCGCGTGCGGTTGTTGACGATTTCCTGCCGGTGCCTGACATACTGGCGCATGACGTCTTTTATGCCCAGCACGCGCGGCTTGCCGTCAACTATGGCAAGCATATTCACGCCGAAGCTGGTTTGCAGCTGCGTGTGTTTGAAAAGCTGGTTTAAAACGACCTGCCCCGTGGCGTCGCGTTTTAATTCTATCACAAGGCGCATGCCGCGGCGGTCGGATTCGTCGCGGATATCCGAAATTTCTGTTATCTTTTTATCGCGCACCAGGCCGGCTATTGATTCTATCAGATTGGTTTTGTTGACCTGATAGGGGATTTCGGTCACAATAATGGCTTCGCGGCCGCCTTTCATTTCCTCTATCTCCGCGCGCGCCTGCAGTTTGAGCGAGCCGCGGCCCGTCTCAAAATAATCCATTACGCCTTTTGTGCCGCGCAGTATGCCGCCCGTGGGGAAATCCGGCCCTTTTACTATGTGCATCATTTCCCTGGTGGTTATTGCGGGGTTATTAATAATCTCTATTATGCCTTTGCAAACTTCCGCCAGATTATGCGGGGGAATATTTGTCGCCATGCCGACGGCAATGCCGCTTGAGCCGTTTACAAGCAGCTGCGGAATTTTGGCGGGCAGCACCGAAGGCTCCTGCAAAGAACCGTCGTAGTTGGGGATAAATTTTACCGTGTCTTTATCAAGGTCGCTGAGCAGTTCGTCCGCTATGGCCTGCAGGCGGACTTCCGTATAACGCATAGCAGCCGGATAGTCGCCGTCTATTGAGCCGAAGTTTCCCTGACCGTTGACCAGCATATTGCGCATTGAAAAATCCTGCGCCATGCGCACCAGCGCGTCATAAACCGCGACGTCGCCGTGCGGGTGGTATTTACCCAAAACGTCGCCGACGACGCGGGCGGATTTTTTATAGGGCTTATTGTATTTGAGGCCCATTTCATCCATTGCGTAAAGTATGCGGCGGTGTACTGGCTTAAGGCCGTCGCGCACGTCGGGCAGGGCGCGGCCCACGATTACGCTCATCGCATAGTCTATATAGGAGGATTTCATCTCCTCCCCGATATCGCGCTGCCTGACGCTGCCGAATAAATCTATATTTTTTTGTTCATTGGTTTCTGCCATAAAATTTTCCTCTAAATATCCAGGTTGCGCACTTCAAGGGCGTGCGATTCTATGAAAGCGCGCCTGGGCTCCACTTTATCGCCCATAAGCATAGTAAAAACCTTTTCCGTGTCGGCGGCGTCTTCTATCGCCACGCGCACAAGTTTGCGTTTGGAAGGGTCCATGGTGGTTTCCCAAAGCTGCTAGGGGTTCATTTCGCCAAGGCCTTTATAACGCTGTATCGCGGCGCTCTGCGCGCCCGCGTCTTTGACGGTCTTCAAAAACTCCTGAAGGCTGTAAACCAGAGTATCTTTTTTGCCGTCGCTGACGGTGAAAAGCGGTTTGGTTTTTTTCTTTTCGTCTTCAATCGCCGGATAATTGAGCAGCGTGAAACCGGCTTCCTTTATTTTATTTTCCGCGGCAAGGAGTTTGCCGAATTCCCTTAAACTCTGATGATCCGGAATGAGGGAATCATTGTCAATTTCCGTATCGGGCGTGCCGGCGGTAAGCAGCTCGTCGCGGCGTTCGGCTATTGTCTGCTCCTCATAATCGCGGTATTCCTGGTCGCTGTAGAAATATTTGTATCCGCCGTTATGCAGGGGCGAGCGGTAAAGCGGCAGCCGGCCCGTTTCTTTAAAGCTCAGATACTCTTTAATGCCCAAAGCCTTGGCTTCAAGCCTAATCAGCAGGTTTTCAATTTCGCGCAGGATTTTTAGGAAATCCTCCAGCTGCCGGGGCGTCATTTCTTTGCCGCCGGCCGCGCTTGCTTTGACGGAGCGCATGGCCTCGTTAAACAGCCATGCCTGCATTTGGTCTTCGGTCTGCATATATTCTTCCGCCTTGCCTTTTTTTACTTTGTACAAAGGCGGCTGCGCAATATAAATATGGCCGTTATCAATAAGCGGCTTAAGCTGGCGGTAGAAGAAAGTCAGCAGCAGCGTGGTGATGTGCTGGCCGTCAACGTCGGCATCGGCCATGAGGATAATTTTGTTATAGCGAAGCCTGGCAAGGTCAAAACCGCCTTCGCCTTCCCCAACGCCGGTGCCGACGGCGGAGATAAGCGTGCGGATTTCCTCATTGGATAAAATTTTGACAAGCTGGGATTTTTCAACATTAAGTATTTTACCCCTCAGAGGGAGAATGGCCTGAAAGACCCTGTCCCTCCCCTGCTTGGCCGAGCCGCCGGCGCTGTCGCCTTCAACTATAAAAAGCTCGCAGCGCTCGGAATTTTTTTCCTGACAGTCGGCCAGTTTGCCCGGCAGCCCGCCCGATTCCAGCGCGCCTTTGCGGCGCGTCAAATCCCTTGCTTTGCGCGCGGCTTCGCGCGCGACGGCGGCGTTTATGCATTTATCGCAAATGGCGCGCGCGGTCTTGGGGTTTTCCTCAAAAAAAGTTGTAAGAGTATCGCCCGCGATTGAGCGGACTATGCCTTCAATTTCCGAATTGCCGAGCTTGGTTTTAGTCTGCCCTTCAAACTGCGGGTGCGGGATTTTGACCGAAAGCACGGCCGTGAGGCCTTCGCGCAGGTCGTCGCCGGAAATAGAAAGGTCTTTATTTTTAAGCAGATTATTGCTTTTTATATATTCGTTCACAACCCTCGTGAAAGCGGAGCGGAAACCGCTCAAATGCGTGCCACCCTCAATGGTATTGATATTGTTGACGAAGGAATAAACGTTTTCCGAATAACCGTCATTATACTGCAGAGCGAAGGAAATATAATTATTATCCTGCTCTTTTATAAGATAGACCGGCTCGGGATTTATTACCCGCTTATTGGTGTTTAAGTATTTGACGAACTGCGATATGCCGCCTTCGTAAATAAAAGTCTGGGTTTTGTTTTCTTCGCGCTCGTCGCTGAGCGTTATTTTGACGCCCGCGTTTAGGAAAGCCAGCTCCCTCAGGCGGTTGGCGACGGTATCGTAAGAAAAAATATTCTCGTCAAAAATTTCTTTATCGGTCTTAAATGTTACTTTGGTGCCGTGCTCTTTGGTGGCGCCGGTTTGTTTTACTTTCTCTTCAGGCACGCCGCGGCGGTATTTTTGGTAGTACGCGCCGCCGTCCCTTTTTACCACGACTTCCATCCATTCGGAAAGCGCGTTGACGCACGATACGCCCACGCCGTGCAAACCGCCGGAAACTTTATACGCCCCGCTGTCAAATTTGCCGCCCGCGTGCAGGACTGTCATCACCACTTCCAGCGCGGATTTGCCTTTGAGCTTTGGGTCTTTGACGTTTTTCATCGGGTCAACGGGTATGCCGCGGCCGTCGTCTTCAACGCTGCACACAGTGTCTTCTGTTATCGTGAAGGTTATATTGGTGGCGTTGCCCGCAAGGATTTCGTCCACAGAGTTGTCAACCACTTCGTAAATCAAATGATGCAGCCCCGGCGCGCCCGTGGAACCGATATACATTGCGGGGCGCTTCCTTACGGCCTCCAGGCCTTCCAGCACCTGAATTTTGGAGGAATCGTAAGACTTACCCAATTCTTCTTCTGACATTGTCATTATTTTGTTTCTCCTGTCTTAACTTTTAAAATTATCTATAAACCTTTTTTCATTTGCGAACTATTTTACACCACATTACTTAAGAGCTATATTATGGCACCACGGTAAATTCTGCAACACCTGTTGCACTATTTTAGAACCTTCATAAATCTTGGCAAATTTTGACATACTCGCGTTGCTGAGCCAACAGTATTTGCTGCTTCACATCGCTTACGGTTTTAAAATATTCATTTGTATTGATTAACATTTTTACCAATTGGCAATATAATTTTTATTTAAACTCTTTTTAAGCATAGCTTTACCCTGCTATTTTTATTGCGCTTTCTGTTGACTCTTTTGCTCTTGTTCTTGTTTTAATAAAATTAAACAATCTTTTGTTTCTTGAACTTTATCTCTATTGTTAATAAAAGAAGTAATTATTTCGGAACATTGTTCTTGGTCTGGCAAATATTTTAAAGCAATCGCAAGCGGTTCAAGATAGTCTGAAAAATTGTATCCAGAATTACCTATGTTTTCTATATTTATCTTTTGTATATATTCATTAACAATTTTTTCAAATACTTCCTGAGGATTTTGTATTTGAGACGATAAATAGTCCACAATAGATGATTCTCTCCAAAAAGCACTAGAGAAAATAACATTGCCCAGAACTTTAGCAGATACTTGTGCGCCATTTTCAACAAGAAATTTGAGTATGTCTATCTTTGCATAGTGAGTATGACGATCGCTTTGTGGATATGAATAATATTCAATCAGCGTTTCCGAATATGGAAGACATTGCTCATTTAAATCTCCGCCTTTACTAAACATAAATTTAAAATCTTCTATATTACGAAGGCCGCAAAGAGTAGGTTTTACCCCTTTTGATATGAGATATTCAGCAAAAGGTTTATCTCCCATAAAAAATGATAAATCAACTGCTTCCGGCGAAAAGCCGCGCTCCAATAAATGTTGTGTAAATTGTTGCCCTGACCTCACTGGGGGAGGAAGCCCTTCACAGGTTGGGTCAAAGAAAACCGCGCTATAAGTTAATGGATATACGCCATTATCAATTAAAAAATCCGCCAATTCTATATCTTGGCTGCGGTTTACTTCTTCTATGATAAAATCTTTAAGAGTATAATCCTTAACACACCCGTCCCAATAACAAACAATAGTATCTGATGCAAAACCGTTTTTTATTAAAACTTTCATTATATTATAATCTCTTTTTTTCAAAGCAACAAAAAAAGCAGTATCCTCATAGTTTTCTGGGCAGTAGTATTCATCAGAAGAATACCGTAAAAACTTACAACTATTTGCGCTGCCGCCGTTTTCTAAAGCTTTTTTTAATCTTTCTACATCGCCTGCTTGCACAGCGTTATATACTTCTGTATTTTTTGCTTGTTGTTGCTCTTCCGGCGTCATTTCAACGGCAGGTTCTTCGTTAGGTAATTCTTCGGCTTTTGCTTCAATATTTTCTTCTATTTCTGTTATTTCATTATTGTCTGTTTTTTCTTCATCAATATTGCCGGTGCCTTTATCCTCTTCAATAACAAAAGTTTGTTCAGGCATTGCATTTGCGTTTGCTGCCGGAATATTTTTTGCCGCCGCCGTGTTTTGCGCGGGATATATAACCGGCGCAGTTTTTGCCGCTGTAAGTTTATTGAATGCATAAGCGGCAGACAATACCGCCGACAATATTACCGCCCATGTAATCAAATTTATAATCAAACCTTTTGGCAATTTTTTCATTGTATAAGTCCTTGTTTGTAATCTCAAAATTTTTGCCTGTATATTTTATCTTTTTAAACCACCATTACTTTTTTGTTTCCTTAGAGGTTTTATGTTTTTTCAATTCCGCCTCAATTTCCTTAATGGAAGGCAAGGAATTTTTAAAATTCTTTGGCAACACTTTTGAAAATTTATACTCGGAAATCCCTATCGGCTGGCTGTTGCTTTCCAAAGAATACTGCGCAACAATATTATCCTTTGTTTTGCAAATAATCAGCCCTATTGTCGGGTTGTCGGCTTCTTTTTTTAATTGATGGTTTACTGCTGACACATAAAGTCCTAGCTGCCCTGTGTGCGCGGCTTCAAATTTGCCAGTTTTCAGTTCAATTACTACATAACAGCGCAGATTTAAATGATAAGACAGCAAATCAATAAAAATATCTTCTTTACCGACTGTCAAATGTATTTGCCTGCCTACATAAGAAAAACCCTGCCCCAATTCCAAAAGGAATTTTGTTATGTTTTTAGTCAGGGCATCTTCCAATTCCTTTTCGTTGTATTGTGCGGTGAGCGTTAAAAAATCAAAAT
>JAISDW010000045.1 GCA_031264445.1 Elusimicrobiota bacterium
AAAACCTTATCTTCCCGAATCCGCCAAACGCTGGGCGCCAGGGCGCAGGCCTGTAGCCAAAACTTGGGGCGGCCTTTGAAACTTGCCGGCATAGGATGGCAGGGCGGTTATGCCTCTTATCTCTACCTTAAAAAAGAGCTTGAAGCTGCGCAAAAACTCGGAATTTCGGGCGAACTTATTGAATTTAATCCGCAAACCACGGCTGAAGACTTTATAAATATAATCAAAAAAACCTGCGCCGATACGGGTGCCGACGCTGTGCTTATTCCTAAACCGCTGCCAAAACATTTGGATATCCCCGCCGTTTGGGAGGCCCTTGACGCCGCAAAGGATATAGACGGCGCAAGCGCACTTAATGCCGGCCGCCTGTTTTTATGCAAAACCGCAAAAGAGATTGAGGACATGCGCGGCTTTGCACCGTGCACGGCAAAAGCCGTGGTTGAGCTTTTGAAATATCACAAAATCCCGCTTGCAGGCGCGGAAGCCGCGGTAATAGGCCGCAGCTCAACCGTGGGCAAGCCGGCGGCGCATATGCTTACGTGCGAAAACGCCACCGTAAAAATTCTGCACTCAAAAACAAAAGATATGGAAGCTTCGCTCGCGAGCGCGGATATTGTTGTTTGCGCCATAGGCTCGCCGAGGTTTTTGAAAGCGGGCATGGTGCGCGCCGGCGCGGTTGTTGTTGACGTGGGCACCAATGAGGATGAAAACGGCGTCTACTGCGGCGACGTTGATTACGATAATGTGGTCAAAATCGCAGGCGCGGTAAGCCCCGTGCCGGGTGGCGTCGGGCCGCTTACTCTTACTTATTTGTTGGAAAATATTATTATATCGGCAGAGAGAAAACTAAAATGAACAAATTAAACCTGCCGCTTCTTAGAAGCGGCAAAGTACGCGAAGTATATGATTTACAGGATAAGCTTTTAATCGTCGCTTCCGACAGGGTTTCAACTTTTGACCATATCCTGCCCACGCCCATTGACGGCAAGGGTAAAATACTCACGGCCATAAGTAATTTTTGGTTTGCCAAAACTGCGGCTATAGTCCCCAATCATCTTATTTCTTCGGATATTGACGAAATAAACAAGCTCCTTCCCGACGGCGTTAAACTGGACGCCGCTTACTTTGCCGGCCGCACTGTGCTGGTGAAAAAAGCGCAGCGTATAGATTTTGAATGCGTGGTGCGCGGCTATATAGCCGGCTCCGCGTGGGCTGAGTATGAAAAGCGGGGCACGGTCTGCGGCATTAAAATGCCCGCAGGTTTGCAAAATGCCCAAAAACTGCCCGAGCCGATTTTTACGCCCGCGTCAAAAAACGACGAAGGCCACGATGAAAACGTGCCCTTTTCTTTCATGGAAGAAAAGCTGGGCGCGGCCCTCGCGGCCGAGCTCAGGGACAAAAGCCTTGCCCTGTATAATTATGGCTGGCGGTATCTGCAGCCGCGCGGCATTATTCTGGCGGATACCAAGTTTGAATTTGGGATTATAGACGGCAAAGTGATAGTTATTGACGAAATCCTTACGCCGGATTCATCGCGCTTTTGGGACGCGGCGCAGTATAAAACGGGCGTTAACCCGCAGAGTTTTGACAAACAGTTTATCCGCGATTATATGGAGCAGACGGGCTGGGATAAAAACAGCGCGCCGCCGGCAATAAGCCCCGAGATCGTAAAAGGCGCGGCGGCCAAATACCGGGAAGCTCTGGAAAGAATAACCAAAGACAGCCTGTAAAAGGGCTGTATTTTTTTAAGGCGTTTTTTCAGGTAAAACAAAAGGAGAACAGGGCGATGGAAAGTTTTATAGAAGTCTTCCGCAAGAAAAATTACGGCGATAAAAAAAACGCGGCGGTTAAAGCGCGGCTGGCCGCGGCCGGGCTTAAGGATATAGCCGAAGTTATCCCCAGCGTTATCTATAAACTGGAGGGCGATTACGGCCCGGCCGATATTGAAGCGTTTGCCGCGGGTTTGTTTGCCGACCCTGTGCTTGAAACCTTCCGCACCGCCGTACAGAAACCAAAAGGCTTTTTTAAAGTGCAGGTGTGGATACGCGATTCTTCCACCGACGTCGTGGGCGAAAGCGTAAAAGACGTAATTGCCGCAATGGGCAAAGCGCGCCCACGGATTGCGCGCGTGGGCAATGCCTTCGCGGTAAAGGGTAAATTTACTAAAGCGCAGCTGGAAGCGGCCGTCAAAAAAACTTTCGTCAACGAAGTGGTAAATAAATTTTTCATAGAGTGATTTTGAAAATGAAAATAATAGACCAAAAATACCGCAGTTGGCTGAAGGAATTAAAATCCCGCATTCGCCAAAGCCAAATAAAAGCGGCAATAAAAGTAAACAGCGAATTGTTATGCCTTTATTGGGATTTAGGACGCGATATTGTCTTGCGCAAAATGGACGCGGAGTGGGGCAGCGGTTTTTTCGGGCAACTCAGCAAAGAATTGCGGGCGGAATTTCCCGATATGCAAGGTTTTTCTGAAACGAACTTAAAATATTGTAAGCGTTTTTTTGAGTTTTATATACAAGACGAATCAGGTTTGTGCCAACTTTCTGCAAATTCTGATAAAAATGGGGCAATCATAAGAGACATTGCAATTCGTCAGCAACTTGCTGACGAATTTGAAAGCAACCCGATTTTTCAAATCCCTTGGTTCCATAACGTTCAGATTTTCACAAAATGCAAATCTATAAAAGAAGCAATTTTTTATGTTCAAAAAACCATAGAAAACGGATGGAGCAGAGCGGTTTTAATGAATTTTTTGGAAGCTGATTTATATTCCGCGCAAGGCAAAGCAATAACAAACTTTAAAGCAAAACTCCCTAAACCTCAATCTGATTTGGCTTTACAAATAACAAAAGACCCTTACAATTTAGACTTCCTCACAATCAGGGGAAAATTCGACGAAAAAGAATTAGGAAAAAATCTTTTGGAACACTTGAGCAAATTCCTTTTGGAGCTTGGAAGCGGATTTTCTTTTATCGGCAATCAGTATAAACTGTCCGTAGGCGGGGAAGATTTTTATGTGGATTTGTTGTTTTATCACACGCGTTTACATTGTTATATCGCAATAGAACTAAAAACTGTGGTGTTTAAGGCGGAGTTTTCCGGCAAGCTCGGTTTTTATGTTTCCGTTATAGACGATAAACTGAAAACCAAAGGCGATAATCCGACGATTGGTATACTGATTTGTAAATCCAAAAACGAAACCGTTGTAAAATACGCGTTGCAGGGCGTTAAAAATCCAATAGGCGTGAGCGATTATCAAATTATGCGCAGCCTGCCGAAAGATTTTAGATCTTCTTTGCCGTCGGTTGAAGAAATAGAAAAAGAATTGGAAAAATCGGCTAAAAGATAAAATAAAAAGCTGTCATTGCGGAGAGCTAAACGACGCGGCAATCCAGCAGTTTAAAAATGTAATTTTGAAAAAGAGAAAATTATGCAAATAACAAAAATTGATATTACTAAATCACAAATTGCAGTTATTATTAGCTCGGTTATTGTATTGTTTTTGTGTTGTTATGTTATTCCTAAATTTTACAAATCTCATTCGGCCTTAGGAACATATTCCAAAAACTTTACTATATTAAAACACCAACCCGGGTACTCACAAGACCCTAAACATTTATATGACGGAGCCTTTGATAATATAAGGCTTATTTGGCGCGCGCAGCAGGAATATCATTTGGCTAATGGCCATTATGCAAACGATATAAGGAAATTAAATATGGATTTTGAAGATATTGCCGTAAGAGGCGAGGGGAAATATCTCGGTAGTGTCAGATTAAAAAGCGGTTTTGAATATTTGATTGACGAAAGTGAGGATCAGGGTCATATTACAGTGTTATATTGGAATGATTGGAGTAAAAATGACCAAGCGGAATGGGCTATTCAATTTTATTATGGCGGGGATTTTTACTGCTTGGCCAGAGATGCTAAAGGAAAACAAATATGTCTGGCTGGAGTAGATACTACAAAGCAGGCACATCCACATCTATTGACATACATATGTAACAAAGGATACGACGGTTATAAACTTAGTTCAGATATTATATTGGAACTGTTTTTAAATGGGAAATTTGTAAATGGTCCAAATATTGATTTATTTATCGGGGCTTCGCGAGAAGGGAATATTGGTATTGTGCGGTTACTATTAGAACAAAATATTGACGTTAATAAAATATCTAAGCAATATGACCGCACAGCTTTACAAGAAGCCGTCCATAATAGTCATATGGAAATAGTTGAGATACTCTTGGCAGCAGGTGCAAAAACTAATGGCCAACAGCTTCTTGAACTCGCAATAAGTCCACAGAATTTTTCTCACTTTATGGTGATATCAAATGGAACTTCTGTAGGGGAATTAAATCCCACGCAAGAAAGAATACTTAAAATGCTTTTGGAAGCCGGAGTTTCACCAAATGAAGGTGTTTGTGATGAGACCAAATTTGTCCCTTTAAAAAGCCTTCCAAAAGAAATTTCTGAAGACGCCTATCGTTCTTTTGGTCTTAGCCCCAACGATGAAGTTAATATCGAATGTACGAGCCATCCTGCTGCACTGTTTGTCGCCATTGATTTAAATAATAAAGAGGCTGTTAAGCTATTGCTAAGAAATGGAGCAAATTTAAACATTAGAAATTATATAGGAGAAACTCCATTAAAAATTGCCACTAAAAAAGGCTTTATGGATATTGTTTCAATATTAGAACAATATCAAAGAAAGGAAGAGTAAAATATTATATGGCGGGTGGAGTTTGCGATGGGAAAAAATGAAAGCCGCCCAAAAGCATTTCTAAAGAACACGTGAAATATGTGCCTTTTGGGGCATAATTCTTATGTAACTTATGTAACTGAAATATTTTTATAAGGGGATTTTGAGACAGCTCTGCCAATACAAACTGAAAAATCTTATGTAACGATTATGTAATTAAAAAAGGAAAAATAAAATGGAAAATTTACTGAAACAATTCGATCAGCTGAACGGCAAAGAGCTTTGCGTGCTTCAAAACAAAGCTTGCTGGAGTTTAAACGGGCAGGAAATGCAAGCCGCGCAAAAGTACTTCCAGAAAATCGGCCGCGCGCCCACGCAGGCCGAGATGGAAACTATAGCCCAAACCTGGTCGGAGCACTGCAAGCATAAAACTTTCAATGACCCTATTAATTTTAAAAACGGCAAAAAAACCGAGGTCATAAAAGAAGGCCTTTTCAAAAGTACAATTTACAAAGCCACGAAAAAACTCAACAAGAAATGGTGCCTGTCCGTCTTCAAGGACAATGCGGGTGTGATTGAATTCGGCCAGAATAAAAAATGGGCGCTGGCCTTCAAGGCGGAAACGCACAACCACCCATGCGCGGTTGAGCCTTACGGCGGCGCGGAAACCGGCGTTGGCGGCGTGGTGCGCGATATTCTTGGCGTGGGCCTTGGCGCAAAACCCGTGATAAATACCGATATTTTTTGTTTTGCCCCGCCTAAGTATAATAAAAAGCTGCCGCCCGCCGCGCTGCACCCGCGCCGCATAATAAGCGGCGTTATTGACGGTGTGCGCGATTACGGCAACCGCCTGGGCATACCCACCGCCGCCGGCGCGGTTTGGTATGACGACGCTTATGCTTTGAACCCGCTTGTTTTTGTAGGGACAATCGGCATTATGCCGACCTGGGCCGTAAACAAAAAAGTGCACGCGGGCGATTTGGTCGTCGCCGTCGGCGGGCGTACTGGGCGCGACGGCCTGCACGGGGCAACGTTTTCCAGCGCAATTATTGAAGACGCGAGCGAAGTTTCCGCCGTGCAAATCGGCCACGCCATTAACGAAAAGAAAGTTCTTGACGCCATGATGAAACTGCGCGATGCTAAACTCTACCGCGCCGCGACGGACTGCGGGGCGGGCGGGTTCTCCTCCGCAATCGGGGAGCTTGGCAGCGAAATCGGCGTAAAAATAGATTTGAGCAAAGCCCTGCTCAAAGAGACCAAAATAAAACCGTGGGAAATCTGGGTATCCGAAAGCCAAGAGCGCATGATACTCTGCGTGCCGCCCAAAAACCTTAAAAAACTTGCCGCTATTTTGAAATCGGAAGACTGCGAGTTTGCCGTCTTGGGCAAATTTACAAAAACCGACAGGCTTGAAGTTTTTTACGGCAAAGAAAAGATTGTTGATCTGCGTAATGACTTCCTGCACGGCGGCGTGCCGCGCATCACGCGCCGCGCCGTATGGAACGCGCCCAAACTTAAAGCCGGCAAAGTGCCCGCCAAAAATTACGGCGCGCTGCTGCATAAATGCCTGGCGGATTTAAACGCCTGCTCGCGCGAGGCGATTATAAGGCAGTACGACCATGAAGTGCAGGGCAATACCGTAATAAAACCTTTGCAGGGCATTACGCACGACGGCCCGGGCGACGCGGCCGTAATCCGCCCGTTGAGCGCGACGAATGATTATAAAGATTATAACGGGTTCGCCGTCAGCCACGGTTTAAATCCCGCCATCGGCAAGCTGGACCCTTATCAGATGGCGCTGAACTGCTGCGACGAGGCGGTGCGCAATCTGCTTTGCGTCGGCGCGGATATTACAAAAACCGCGTTTCTGGATAATTTTTGCTGGGGCTCGCCCGAAAATGAAAAGCTTATGGGCGCGCTTGTGCTGGCCGCCAAAGGCTGCTACGACGGCGCAATGGCTTACGG
>JAISDW010000059.1 GCA_031264445.1 Elusimicrobiota bacterium
CGTGGTAACGCAGTAAAGCGGTTTGATATGCTCCATCTTGCCCAGCGCGGAAATTACAAAAGCCCCGCTCTGGCTTATAAAAGCGCAGGGCGCGTAATTGCCCGGCGCGCCCAGCGGCGGCGTAAGTTTATCCTTAGGTATAAATAAAGTGTTTATTTTGCCCGGGTTGGAAATCACCCCCAGCGAATTACTGCCGTTAAGCGTAAAATCCGGGTTTTTATTTTTGGCGGCGGTTATCATGTCTTCCACTTTTTGGCGGATTTCGTGGCTGCCTTCCTTTTCCCCTATGCCGCCGCTTATCAGCACCAGCCCGTTGATATTGCAGCTTTCGCCCGCGTCTTTAAGCACGTCGGGCACCGCGGCCGCGGGTACCGTTACGACGAACATATCTATTGTTTTAGGGAAGTCTTTGCAGCTCGGATAGCATTTGACGCCGTCAATTTCCCCGCCTTCTTTTTTAAGAATATAAAGATTATTTTTATCAAAACCCGCTTCAAGCGCATTGCGCATTATTATACGGCCCATATTTATTTTGTCCGCGCTTACGCCGGCAACTGCCGCGGTTTTGGGCTCAAGCAGCGATTTTATACCGGCGGCGGTAGATTTTATTTTTGCGTTTTGCGCGCCGCTGTTTTTATGAAAGCGCAAAACCCCGTCCAGCGCGCAAAGTTTGCCGTTGACGGCGGCGAGGGGGTTTATCTCCAGCTCGTCAATAATAAACGCTGCGTTATCGCTGAAGCGCAGCATTATTTGCGCCAGTTTTTGCACCCAGTTTTGCATATCAGCGAAATCGGCCGATTTTTTGCCGCCGCGCACATTGCCGGCCGCATACTGCCAGATAAAAGAATTTTCTATAAAACTTTGCGCGTCAATATTTTGCGCGGGCGCGATGGCGGGTGTAATGCCGGCGCGGAATTTTTTGGTAATATTTTCCGCGTCGGTGCCGCCAATGCCCATGGTGATAAGCGGGCCGAAAGCTTTATCCGCGCGCGCGCCCAAAAGAATCTCCCGCCCGAGCGCAAAATGCGGGTAATCCATAAATTCAGCAAGCATAAAATTTTCAACCTCTGGGAAGTCCGCCGCCATTTGCTTAAAAACCCGCGCGGCTTCGCTCTTGGCGCAAACTTTTACGCCGCCTTTATCGGTTTTATGCAGCGTTTTGGAAGAAAGAATTTTAATAACTATCTTATCTCCCGCAAAAGCCGGCAACAGGGTGCTTATCTCCTGCGAGGGGGGGATAATTTTAAATTCCGGCGTATGCAGGCCCATATGGCGGAAGATTTGGTAGCAGTCGCTTTCGGCAAGCGTGGTTTGCCCGTTTTTATGAGCCTGCGCCAAAAGATTTGTAATAAATTCCATTTTTCCATTTCTCCTTTTTGCTGTTTATTTTATAATTGTACAATATCCCTTCCGCGCTTTGCATGGGAAACGCAAATATCCAAACATCGTATAAAAAACAAAAGAATATGGTGCGAATAAGTTATAATCAAGTATATCGCTGTTTAACGGGAAAATAAAAATGCCAGATACTTCATTAGCGAAATACCACGCGCTCGGCAATGATTATATTGTTGTTGACCCGGCAAAAGCAGATATTGCGCTGAATAAACAAAATATAAAATTATTGTGCGACAGGCACTTCGGGCTTGGCTCGGACGGTATTTTGTACGGCCCGCTGGAAACGGCGGTAAGCGGGGTTTTTTGTAAGTTCCGTATCTTCAACCCTGACGGCAGCGAAGCTGAAAAAAGCGGCAATGGTATACGCATTTTTTTCAAATATCTGCTGGACGCCGGATATATACAAGGGACAAACTCCTTCAGGCTGGAAACAAAAGGCGGCATTGTGCAAGCGCGTCTCATAAGGAAAGAAGGCGGGATAATTGAAGTTGATATGGGGAAGATCTCGTTTTCAAGCGCGGATATACCGCTTGCCGGCAAAAAGCGCGAGGTTATCAGCGAACCGCTTAAAATTGACGGTAAACTCTATAATATTACATGCGTAAGTATAGGCAATCCCCACTGCGTTATTATTGCAAAAGAAACTTCAAAAGATGTCATATGCAAAATAGGCCCGTTGATTGAAAATAATCCTGTTTTCCCCAACAGGATTAATGTGCAGCTTGTAAAAATAATAAACGATAAAACCATAAAAATAGAAATATGGGAGCGCGGCGCAGGTTATACCCTGGCTTCAGGCTCAAGCAGTTGCGCGGCGGCGGCCGCGGCGTATAAATTGGGATATGTCGGTAATAAAATTAAAGTAATTATGCCCGGCGGGGAACTTAAGATAACAATTATGGAAAACAACCATGCATTGCTGCGCGGAAGCGTTAATTTTGTATATCAGGGTATTTTAGGCGGGGAAATCAAACGCATACTTTCCGAATTGGCGCATATATATTGAATTTTTAAAAGTTAATATTGTTTTTTAGACGTAATCATATTATAATTATAGCAGGAGGAATATTATATGAAAAAATTTTTAATATTTACATTTTTGATTGTTTTTGCGTTTTCGCCGGTTCTTGC
>JAISDW010000076.1 GCA_031264445.1 Elusimicrobiota bacterium
CGCGCCGTTTTTCTGACGGCGGGCAGGTGATTGCGTTTATCGCCGTGCCCGCGCTTAATAATTTTTTGCAGAGAAGGTAAAATAGTCATATTACCAGTTTTGGTTGTCACAGCGGAATATTTCAGTTTTGTCATACCCGAAATTTTTTATCGGGTATCTGTCTGTTTGACATGCCACGGTATTTCCCGATTACAAGCCTCAGGGACAAGTTTTATCGCGCGTCCGTTTTTTTCAGATTCCCGATTACAACTTTCGGGAATGACAATTGACTGCAGTCATTCAGCCGAAACCGGATTAAAGCGGCGTATATTCGCGCCGAGCCCGACCAGTTTTTCTTCCATACGCTCGTAGCCGCGGTCTATGTGATAAACGCGCTCAACTTCGCTGGCGCCGCGCGCGCAAAGCGCGGCAATAACCAAAGCCGCGCCGCCGCGCAAATCGCTGGCCATCACCGCGGCGGGCGTGAAATTTTTCACGCCGGTAATTTTTGCGGCGGTTTTATCAATAATAATATCCGCGCCCATTCTTACAAGCTCCGGCGCGTGCATGAAGCGGTTTTCAAAAATATCCTCGCTGACGTCGGCCGCGCCCGCGCAAAGGCACATCAGGGTCATCCACGGCGCCTGTAAATCCGTCGCAAAACCCGGGTACGGCGCTGTTTTTATATTCACGGGTTTTATCTTTTTTGCGCCCGCGCTTATGCTTATGCCGCTTTCGCCGGTCTCAATATTAAAACCGGCCTCGCGCAGGTATTCAAGCAGAATTTCATTGTGCTGCGGATTGCATTCTTTCAGGAGAACGTCCCCGCGCGTTGCAGCGGCGGCAAGAAGATAGGTGCCGGTTTCAATCCTGTCGGCAATCACGGTGTGGTTCATGCCGGAAAGCTTGCCCGCGCCTTCTATTATTATGTGCCCGTGCTCGTCCATACCGATACTTGCGCCCATGGACTGCAGGGCTTTTATGACATCGTCAACCTCCGGCTCGCGCGCGGCGTTTTCCAGCACGGTGGTGCCTTTTATGAGAGCGGCGCACATCATCAGGTTAAGCGTCGCGCCGACGCTGGGGAAGCTCAAAATAATTTTTGCCGCGCTGAGTTTTTTTGCTTTTATGACGACATTGCCCCTTTCCGTAGCGCATTTCGCGCCCAGCTTTTCAAAACCTTTAAGATGTATGTCAACGGGCCGCACGCCGATGGCACACCCGCCGGGCAGCGGTATGGCGGCTTTTTTAAAGCGCGCCAAAAGCGGGCCCGCCACCCAGAAACTTGCGCGCATTTGTTTGACCAAATCATGGGAAACAGCGGTCGCCAGCTTATGTTTATGCGCCACCGTAACCGTGCCTTTGTCATAAGAAACTTTTTTGCCCAGTTCTTCCAAAATTTTAATTGTGATGCGTACATCGCGCAGGTCCGGCACGCGGTTTATTATGCACGGCTCGTCGGTAAGCAGCGTGCACATAAGCACGGGCAGAGCCGCGTTTTTGCTGCCGCTGATTTCAATTGCGCCTTTAAGCTTCCTGCCGCCTTTTATTATAAATCTGTCCATTTGCTAAATTTTATCAAATTATGAAGCATCTTTAATCTTTATTTATTGCTTCTTCCAGAGCCCCTTCCAATGCTGGAGAAATGACTGCGAATATTCTAAATCAGTCAAACCAGACCCAGTTATCTAATAAGAAAATACTCATATTCTTTTCTGAAGCTGACATCGGGTCAAAAATCAGCGGAATTTTTAATAAACCTTTAGCCGAAGCCTCTGTATAAAAGTTTTTCCATTCTTCCGGAGACAGGCCGTATTCTTTCATTAATAATTCGGCGGCATAGCCCGACTTTTGCGCCTCAGCAGCGGAAGGGTGTTCCAAAAAATAAAAATTTTCAAGCAACATATATTCCGCCGCCAATGAAGCAAGCGTTTGAGGACTTAGCGGCTCAGCGCCGTTATAATTTTCAGGGGAAGCATTGCTGCCTGCTATTCCTTTATGTCCGCAGGTTTGATTTAATTTCTCCCGAAGCCATACAGTTATTTTATTCCATAATTTAACATATATCGGCAAGCTATCCGCCGCTTTTTGCAGCAGATCCCTGTCTATATCGTCTTTAAGAGTATATTGTCTCGCATAATATTTGTTATTAATCTCCGCTATAACGGCCCTGGAACCTTCTTTGTAGCTCATTATTTCTATCGCTTTATTTTTATTGATTTTAATTTTATAATCACCCGCACATTTTCTGCAAAGTTTTTCCGTCGCATAGCGGCCTCCGCTTTTAGAATGCATAATCAGATAAAAGAGTTTAGCGTCTGTGTCGCCACATTCGGATTTAAACGAATATCCATCCTCGGAAGCAGACAGAGCAATCTGCTTCTCCTCATATTCCCCGCAATTTTCATCTTTACAATATCTTATAATGACTTTTTCCAAATCGTCCCTGCCGACAATACTTAACGGACTTATAGTAAAAGATAAGCGGCATGCGGAAGGAGCGTCCTGGGTAAAACTCATTGCACCGGAATTACTGCCGAAGCAAAATACAAAAGCAGCTAAACCAAATATTTTTATAATATTATTCACTTTTTTTCTCCCAATATCCTGCGTTGACAATTATCCCGTTTTCTCGGGCAATTTGACTTATTGTGTTGAGAATTTCATTCCTATTATTAATCGTCGCGTTATAATTAAGCGCGTCAATATAATATTCCCCAAGAGCTATAAATTGCACAGTTTTGTCCTTACAACACAAAATACAGCTTTCAAGTAAGCTCCGAATACTCGGGTCTGCACCTATTATTACGGGCTCCCATTTCTCTGCGAATTCAGGGGCGCATATTGCAAAATTCTTAAGTAAACGACTATGAAAAATAACTGCTTCCATAATACCGAAAAGAGACACATAATCGTTGTCGTTGTTCTCAGGCCCAAGTATTTGCCGGCTTCCTTTTCGTACAGAGAGCATTTCCTCCTGAGTACAGTGTTTCTTAGAAATACGATTTATCACATCCTGCTCTATGATAATATCATTTATTTTTACTATTTTATTATAGATATCTATTGCGATATCTTGAAGTTCTTTTTTATTTAGCTTATAATGAGGGCTTGCCGCAGGATTTTTTGCTGTCTTCTTAAAAGAATCTAAAGAATTTTGCGCAAAAACCACTCCTGCGACAAATAAAAACCCGATTGTTAATAATGCTCTTTTCATTTTTTTGTCCTTGCCTGTTTTGATATTTACTGCTTTTAAACCAAACAAAAACGGCCGCTATATTTGAGCCACATGAAAGACCCAATTATAACAGCCGTAGTTTCCCGTCTTGCGACGGGAAACATTCAGCACAAAACACACGGGTAATTAATCCGTATATTTTGTGCTTGATAACGAGCTGTTTTTGGTTTTCATGTTGCCTTTGGTATCCCAAAAGCTTGTTCCGCCGGAGCGGAACGCCCAAAAACGAAGCAAAATTTTTACACAGCGCTTACTACAGGTTTATTTTAGCATATCTTTTATATTTTTACTTTCTTTTCGCAAAAATAAAACGGCCTGTGCCGGAAATATCTCTTCCTATCTGCGGCTTCTGCCATATAGTATCTTTGAAAAATTTTACCACTTTTTCCGCCTGTCCGCAGCCCGTTTCCAGCGCGAGCAGGCCGCCGGCGTTCAGATATGCGGGCCCGTCTTTTGCAATGCGTTCCAGCACGCGCAGGCCGTCGGGCCCGCCGTCAAGGGCGAGACGCGGCTCGTGGCGCACGTCAGGCGCGAGGGCCGCAATATCCCCCGCCGCGATATAAGGCGGGTTGGAAATTATTAAATCAAAAGTACCGCTGATATTGGCAAATAAATCGGTTTCTATAAATTCCATGCGCGCGGCCGCGCGCAGGTTTTGCGCGTTTTGGCGGGCAATATCAAGCGCGGCGGGCGAAATATCCGCGGCCACAACCCGCGCGCCGTCAAACAAAAGAGCCAGGCTTACGGCAATACAGCCCGAGCCCGCGCATAAATCCAAAACGCGGCGCGGCGGCATTTGAAGTTTTTTGGCGGCCTGCTCAGTCAGTTCTTCCGTCTCCGGACGCGGGATAAGGACGGCGGGGCTTACTTTAAGAACACGGCCCATAAATTCCGCTTCGCCCAGAATATAGGCCAGCGGCCGGCCGTCAAGCCTTTGCGCCAAAATTTTATTGAAAAGAGCTTCTTCCTTCGCGCCGGCTTCCAGCTGCCCGAAGGCGCGCGCGTAAGTGCGGCTTTTGCCCAGCGCGCGGGCGGCAATAAGCTCCGCGTGCGCGGCGGCTTCGTCTATGCCGGCGGCAAGCAGTTTTGCTTCCGCGGCCTCCATAAGCCGGCGTATGGTTGCCATAAATTTTATTCCGTCATATGCTTTAATTTTTCTTCCACGCGCAGCTTACGCAGCCGCTCAAGGATTTCGTCAATACCGCCTTCCATAATCTCGGCGATATTATGAAAATTCTCATTAAGCCGGTGGTCGGTGACGCGGCTCTGCGGGAAATTATAAGTGCGGATTTTCTCGCTTCGGTCGCCGGTGCCAACCTGGGATTTGCGGGCGTCATAAATTTCTTTATTTCTTTTTTCTTCTTCCATCTGGTAGAGTTTGGCGCGCAGCATGTTCATTGCCTTTTCGCGGTTGGCGCCCTGGCTGCGCTCCTCGCGGCAGCTGACTACAACGCCCGTGGGTTTGTGGATAAGGCGCACAGCCGTTTCCACTTTGTTGACGTTTTGGCCGCCCGCGCCGCCGGAGCGGCAGGTCTCCATCTCAATATCGGCGGGATTTATTTGTATGTCAATATCCTCCGCCTCGGGCATGATGGCGACGGTTACCGTGGAAGTATGCACGCGGCCGCTGGTTTCCGTATCGGGCACGCGCTGCACGCGGTGGGTGCCGGCTTCGTCGCGCAACCAGGAATACGCGCCCGAGCCTTTTATAAACATGCTGGCGTATTTGCAGCCTTTGAGGCCCGTGGGCGTATATTCCAAAATTTCGGCTTTCCACCCGCGGTTCTGGGCGAAACGCTGGTAGACGCGCAGCAGCTCCGCCGCGAAAATAGCAGATTCGTCGCCACCCGCGCCCGGGCGGATTTCAAAATAAATACTTTTGGAATCATTAGGATCCGGCGGGATTATGAGCACACGCAATTCTTTAATAATTTCTTCGGGACGGTTTTCTATCTGCGCCAGTTCTTCCGCGGCAAGCGCCGTCATTTCCTTATCGCCGCCGTCCTGTATGATTTCGCGCGCCTGTTTTATGGCGCTTTCAATTTTTTCCAGCTCGCTGATTTTTTCTATTATGGGGCGCAGGAAGGCGTGGCGTTTTGTTTTTTCTTTAAAAACATCGCCGGAGAGATTGCTCCCCGCCAGTTCTTTTTCTATCTGGGTAAATTCGGTTTTGAATTTATTTATGTCCATTTTTTTAATTTTCCTTTCTTCTTTTAATTCAATAATATCCTCGCCCCCGTGGGGGAGAGGAAGCGAGCATAGCGAGCAGGAGAGGGGGTATTTTCATTATTCGTTTCAGCTAAAACTTTTTAGCTTAGTTTAATAATCCACCCTCACCCCGGCCCTCTCCCATCATAAAGGGAGAGGGAGAGAAAATGTTGTCGGCCTCCCAGAGTAAATTAAAAAAATCCGGGTACTCCCAAAATAAAAACAAGCAGACCTCCGTTTAAGGAGGTCTGCTTAACCGTATCTAAAACGCTACTTTGCTTCTTTTTTGGGTTCGGCCTTTTTAGCTTCTTTTTTGGCGGCTTTTTTGGGGGCCGCTTTCACGGGCGCGGTGGATAAAACCAGCTTCTTTGCCGCCTTTGCGGAAGGAGCTTTGGTCTTCTTGGCTTTGACTTCCGTCTTAGGCTTGCGGGCCACCATTTTGCCCTCGGTGGAGGCGAACTTTTTGTTGAACTTCTCAACCCTGCCTTCGGTGTCAAGCATTTTCTGTTTGCCGGTGAAGAACGGATGGCAGGCCGAGCAAATATCCAGCTTTAAGGCTTTCATCGTGGAGCGGGTTTTAAATGTGGCGCCGCAGGCGCAAACCACGTCAACGACTTCGTACTTGGGGTGTATTTTTTCTTTCATTTTTTTTGACCTCTGAAATTGGTTATTTATATTATACTATATTTATTTTTCTTTACCAAAGCGCAATTTATAAAGACCGCCGGCTAGAAACAAGCAGAATAGCCCTACTAAAGCCGTGACGTAATCGCGGTAGGCACCTTCAAAATTACCGCCGCGCTGCAAATACAGATTTATATCTTTTACTACTTGCAATCTAAAGAAATTCAAGCAAAGACCATCGCCAAATTCTATATAATTGCCGTCATTGTTTTGCAGTCTTATAGCGCAGCGAGGAAACCTCTGCACCCCGCCAGCACGGAGCGATTGCGCAAAAACAATATTATTAATGGTTTTGGTTTCTCCGCCAAATAAATTATATTGCTTTACGATGCAGTTCTTTACGCCTTCAGCCGTTTTGCAGGTTATTCTGGCAGGCATAAAACCAGACACTATAGTAGCAAGGCCGCCAAAAGCAAAAACAATGCATATAAAAATAATGGCAAGCGGACTCGTGCGCCGGATCATTTCCAGATTTTTATCGTTACTTTCGCTGTTCATATTTAGAAGCTGTTTACTTCCATCTGCTTAAGGAAATCCTTGTTGGATTTCGTCGCGGAAAGCTTTTCCAAAAGCAGCGTCATGGCGTCAACGGAACTTAAAGAAGCCAGTATTTTGCGCAGTATCCAGCTCTTGTTAAGCTCGTCTTCCGTAAGCAGCAAATCTTCTTTACGCGTTGAAGTTCTGTTGATGTCTATCGCGGGGAAAATCCTGCGGTCGGCAAGTTTCCTGTCAAGATAAATTTCGCTGTTGCCCGTGCCTTTGAATTCTTCAAAAATAATTTCGTCCATTCTTGAGCCGGTTTCAACGAGTGCGGTGGCTATTATGGTAAGCGAGCCGCCTTCCTCAATATTGCGCGCCGCGCCGAAGAAACGTTTTGGCCGCTGCAATGAAGTCGCTTCCAAACCGCCGGTTAAAACGCGGCCGCTGGCCGGCGTTACCGTATTATAAGCGCGGGCAAGGCGCGTGATGGAATCCAGCAGAATGACAACGTCTTTGCCGTGCTCAACGCCGCGTTTTGCCTTTTCCAAAACCATATCCGCAACCTGCACGTGGCGTTCGGCCGGCTCGTCAAAGGTGGAGGCGATAACCTCGCCCCTGACATTGCGGCTCATGTCCGTGACTTCTTCCGGGCGCTCGTCAATAAGCAGAACAAGAAGTTCAATATCTTTGTGGTTTGTCGTCAGGGAATTGGCCAGGCTTTGCATCATAACCGTTTTGCCGGTTTTCGGCGCGGCGACTATCAAGGCGCGCTGGCCTTTACCGATAGGCGCCATCAAATCAATAACGCGCTGCGTCAAATCGCGCTGGCCCAGCTCCAGCATAAAACGGCTGTTGGGGTGCAGCGGGGTGAGGTTTTCAAAAAGCGGGCGGTTGTAAATTTTTTCGGCCTCTATATCGTTGACTTTCTGCACCTGAAGCATCGCGAAAAACCTTTCGCTCTCTTTCGGCGGTCGGATGAGGCCTTCAATTTTGTCGCCCTTTCTCAGGCCGAAGCGTTTGATCTGCGAAGGCGATACGTAAATATCTTCCGCGCCGGAGAGGTAGCTGTTCTCCTCCGACCTTAAGAAACCAAAGCCGTCGGGCAGAATCTCCAGCACGCCGCCGCCGTAAACGGAGCCGTTCTGCTTGGCCTGCACGGCGATAATCTTGCCGATAAGCTGCTGTTTACGCAGGCCGGAGGTATCCTCCACATTATAATTCACCGCGAGTTTGGTAAGCTCTTCAATGCTCAGTTTTTCAAGTATGCGGGCGTCCATGGGTTTGCCGTTGCCGCGCGCTGACGCGCCGTTATTGTTGTCGTTATAGCCGTTATTTTGCTGGCGCGGCGCGGACTGAGGCTGTTGCTGCTGCGTCTGCGCCGGCTGGGCGCTTTCCGCCGCGGTGACGGGCTGCGTTTGCGCGGCGGGAGCGGCGGTTGTTGCGGCGGCATCTTCGGCCGGGGCGGCCCCTCTGGCGGCGCGCGTTCTGGGCGCGGGGGCGGGTCTTTCTTTTGCGGTTTCTCTGCGGCGGGTATTTGCTTCTTTGGTTTCCATATTATCCTCTTTCGTCAATTTTCAGCCGTCAGGGCTGAGTACAGCTTTAAAATTTTTGCTTCCAGATTTTTTTTTGTTCCTTCGTTAAAAATTACCACGTCGGCTTTTTGCGCTTTGAGCGGCGGCGGCATTTGCGCCGCGTCGCGCTTTTTGAAATCCGCCGCGGCGAATTTGGAACGTTTTTGCCGCGTTTCATAAGCCGCGTTTATGCAGACGGTTAAATCAAAACCGCGGCCCAGGCCGGCTTCGTAGAGCAGCGGCACGTCAAAAACCGCTATTTTAGCGGCAGATTTTTTGAGCAGGGCCGCCGCGTCTCTGATTACCTGCGGGTGCAGCAGATTTTCAAGCCATTTGCGTTCTGCCGCGTTTTTGAAAACCCGCGCGGCGATTTGTTTTTTGTCCGAAGTCTTAAAATATTTTTGCACCGCCGGCATTTGCCGCCCAAGATGTTTTGCCGCCAGCACGTCCGCGCAAACAACAAACGCGCCAGCTTTTTTGAAAGCCGCCGCAGCCGCGCTTTTGCCGGCGGACACGCCGCCCGTAAGCCCGATAACAATTTTGCCTTTAACTTTAAAATTTGTCATATATCCATATTGCCGTGGGACCTTTGCCGTCATGCTGAACTTGTTTCAGCATCTGTCGTTTGTTGTCACCCTGAACTAGTTTCAGGGTCTGTGGTTTACTACAGATTCTGAAACAAGTTCAGAATGACAGATAAAAAGAATGCCCTGCCTTTAAAGTCTATTTCCCGTCTTTCAACTCCGCCAATTCTTTTTCAATATTCTTTTTTGCTTCCTCGTATTTTTTATCCTGCGCCGCCGCTTTGCTAATCCATTCATAAGCCTTATTTACATCCTTTTCAACGCCTAATTCCTGATCATATAAGACACCGACGGCATACTGCGCCTGCGCATTGCCCTGCTCCGCCAATTTTAAACATTTCTCAAAATGTTGTTTAGGCGTGGTCATTTTTCCATCATAACAGGAAAGAAACGCCTGCGATGCAATACCGCTTGCTTTTGCATACCATTCCATCGCTTTCTTTAAATTTTGCTCCGTTCCTTTGCCGTTATAATAGAATCCGCCAACGGTATATTTTGCCTGAATATCGCCTTGCTCTGCCGCTTTTAAATACCACTCAAAAGCTTTTCTGTAATCTTGTTCTATGCCTTGTCCACGATAGTATGAAAGCCCGAGGTCATATTGCGCCGTCGCATTTCCTTGCTCTGCCGCTTTTGAATACCACTCAAAACCTTTTTTGTAATCTTTTTCCACGCCTTCGCCATTATAACACATTGCTCCAAGTTGCACTTGTGCTTCTGCCAAGCCTTGCTCTGCAGCTTTTGAATACCATTCAAATGCTTTTTTTAAATCTTTTGCTACTCCTTCGCCTTTATAATACATATTGCCAATATTCTTTTGAACCGTGCTACTGCCTTTTTCTGCTGCTGCTAAATATAGCTCAAATGCCTTTTTTGAATCTTTCTCTACATATTCCCCACTCTCATACATAACAGCGAGATTGTTTTGAGCTTTATAAAATCCTTGATCTGCGGCTTTCAGGTAATATTCAAAAGCCTTTTTTCCATCTTTTGCCACGCCTTCGCCATTATCATACATATAAGCAAGAGCATACTGTGCATTCGCGTTGCCTTGCTCTGCTGCTTTCGAATTCCATTCAAATGCTTTTCTGTAATCTTGTTTTACGCCTTCGCCATCATAATACATCTCAGCAAGACGATACTGTGCACCCGCGTTGCCCTGCTCGGCTGCTTTTGAATTCCATTTAAAAGCCTTTTTATAATCTTGTTTTTTATAATAAATCCATCCGATATTAAACTGTACACTAATCTGTTCTTCAAGCGTCCCGTGTTTTGCCGCTTTTAAATACCAACCGACGGCTTGTTTATAATCTTGCTTTACGCCCAATCCAAGAGCATAAGCATATCCTATAGATGATTGCGCATCAAAATGATTTTGTTTTGCGGCTTTTAAAAAATATTGTAAAGCCTTATTATAATATTGTTGCCCCTTGGCGCGCTGCGACTCCGATTCACTCCACAGATCTCCGGCATAATTATACCAATAACCAATTTGATACTGCGCATCAGAATCGCCTGCGGCGGCTTTGTCAAACAGATTTTTTAATTCGGATATCATAGCAATATCATCCGCTCCGTCTGCCTGCGGCATTGATTTACTGACAACTTGTTTCGTCGCGCAGCCGCAAGTTAAACAAATCGCAATACTCATCAATAATACTATTTTGTTTTTCATAAGTTGCCACCTCTTAGTTGTTTTACCTGAAATAAATTTGTCATATCACTTTGCCCATTTCGTTCCAGTTTCTGCCGGCTTTGGCCTCGGCCACAAGGGGCACTTTCAGCGCAACCGCGTTTTCCATCTTTTCTTTAACCCAGAGCGCGGTTTCCTTAATTTTGCCGCGCGGGGCTTCAAAAACAAGCTCGTCGTGCACTTGCAGAAGCATTAAAACGCCGGAGGGCATTTCCTTATAAATATCAAGCATGGCTTTTTTGATAATATCCGACGAGCCGCCCTGCACTATGGTATTTACCGACGCGCGGTTTGCGAAACTTGCAATGCGGGCGGAAGGCGCCTCAAACTCAGGCATATAGCGCACGTGGCCAAAGAGCGTCTTAACATACCCCGCTTTGCGCGCCTGCGCGGCGGCGGCGTCCAGCCATTTTTTTACCGCGCCGTAGCGCGCAAAATACGCGTCTATATATTCCTTGGCTTCCCGCGCGCTGATATTGAGCATCTGCGACAGCGCCACCGGCCCCTGCCCGTAAACTATGCCGAAGTTTATGGTTTTCGCGCGCATGCGCTGCTCTTTTGTCACCAGCTCCGGCATAACGCCGAAGACCTCCGCCGCGGTCTGCGTGTGGATATCGGCGTTATTGCGGAAGGCGTTTATCAGGTTTTCGTCGCCGGATTCGTGGGCAAGCACGCGCAAATCTATCTGCGAATAATCGGCCGAGAGCAGCACCCTATCCTCCGGCGCGGTGAAAGCCTGGCGTATAAGCCGTCCCTTTTCCGTCCTTATCGGTATATTCTGCAAATTCGGGCTGAAGCTGGAAAGCCGGCCGGTCACGGTACCCGTCTGGTTAAAATTCGTGTGCACGCGCCGTTGCGGGCCCGCAAGGTTAAGCAGCGCGTCAACATATGTGCTTTTTAATTTCGCGCTTTCGCGGTATTTTAAAATATGCTCCGCCGCCGGGTGCAGGGTTTTCAGGCGCGAAAGCGCTTCCTCGTCCGTAGAATAACCCGTTTTGGTCTTTTTTACGGCGGGCAGTTTAAACTGCTCGTAAAGCAAAACGCCCAGTTGTTTGGGGGAATTTATATTTACTTCCCCTCCGGCGAGCTGGTTTATTTCCTTCTGCTCGGCCGCCATCTCTTTGGCCAATAAAATATCAAGGGTTTTGAGCCACGCGCTGTCAACCATTATACCGTTGGTTTCCATGTTAAGCAGCGTGCTCATAAGCGGCGTTTCCATGGCGGCAAAAACTTCTTCCTGCCCGCTTTCTTTGAGGCGGCTCAGCAGGGTATCGCGCAGCGGCCAGATGTGTTTGGCGTAAAGCGCCAGACGTTTTTTGGCGGGCTCGGCCGGGTCTACCATGATATTCATAATGACGGCCAGCACGCCGCTGAGGCTGAAATCCCCCGCAGGGTCAAGGCAGTATTTGGCAAGCGCGGCGTCAAAACAGTTGATAAAAACCGGCGGACGCGCGTCAAAGCCGAGCGTTCTTAAAGTATATTTTATATCGTGGCCGATTTTGCATATACTGCCGTCGGATATAAGCGCAAAAAACCTTTCACGCTGCTCCGCCGTGATTTTTGCCGTCTCAAAAACGCCGCAGCTGTCCGGCGCGGCTGCAAGTGCGCAAAAATCATCTTCGGCGTATATAAAAAACTCTTTTGATTTTTCGCACGCGGCAAGCGCTTCATCCGGCGAAATGGTAAAACACTCCTCCTCCGCGCCGTCAAGGCCGGCAAATAAATCACCCTGCACCGCAGGCTGCGCGGCGGCCGGCGGCGGCGCGCCGTGTTCCGCAAGAAAGGCCGGCAGATTTTTAAATTCAAATCTTTTTACAAGCTCCGCCGCTTTTGCGCCGTCCGGCGGCAGCAGTTTGAAATCCTCAAAATCAAAAGCGGGCAGCAAATCGTTTTTGAGCAAAACCAGTTGTTTTGAAAGCAGCGCGGCGGCGCGGCCGGCAAGCAGCTTCTGCGCGGCGGCGGGCTTCATGGCGGGCGCGCCGGATTCGGCTGCCTGCAGGATATCATCCAGCCCGCCAAAATTTGAGATAAGCTCCGCCGCGGTCTTGGGCCCGACGCCCGCTACGCCCGGCACATTATCCGAAGAATCGCCGACTATCGCCTGATAATCGGCCATAAATTTGCAATCCACGCCGAACTTGGCGCGGCAGCTTTCATTATTTTTATATTCCTCTTTTGCCGAGCCGGACCACATGCTCACGCCCGCGCCCAACAATTGGTAAATATCTTTATCAGAGGTTATCAGCACCGCGTTTGCGCCGGCATTGCGTGCGCACGCGGCGGCGGAAGCCATGAGGTCGTCCGCTTCGGCGCCGGCCTCGGCCAGGACTTTAAAGCCCAGCGCGGCAACGACATCGCGCGCGGTTTTAAGCTGCAGCACCAGCGCCTCGTCCGTCGGCGGGCGGTTGGCTTTATATTCTTTGTAAAGCCCGTGGCGGAAGGTGGGACCCTTGGAATCAAAACACACCGCTACATAACGCGGCCGCTTTTCTTTTACAAATCTTATCAGCCAGTTTACAAAACCGTAAAGCGCGCCGACCTCCTCCCCTTTTGAGGTGGAAAGTTTGGGCAAAGCGTGGTAATTCCTGTGAAGGAAGCCGTTTGCGTCAATTACAAAAAGCTCTTTTGCTGGTGGCATAAATTTAGGATTTTAAGACAGGCGCCGGCGGGCGGTACTTGGTCCGTTAAAATGTCTTTTATTATAAGGATTTCCGTCTGCGCGCCCGCCAAACAGGCACAGGCGCGCAGGCGCAAGATTTACTCTATATATATTTTATAAGTATTACAGATTTGCGTCAAGATGTTTCTTTAATTCTTCCTTGCTTTGCAGGCCGACAAGCTGCGCTTTGGGCGCGCCGTCTTTAAAGATAATGACGGTCGGTATTGAAGCAATGCGGTACTGGGCGCTGATTTCGGCCGCTTCATCGGTATTTACTTTGCATACTTTGGCTTTGCCCTCGTACTCGCCGGCGAGCTCTTCCACAACTGGGCCAAGCATACGGCACGGCCCGCACCACGGCGCCCAAAAATCAACCAGCACGGCGCCTTTGTACTCAAGAACTTCTTTTGCGAAATTTTCATCGGTAAGATGTATTTCCATATTTCCCCCCTCCGTTTTACTCTTATTGCTCCTAATATTAGATTATATGTTTA
>JAISDW010000136.1 GCA_031264445.1 Elusimicrobiota bacterium
ATGGAAACAGTATCCCAAATTTGCGATAAATTATCCGGTTTTGAATATAATTATTCCTATTGTTTGCTCTATTATTTTTGGCATCGCCGTACATAATTTTATAGAAAAGCCAGCCGCCGGTTATTTATCCAAAAAATGGTTCCCGCAAAAATAATACGGGCATAATAGTCAAAATATTATAAAGTTTTATTTTTGTCCGGAAAAATGATGTTATAATATCAAAATTAGTGCAAAAAATGATATTTTAATATCATTTTTGCGAGAGAATAAAAGGCATTTAGAAGAACAAATTGACAGATAAATTTACTTTCATGCACAAACATAATAATATTTTGTGTATGAAAGTAAATAAAATAATGAATAAAAAGATAGAACAAATAATTAAACAAAACGGCAGTTTTATATTAAAGGGCGGCTTGCTTATTTCCTCATATTTCATAATAGATGTAAAGTAATATGATAAATTTGCAAAAGGTATTGTTTTGTATCAAGGCAATAAAATTTTGCAAATTGAGGAAGATTTATATGCTTTGCCGCTGGCAAATTTTTGGGAATAAAATTAATCTTAGATTATGTTTAAAACCTCTTACAACTTAAACGCCGTCAGGGAACTCTACTCCGCCTGCGCAAACGCGTGCAGGCCGGATTGTTATAATTTGGTTCTGCACAAACATTTGGGAGATTTGGTTTATCAAATTTCCGCGCGGGAATATTTTGAAAAAAAGTTCGGCACGCCGCTGTGTTTTATAGTGCCGCCAAAATTTGAGTTTTTGATGCAGATGTTCGGCGTTAAAGATTATTCCGTCGTGGATTTTGCGCCGTTTTTTAAACAAATTCTTGCGGATAATGATTTTAAATATATGCCGCCTTTCAGGCATGAAAGCCATCCCGTGGATATGTTTATGAAATCCTATTTCAGCGCGCTGCCGCATAAAGGCATTCCGTTTATTTGCGACAGCGAAATGACAAATTTACTCCTTTTTGACAGATATTTTGCATATCTTTGGGCCGCCAATCTGGAATTAGATGAAGATTTAAAATTTCCTTTGCCGCAAAACGCGCCCGCGATGTCTGCCGCCGCTAAAAAAGCGTTAGGGGCAATCGCGCCTTTGGATAAAATAGTTTTGTTCGCGCCCGAGGCGGCTACTGCCGCGGAATTTGCGCCGGAGTTTTGGAATATAATTGCAAAACGCGTCCGTTCTCACGGTTATAAAATCATCGTAAATTCCAAAAAATATAAAATAAAACACGGTATTTCCGCCTTTGACCTCGATTTATCTTTATCGGATATTGTCGCGCTTGGGTTGTCATGCGCGTATATGTTTTCTTTACGTTCCGGTTTGTGCGATGTATTTGCCGCCGCGGGCGAAAAACTATATGCGTTTTATCCTGCGGTGCTGCACAGAGAGACGCGCGGTTTAAACAGATGTTTTGAGCCGGCACCCCGCGTCAATGAAATTGCTATATGGAAATGGCGAATTGATAAATTTGCCTGGGAAGGCGAAGACATCGCGCTGCCGCTGCAAAAGTATATAAACAAGCTCCGCCGCGCTTATATTATAGAACGGATAAAATATATCCTGTTTTTGCCTTTCCGTGATAAACGCGGCAAATATAAATCTTGCTATCGCCTGCTCAGGGACCTTGCCGGCAAAAGCAAAGTGTTTGCGGAAAATAATATTGAAAACAAGCCGCCGAAACGCGATAAAATAATAAAAATTTTTGGCATAAACGTTTACAGCCAAAAATACCGCGTGGCTCCGGAAAGCAGGCAAAAAACAGTGCATTCCTGCCGTATCAGGATTTTGGGCATACCGGTTTTTGCGCATTATTACGGCAAATATAAAAGAAAACAAATTTTCGGTATTCCCCTGCAAATAAAAAATTGGAAGGCGCAGTTTTTTAAAGATTTATTCAGCCAAATTGACAGAAAATACGACGATATTTATATCAGCCGCCACAATATCGGCGAGACTTTTGTTTATCTTGCGCATATTACCGGCTGGTTTAAGGCCAACGGCTCCAAAAAACCGCTTGTTATAGTATGGCGTAAAAAAGATATTGCGTTTTACAAAATGTTTTTGCCGCCAGACGCCGCCTTGCAATATTTGGAGCTTGACCAAAACGATATTAACAAATTTATAGATGGAGAGCCGCAAAAAATAGGCAGGCAGAGGTTATTCTGCCCCACCAAAAAAATAGCGCAGGCAATAAAACAACGCTTTGAACAAAACCCCGAAACAAATTTTTATAATTATATTGTTGATGATATGAAAGCCGGCAAAAATTCCGTTTTTAATACGCCGAAATACGGCAAAGCGGCGGAGCAGAATTTGTCGGAGAGGATGAAACGCATCGGCCTTACGGAAAATTTTGTCGTTTTTTGCCCGGAGGCAACTTCGCTGAAACCTATGCCGAACGATTTCTGGCAAACGCTGGCGGATAATTTTAAAAGCAAAGGCTGCGAAGTATTTTTGAACAGTTATATGGAAGAACCCGCAATAAAAAACGTAAAAACCGCGGAGCTTAATATTGAGGAATTATTTATTTTGGCCACAAAAGCGCAGCGCATTATCACGCTGGGCTCCGGCCTTTCAATTTTGCTTGCTTTGTCCGGCAGGCCTATGGATATAATATATACGGATTTTATAGGCAAAAGCATCGGGTATAATTCCACTTTGGCTTCGCAGATTTATTCCGTTTTGCATTTGCCTGGTGTTTCGCCCGGATTAATAAAAGAGTACGACACCTCAAAGATACAAGGGCAGCGTTTAATAGATGAAATTTTAAACAGATATTGATATAACAGCCAGTTTAAAAAACAGGAAGCTGGAAATAGAAGACAGAGGCAAATAATTTAATTCTGCCCCCATTGGGGGAAGTGGCCACGGCGCAGCGAAGCTAAGACGTGGCCGTAGGGGGGAATAAAGTCTTTATTATTTTGTTTTACAACAGCCACATTTATCCCTGCCTCTCCCGAACCTCCGCCCCCGCAAGCGGGAGAGGGGATTTGCTTTTCAATACTATTCTCACTTGAATAGCGCTCTTCTATTTTTCGTAAACTATAACAAACAGCCGGCCTGCTTTAAGCAAAACTTCAAAACTTTCGCCCAGAGCGACATTGCTTATCGCTGTCTGCCCGACGGCGAGCGGCGCGTTTTTAAGCGGATATTTTAGGTTTTTAAGTGTTATGCCCCCGCAATCGCCGGCGGGAACAAGGCTGACGGTATCGCCTTTTTTGCAGGCGAATTTGCGCGGCTTTGCGGCCGCTTCCAAAGGATAAACGCGCCAGCCTTTGCCCCTGAAAACAATATCCGTTTTTTTGGTATAAGCAAAAACGGAAGAAAAGTTCCCCAGCGTAAAATCTATGCGCCCGCCCGTCGCGCATACTATGCTTATTGCGGCCGGTTTGAGAAAAACGGTAAAATCAAGCCCCTTTTCCAAATCAGTATTATCCTGGCGCGGTATCTGTAGCAGCCGCAAATTGCCCAGCTTCTTTTTTGCAGCGGGGGAAATGGAATCCAAATCCCCGAGCGCCAAATCCGGCATGACGCCGGCGGCCAGGGCATTATCGGCCCCGCCGTCAAGCGCGAGCACATAATCATGCGCGCCTGCCATGCGGCGCAGGAAGGCCGCGTCCTCCCGCCCGCCATTGGCTATTATTAAAATATTTTTCATATTTGCACCTTCTTTTTGTTTTTAAGTATTGCAAAACCCAGCGTAAAAATATTCAGAATTACGCCGATATAAAAGCCGTCAACTTCTGCCAGCATGCCGCTTCTGGGGATTATATTCCACGCGCTTATAGCCGCGGCGGAAAACAGGCACGAGAAAGTAAAAACATTATCGCTTATCCTGCGCGGCCATATATGGCCGCACAGCATGGGTATCAGCAGGCAGGCGGACATGTAAGAGCCCATCACAAACCAGATTTTTTTGAAGTTGCCTTCAAACAGCACAGCCAGCACAATCGCGATCGCCGCGACGATAAAAAAGAAAATCTGATTGGCCAGGACTTTGTTTTTGAATTTATTTTTCAGCAAGTCATAGCCGAGCGTATTTGCGGCGATGAACAAAAAAGCGTCCAGCGTGGAAAGTATTATCGCCAGCACGCCCGCGACGAAGAACCCGCGCAGCCCGCTTGGCAGCAGCTGCAGCGAATATAAAAAATAAGCGTCGGCGGCCGGCGCGGCCGGCAGCACCGCGCGCGCGTATAAAGCGCCGCCGGTAGTGCAGATGTCAAAACAGAACCATATAAAAGTGCATATCAGTATGCCGCGCCTGGCGGTTTTTGCGTCCTCGGCGGCAAAGCAGCGCTGGTAAAAGCTGGGGTCAACCAGCGTTGAAAGCGCTATAAAGCCCCAGGCCAGAGTATTAAACCAGCCATTGCCGCCCGTTATTGAAAAATGGCTTGCGGGCAGGCTGGCCTTTAAAAATCCCCATCCGCCGAAGTGCGCGAAGGAAAGCGCCAAAACCAGAAGCACGGCCGTGCACATCACAAAAAACTGTACTATGTCGGAAAATACTACCGCCCTGAACCCGCCCCACGCCGAATATAAGCACACGAAAGCCGTGCCCAGTATCATGCCCGTAAGCACGGGTATCGCGAAAACCAAATGCAAAAATACGCCTAAACTCAGCGCGTAGCTTATCGGCAGTATGCCGGCAAAAGTGAAAACCGCCGCCGTTGCCGCCGCTTTTTTGCCGAACATTTTCAAAGCCAGCTCCGGCATGGTTGCGCTTTCGTATTTTTTTATTTTGTTCACCAGGAAAAGCGCAAAAATTATATAAGCCGCGTACCAAAAAACGCCCTGCGTAAAAAAGTTATAAATGCCGTAATTATGCGTGATTTCATTCACGCCGAAGATTCCGCCGTACCAGCTTGCGGTAAGCGTGGCTACGAACATAGGCAGGCTCAGCCGCCGGCCCATGAGCATATAGTCAAGCAGCCTGTCGCCGCCTTTGTTTTTGCGCAACTGGCCGTAAAGCACGGCGGCGGCAGTCAAAATCAGCACGAGCATAAAGACGGCGATATCCCACCGGTCCAATGTCGCGAGCACTTTAATATCGGGCGTGAAGTTCTTCATAAAAATTAAGGGCCCCCGCGAGGGCCCTTTAAATTACTGCCAGTTTATACGCACGGCTATCCAAAGGAAAATAAAAGACATTGCAAAAAACACGGCGATAAGCGGCAGCACTAATTTCAGCCATTTTTGGTAAGGAATTCTGGCCATTGCTATGGCGCTTATGACAATAGGGTCCGTCGGTATGCAGATATTAAGCCAGCCGCCGCCGAGCTGAAAAGCCAGCACCATAGTCTGCCGCGTAAGCCCGATTAAATCCGACAGCGGGGCCAGAATCGGCATGGACAAAACCGCCTTTGCCGTGCCGGACGGAATAAAAATGTCAAAACACGCCTGCATAATAACCACCGCCCATGCGGCAAAAACAGCGTTGAGCTTTGAAATCGCACCCGATATAAAATGCAAAACAGTGCCCAGAATATTGCCGTTTTCGGCTATGATAATCACCGAAGTCGCCAAAGCCAGCAGGAATATTATTTCCGCCATTCCTCTGACGCCGTCGTAAAACGCCTGCGTGATTTCGGATATTTTCAGCCTGCTTACAAGCGATACCGCCACCGCCATTCCGAAAAGCAGCCCGCCGATTTCGGTTATATACCAGTCGTATTTCAAAACGCCGAAAATAAGCAGAACAAAAGTACCGCCGAAAATAAAAAGCACAAGCTTGTGGGAAAACGTAAAATTTTCGTGAACGTTTTTATTTAATTTTAATTCGGCCTCTTTTTCTTTGTCAAAATCATAGGTTATGCTGGCTTTGGGGTTTTTCTCCACCCTGCGGGCGTAAAGATAGACGAAAGTTATCGCCGCAAAAGTCGTCGCAAGCCAAATTATAATTCTGTACCCGATGCCGGAATACATCGGCAGCTGCGCTATGCCCTGCGCTATGCCTACCGTGAAAGGGTTCATAAACGCGCCGGCAAAACCAGCGCCCGCGCCGATTAACGGTATCGCGACGCCGGTGGCGGAATCGTATTTCATTGAAATCGCCAGAGGTATGAAAATCGGGATAAAAATCAGCGTTTCCTCGCACATACCGAAAGTCGCCCCGCCCAGAGAAAACAACAGCATGCTGGCTGGGATAAAAAGATGCCGCAGCTTCGGATTTTTGGCAAAGAACAGACTCAGGTGTTTTATTGCCGCCGTTATCGCGCCGGTCCGCTCTATTATCATAAACGCGCCGCCGATAATCAGAAGGAAAGCCATAATTTCCGCCGCGGAAGAACGCGTAAAGGCTTTCATGGGGGCCTGCAGAATGTCAAAAAGATTTTGCGGCGAACTTTCTATATAATGAAAAGATCCGGCTACAAGAACCTGTCTGCCGTCTTTTTCCGCCATTTCGTATTTGCCGGCGGGGATTATCCATGTGGCTACAGCTGTAAGGGCTATCAGGGCAAGCAATATCATTGAAGTATTGATTTTTATCTTGCTCATTTTTGCTATCGTACACCTCCGTTTAATTTACTGGGATAAATATATTTTATAAAATTTAGCTATGCTATATATAATACCCACGCCTATCGGAAATCTGCAGGATATCACGCTGCGCGCGCTTGACGCGCTCAAAACCGCCGATTTTATTTTTTGCGAAGATACCCGCCGCACGGCGGCCCTTGCCGCGCATTACGGACTGAAGGCGCGGCTTGTGAGATATAACGAGAATGATATTTCTTCCCTGTCCCGCTGCGGGGCCCTGCTTAAAGTAGGCAAAAACTGCGCTTTGGTAAGCGACGCCGGCACGCCCTGCATATCCGACCCGGGGTGGAAGCTGGTCAAAGAAGCCCGCGCAAACGGCGTGAAAATTGCCGCGCTGCCCGGCGCAAGCGCGCTGACCGCGGCTTTAAGCGGTGCGGGCGTGTGCGGCGGCGGGTTCAGCTTTTTGGGGAGCAGGATCCGGATTCGGC
>JAISDW010000022.1 GCA_031264445.1 Elusimicrobiota bacterium
TCACTCGTAGACACCCCGTCCCCGGGCCATTTAGTGCTTATCGTCGTCCTATACCCAAACTGACCATTACTTTTGCCGAATTCACCGTCTATCTCATAACTCCCATCCCATGGCGCACAGAAGCGAAGTTTTGTCTCTCCGGCAACGCATCTTTTATAATCAGCATCCCCGTTTGAATAACCGGTTGAAAAATCGGTACATGTCTCATTACATACCTCTTCATCTCCCTTCAAATTGTCTCGTTTGAAACGTTGTCCTTCTGGGTCCCTCCGATAACAATCCGGACGCACAGCCCATGTATCCGGAGCAGTCTCGACATCGTCACAATCCCAAGGAAATACTTTGTCACCGCTGCTGGGGCAGAGGAATCCGCTACGGTGCACGCAGCTGGACCCATTCCATTCGCAATAAAAATCACCTACCTTCACAGCCTCACAATCATTTTTGTTACCATAAAAGGGACATTTATCCTCACAGTAACCCTTATAATAGGTAGGAAAGCACGGCTCGCAGCAGCTGCCGCTCTTTTCCACTTTAGTCTTAGCGGTATCCAGTTGCTTCCACGCGCCGACGCCCTTGCATGTGGCGTCTTTGATATTCTCCTGCGCGGGATATAAAGCAATGGTGCGTACCGGCGGCGTGGAATCCGGGCTATACGGGTTTACGTTTTTCTGGTATTTAAAAACTTCAAAGAGAACTGTCTGAATCGGGAATGGCCCGCTACGCTCAAACATAGGGGCGTCGCCGGTTTCCATCTTTACACTGCGTACAGGATTGGAACATGAAACTTCCCCGCACAGAGTAAGGCAGTGGTTGGGGTAGGCGTAGTGGGCAGCGGAAGTGATGGTGCTATTGTGGAAATTGCTCGTAGGCTGGTCATATTCAATCAGGGCGGCTTTTATCCACGGATCTTTGGAGCCTCTTCTGGTGCTGGGTAAGTCGTCATATGGAGATACGTCATCACTTGTATAAAAAGAACGGTCGTGTACCGAACCGCTGTAAGGCATACCTTTATCGGCGGCTGTTGTGCTGCCAGGCCTATAATAATACTTCTGATTGGGGGAAGGGTTGGAGTCGGAGGTTTCGCCTATCTGGCATTGGTACTGGAGGTTTAAACCGTCGGTATAGGAAGAACGGCTGTCCGGATACGCAACAAAATTATTTGTCACCATCGCCGTCTGCGCGGCTGCCGGCATGGCACAAAAAAACAGACCCGCGGCAAGGCTCAAAAAAGAAATAAGAAATGTTCTAACTTTTTGGGGTTTATCTTTTGTCATAATAATATCGCTGTTTAATATCGCCCGGCCGGTTTTTTGGCTGCTTTCTAAATTATGTTCTTTATATTACTTAATTACTCGTTTTTGCTTACCTTGAATTTTATTAAACCCTTATATAGATAAGTCCTTGTATATTAAAAATTATATTAAAATATTTTACAAAAATGTTATATTTTTTGCTTTTTATCTTTTACAAACAGGGAGTTAGAAACCGTTTCCCGCCTTTCGCAAAGGGAGAGATAAGTATTACATAGTATTTTTCTCCCTTTCATAAAGGGAGAAAATACTGCCTACTTTACCGAAATTATTTCCACGTCAAAATGCAGGTTTTTGCCGGCCAGCGGGTGATTGAAATCCAGCTCTACTTCATTATCGTCAATACGGCTTATCGTCGCGCGGAAGTGATGCCCCTCTGAGCTTGCACCCACAACGTCGCCCACGCGCAGCTTGCCTGAGTTCTGCACCTGCAGCCGCGGCACCACGCGGCGCGCGGCGGGATTTATTGCGCCGTAAGCCTCCCCCGCGGTAACGTCAACGGACTTTTTGTCGCCGGCTTTGAGGCCCGCCAAAGCTTTCTCCAGACCGGTTATAATCTGGCCCGCGCCATGCGTATATTCCAGCGGGCCGCGGCCTTTGGAACTGTCGGCCACGTCGCCGTCAATGAGCAGGGTATAATCTATCGCTACTTTTGAACCGTCCTTTATCATAAGCGTATGCTCCGGTTTTACTGGTATTTTTTATTTATCAAGAATGAGAAAAGTGCCTAGAGGGTCAGTAGGGTCAAGATTCTTGCAGTCCACCGTTCGCCTTTGGTAGCGCGATGCGGTGGAAACCACGGCGCCGCTGCCTGGGCCGCAAGTGACGACCGTAAACCACTTTTCCTCCCAGGCGTTTTTACATTCAAGCCCCGTGCCCGCAGGCCAGCCGGTGATGTCGCAGCCGTGGGTAGCTGGGTTAGATGGGCTACGCGTCACGCCAGGCTGTTCGATGCCGTACGTATCCAAGCCGCTGAGATATTCATTTTTGCCGGTGCCATCATCATTGGGGTTTTTGGTTATTATGCAGGAGGTTTCAACACTGCAGTTCCCGCTGCAAACCTTATTGCAGATTGCCGCGCCGTTAGGCTCTGGGACCACACCATCTAAGGAATAGCTACCATATTCTGACTCAAATTCTCCGTAATCGAAACTGCACGACGCGGGAATGTAGGCCTGACTGCCAATAGTTGTGTTGAAAAACGCCCCTTCGGGGGGGGATGGGGTCATATTAACAGAGTTTGATATATTGAAAGCATAGCCAAGAGCACTATAACCTTCAACATCATCAAAGGCAAATACACAGTCGCCGTCATTGTAGTCGTAGTCGTACCGGCATTCTTTCCTGCCGAGTACGCGCGTTATGGTTATGCCGCCCGTGCCGCTTATATTGGTGTCGGCGGGAAGAATGCGAAAGTCTACCAAGCCATCACCCTCATCGGAACGGCTCATGCAAGAACATTCAGAGTCAATGTCTTTGTTACACGTGTCGTCTGCTTCGGCAGGCGTACCATTAACAAGCTCCCAAGGGCCATAAATATTCTCATCAGAACCATTTTTTTCGTTTACACTTTTCCATATCGTGGCGCTGCCGTCGGAATATTCCTCGCCGAGGCTAAGGTTCGGATTCGGTGTGCGCAACAAGGATTTCACCCCACCGGAAGTATTAAATACAAGATTGCCGATGTGTACAGCACCGGTCGGATTGATTGGGGTAGTAGTACTACTTTGCGTAACGTCCAAGGTACCAAAAATGTCAAAATAGTGCGCCGCCACAGCGCCGCTTACCTCCACCTGCCCGCCCGCGCTGAAATAGGCATACTGGTTCAGATTAACGTTCCCGACATTGAAAACCGCCTGTCCGCTGCCAACTAGGCCCTCAAGCTGCAGAGTGCCTTTTATTAAAAATGCGTTTGTGAACAAAGTATTGCCATGTACGGTAATTTTCTGCTTCTGCATGACGGGGTAAGATCCACCAGATTTTGATAATATAGCAGCTTCATTAACACCATCATTCCACGGCCTGACGCCGATTTCAGCGCTGGTGAATGAGACATTGCCCGAAACATTAATCGTATCAAATATCCCGTAGGGGAGGCTGAGTATGCTGGTAAGGCTGTACTCGTCGGCGCGCGCGTTTACGGCTGCGAAGGCCGAGATAAGAGCAAAAAACGGCAAAAGATATTTTTTCATAAGTTGGTTTCCTGTTTATTTTTTAGTGTCTGCTTTTGTACGGCCTGATTCATAACGGCTTCTTTTTATTTCTGCCCCCTTTGGGGGAAGTGGCCACGACGCAGCGCAGCGAAGTCGGGGCCGTAGGGGGTAATTAAAGTCTTTATTATTTTGTTTTACAACTACAACTGCCATTTCCCTCCACCCCCTTCGGGTACTCCTCCCAATGGGAGGAGAATTTAAAATTACTTCTGCCCCCTTTGGGGGAAGTGGCCCGCGGCGTAGCGTAGCGAAGTCGGGGCCGTAGGGGGTAATGCCGCCGCTATTTCCTTATAAATATTTTCAAGAACTAAATCAAAATTATTCAAAATATCGGAATTTGCAAATCTTAAAACCCTGAATCCTTTTGATTTCAAATATCCGTCCCTTTCGGCATCTTTCTGTTTTCCTTCTTCTAAGTAATGCCCGCTGCCGTCAAGCTCAACTATTAATTTTGATTTAATACAGCAAAAATCAGCTATATAACCACCTATCGGCATTTGCCGGCGGAATTTTGCCCCGCCGATATTTTTATTCTTCAATCTTGACCATAACAAAATTTCGGGCTCCGTCATGGCTTTTCTTAAATTTCTGGCAAGAGGTTTGTTGCTTTTATTATATCTTATCATTTACCCCTACCCCGCCTTCGCTTCGCTCTGTCGGTACTCCCCCTAAAAAGGGGAGAATTTAAAATTACTTCTGCCCCCTTTGGGGGAAGTGGCCCGCGGCGTAGCGTAGCGAAGTCGGGGCCGTAGGGGGGATTAAAGTTGTTATTATTTTGTTTTACAACTACAACTTCCATTCCCCTCCTCCCCCTTCGGGTACTCCTCCCAATGGGAGGAGAATAAATAAGAAACTCCGCAACTTCCTCTATTAGAGGGAGAATTAAAAGCTATTCATTCCATCCTCCCATCCTCGCTTGGCCATCCACCGCTTGAGGGAGAATTGAAAACTATTTATTCTCTCATCCTCTCCCGAGCGGGGGAAAATCAATAAAACTAAACATGCGACTGCGGGCCGCCCAGTAAATTGCGTACGGCAGGCATGTCCCTGACGCCCTCGCTTACAAACAAAAATCCGCGCACGCGGCCGCGGCTGTCCTTAATTTCCACCACGTGCCAGATGATGTTCTGCACTTTGGAATCGGCAAGAACAAGGTCAAAATCGGTATCAAACAGACCGCCTTTGCAGATTTTATACGCGCTGTTAAAATCAGTCTGCGCTTTCACTTCGTCGGAAGCGAAGCGCGCGAAAATATTTTTATCCTCCACGTCCACAATATCGTGCGCGCCGCAAATCTGCAGCATCAGGACATTTGCGTTCTTGATGCGGAAGGAAGTATCTGTTATAAACGCGGGCGTATCAAGGCTGGAGATTAGCTTTTTAAGCGTGCTCAGCCCCGCGTCAACGGCTTTTTTGGCCGAGCGCAGCTCCAAAGCCATGCCCATGAGTCCGCCGATAAAACCCATAAAATTCCTGTCTTCCTCGGTTATTAGCATCTGGTTGGGCGGCAGTGAAAGGAAGGTTATAGCCCCCTCCACGCGCCCGCCGATAATAAGCGGCGCGGACAGCATTGAAGTTATGCCCTTTAGCGTGTGCAGGCAGCCCTCTTTGCAGGGCAGGGTTTTGGCGTCCTCAACCGAAAAAATCTTGCCCTCGCGCACTTCGGCGTAGCAGGCGTCTACGGGCGTTTCAAGCCCTTTATTTATCTGGTAATCATTGCGCGTGGCGTACTTGACGAGTATTTTTTCCCTGTCAACGCCGCTGAAATGCAGTATGAGCCCAGCGTCGGCCGAAAATATTTTTTTGCCGTATTCCAGAATATCGTCCATATTATTTACGAACCCGCCGCCGCGGTTTGCGGAAATGGCGTATAAATCTTTAATTTTATTTTCCAGCCCTTTGCGGTTGTCAACGAGGTTTACCATCACTATTACATTATCCTCGCCCTTTATCTGCGATATCGCCGCCTCGTAAAACCTAGTTTCCACGCCGTATTTTACGCTGAAGGAACCATGGAAGGGTACGCCGGTACGGATGACTTCGGAGACGGCTTCAAGATATTGTTCAACGGTTTGTTTGTCCAGATAGTCCAGCGGGTTTTTGCCCACGAAATCGCCCGGGAAAACGGCTATATTATAGCGCAAATCCGCCGTCTTATATTCCTGTATCACGCCGTCGCGGCCGGCTTTCAGATACAGGCCCGGCAGCGCGTTTTTGATGCCGGCGAGCTCTTTGAGTTTATAATCAAGTTCACTTTCCAGAATACGCTCTTTGGAATTATCGCGCACTATTATCAGCGCGCGCTGGCGGCCCGCAAAATCATAGGCGGTTATGCGCACCGAGGCGAAAACCTCCCTGTCGCCGAAGCGCAGGCGCGCTTCAAAAGAAACGGTTTCCCCCTCCCGCAGCTGTTTGGCTTTGCCGGCGAGGAACGCCAAAACTTTTTTACGCTCTTTGCCGTCTTTATCGGTAAGCGCGTCGGTAAGGCTCATGGACATTACGGCCTTGCGCGTGAGGCCCGTGAGGCCGAGCGCTTTTGCGTTTGCGGCCGCGAAATTTTGGAACAGGCTTTCTTTAACATCGCATTCCAGCAGCGCGCCGTCAATGACTTTTTCAAGCGAGGCCAGCCTTTCGCTGCGTTCTTTGAGCAGCGTGTCCAGTTGGCGGCGCGCAGTCATATTGCGCAGCGACAATGCAAAAGCCCCGCCGGCCGCGGGCGCAAGCATAACCTGTGCGGGGAAGGTATTTTTGCCGGCGGAGACGGTAAATTCCCTCTCAATAAGCGATTTGGGGGCAGGAAGACGCAGCGCGGCTTCTTTGAGTTCCGCTGCCGCGTCCGCGTCAAAAAAAGAGTAAACGGATTTGCCTTTGAGCTGGTCTTCCTCCTGCTGCGGCGCAAGCAGGCGCGCGGCGGCCGCGTTGACGCGCATTATAACGCCGTCCCCGCTGCAGAGCAGCACGGCGTCGTGGTTAAGCATGAAGTCCGCGCCGTCGGGGCCGGCGGCCGCGTCGCCGCCTTTGGGCGTAAGCTCAAGCAGGTAATCCGCAAGCGGCCCGTCGTTGCCGTTATGCTGGTTGACGGGCGTCATGCGCACTTTCAATTCCACCGCGCCGCCGGTGCCGGGCGCAAACGGCAGTGCGGAACGCAGCTTGTCAAAATCAACCACGCCTTCAAAATAAAAAGGGTCAAGCCTTTCCATGGCTTTGCGCGCGCCCCTGGGCAGCCCGGGCTTGATATATACGCTGGAATAGAGCGGCCTGTCGTCGGGGGAAAAAGAAAATAAAGCGCGGGCGGCGCGGTTCATCTCATAAATATACCCGTTGCTTTGAAGAATGACGAGCGGTGCGGCGGACTCCTCAAAAACGTGTCGGAATTTATCTTCTTTATCTGCTTTGCCGTTTTCCATGCAAGTTCCTTGTTTGATTGTGGCTATCTATATTTTACTTTATTATTTAAAGCATATTAAATACGCGCGCGATATGCAAGCGGCGTTTTAAACGCGCGGAATTTGTTATTTTGCGCAAAATGATAGAATAAAATTGTGGAAAATAAAAATACGGGAATAACACCGGCCTTAACGCTGGCGGATTTTGACAGGGACGCGCGGCTTGCCGCCGGCGGCGCGGCGATTATAGTCGGCGTGGACGAAGCCGGCCGCGGCCCGCTGGCGGGGCCCGTCTGCGCGGCGGCTTGCCATATACCGCCCACGCTTTACGAGCACGCGGCATTGCGGGCCGTCAATGACAGCAAAAAATTAACGCCCGCGAAACGCGATAAAATTTACGCGGAACTTATAAAACTGCCAATAATTTGGTGCCTGGGTTATGCCTCCGCCGCAGAAATTGATAGGATAAACATTCTGCAGGCGACCTTCCTTGCTATGCGCCGCGCGCTGGCGAAATTCAATAACCAGGATATCTTTGCGCTTGTTGACGGCAATCACAAAATCCCGCAAATCCGGCACGCGCAGCGCGCGGTTATCGGCGGGGACGCAAAATCCCTCTGCATTGCGGCGGCCAGCATTCTGGCAAAAGTATCGCGCGATAATTATATGTGCGCCGCCCACGCGCTGCATCCGCATTACGGTTTTGAAGGGCACAAAGGCTATGGCACGCAGGCGCATATGGACGCCGTCATGCAGCACGGCCCGTGCAGGGAACACCGCCGTACTTTTGAGCCGGTGGCTACGATTTGCTGCGGGCTTTTCGGCGGGCGGTAACGGCGGACGGAGTGGTTAAGAGTTTATATCTCCCTCTCCCTTGATGGGAGAGGGTGGCGAACGCAGTGAGCGGGTGAGGATGGATTAGTCCCATCATGAAAACTACTTCCATCGTCATTCTAAAAACCGCATTCACAGCGGTTTTTAGAATCTATGCGCAAAGCGCATGTCTGAATTTATGCTTTTCAATTTTAATAACAGCACCAATATGATATAACCGTTTTCAACGGTTAAAGATTCTCAAACGCGCATCGTATGCGCATTTGAGAATGACGGCTCTGGCGCATTAAATGACGACTTTAAATAATAAAGACTTTATTCCCCCCTACGGCCCCGTCTTCGCTTCGCTAGCCATGGCCACTTCCCCCAATGGGGGCAGAAGTAATAAAAAAAGTGGGCCGCTAGCCAAAAGAGTGCAGAAATAATTTTAAATTCTTCCCCTATTAGGGGAAGTACCGGCTGAGCACAGCGAAGACGGGGTAGGGGTAAATGGCAGTTGTAGTTGTATAAAAAGTAATAAATATCCCTATTGTCCAAGGGCATTCTGCGAGGCACAAAACAGCCGCGCTTATCACGCGGCTGTTTATGTCTGTTTCTGCGTTCTGGCCTAGAAACCTCCAAAAGCCTGCCTTTCTTTAAAACTTATAATTAAGTTTCAATGAACCGCTTACGCCTTTGCGCTTGCCGCCGTATCCTTGCGCTCCTAAGTCCGCGCTCAAATAATTATGGCTCACTTTCAAGCCTAGCTCGCCTATTGCAGTGCCGCCTTTGAGGCTGGGCGCTTCCACATCCAAACCGGAAATCTTTGCGTCCGCTTTGCCGGCTAATTCCTGCTCGTACGCCGCTCCCGCGTATGGGCTCAAAACTCCTTTCCGGTTATAATCAACTTTTAAGCCCACTCTGATTCTGTGCGAATCCGCCGCCGCAAAATCTACTTTCTCGCTTGTAGGCAAACTCACTTCTTTGCCGTTTTCATGCGTCCACAAGTATTTGCCATAGCCGTTTATGCTGATTTTTTCATCAAGCTCAAAAATATGCCCTCCGCCTATATGCGCGCCGTAATACAAAGTATCTAAATCATACTTTGCGTTTAAACCGCTTGCGTCAACATAATCTTTACTGTTGAAATCAGTTTTAACCTGGCCAAGTCTTGCGGAAGCCTCAACATAATTATTGTTTTCCAGAGCAAAATGGCCGAGCAAACCGCCGCCCGTGTATGAGGCGTTGCCGTCGCCTTTTATATCGCCGCCTGCAAAGCTGTTGTTCGTATCATAACTACCGCCGCCGTATTCAAAGAATACGCCAAGCGTGCTATCGTTCAGTTCTTTGGCAAGGCCGGCCATAAAGGAAGTTCCTTTAACTTCTGCGTAAGAGCCGGTTTCGTATTTGCTTTTACCCAAAGAGCCGGCGGTAAAAGCCGCGTAGCCTTTTGTGTTTTGCGCGGAGTTGACCGCGGAAATTATTCCGTCCTGCGCCGCCAAATCGCCGCCCTGCCTTGCAAAAGCCAGGCCCGCTATTCTGCCTTCGGATAGGACTTTTGTTTTATTATCCAGACCCGCGCCGGTTATTATGGCAAACAAGTCCGTTATAAGCGAAGAGCCGCCGCCAACGCCTGCGCCTACCATTATGCCTCCGGCAAGCGTAGGACTAAACGATAATTTTACTTTATAATTCAAAGTAAGCCCGTCGTTCATTCTTGCGTCTTCGTCCATATTTGCGGGCGTGCCTGTGATTTCATCGGCATGTATAAGCGTTATGCTATCGCCTATATGCACTGACGGGGTATTACTTTTAAAACCCACTTTAACGGTTGCGCCGTCAATATCTGCTGTCCCGTTTACATTCAGCATCTGCGCGCTGTTCGCGGTTGTATCAGGAATATAAAAGTTCAGGTTTGTATTTCCCGCGTGAAGTTCTTGTGCAAAAGTCGCGTTTTCGCCTTTTATATATAATGACTCAAAAGCGTAATTTGCGCTTGGGGCGTCTATCGTCAAGGTTGCGCCGTCGCCGATATGCATATTGTTAAACGTAACATTGCCGCTGCCGCTTATACTAATCGTGTTATCGCCGGTAGCTGCGACGGAATCAACTATCGGGTCGCCGGTTACGGCAACAGTGGTGTCTCCGCCGGATATATTTGTTGAAGCGGTATTGCCCGAGCCGTCGTCATAAACGTAGCTGTCGTAAGATAAATCCAATTTATTATTAGCAATAATCCAGGAATAAGTATAAGTCGCATATTCTTCCGTAAGTGTTTTTTGACTATTTGCCAAAGCTCCGTTAAAGCCCAAATTATTGCCGGTAGCGTCAATAAGCGTAATCTTTTCGCCAAGTCCTAATAAATCCGGACGCGCGTCCGTACCGTCGGCTTTTTTCAAGAAGTCGATTTTTGAGCCGGTAACATCTATTGATTCGTCAGTGCCGCCTCCTATTGAAAACCCGTTGCCGTGTGTAGCAGTAAGCATTGTGCTGTCTGCCGCCACGCCGGACAAATCAAAGTTGTAGTTTTCAAAGTTGCTAACGCCGTAAAAAGTCCTGCCCACTCCGGCAAGATTCAATGTGTTACCGGTGAAAGTATCGCTTGCAGTTCCTGCCAGAGAAAGCCCGCCGATAATCGCTGCATTGCTTGTTTTCAAAACGGCTTCCTTGCCGATATTAATTATATTTCCGGTTGCCTTTCCGGTCCCGATTTCATTACCGCCTATTATTGCTTTGTATACGGTTAAATCCCCGCCGGTAATATTAATCTCATTGTCTATTGCATTACCGGTTCCGCCGGTTTGCCCGCCAAATATAAAGTCGGTAGTTATGGTTCCTCCTTCAATATTCACGCGGTTATTGCTTGCGTCTCCCGTAATGGCAGATGAGTAATTTTCCACGTCTATTATGCCGCCGGTAATTTCGCCTATATTAGCCATAACGCCATCGGAAATGTTAATTTCGTTGCCGCTGACTGTACCGCCCAACGGCGCATCCTCACCAATAATTGCTCCGCCGAAAATGCTGATATTGGAAATACTTGCATTATTGGAAATATTTACAATATTATCATGCACGCCGCCGGTAATATTTTGTGTGCCGCCAGTCCCGTTTTCTTTAACAATATAAGCGCCGCCGCCGGCGATTGCGGAACCTTCTTCATCTTGTCCGTTAATGATTCCACCGGTAATATTTACTGTATTGCCGTCCAAATTCCCGCTCATAGTAATGTTTTGACCAGGTTCTGCATAGTAAAAAAGACTACTGCTGCCGCCAACAATACTCGCTCCAACGGTACCGCCGGAAATATTTACTGTGTTTCCGCTTGCGCCGCCGGTGAAATTAAATGTCCCTGTGCCGCTTACGTCGTGCGCTTCCCATTCGCCGGCAGTAATCTGCCCCATCCTACCGCCGGTAACATTCAAAATATTGCCGTCGGCATTGCCGGAAATTTCAGAATTCCCGCCAGTGCCTTGCAATTTATAAGCGGCCAATTTGCCGACGTAAACGTCGCTGTTAAAAGTTCCGCCGGAAATATTGATTGTGTTTTCGTTCGCGCTGCCGGAAAGATCCAAATCGCCAATGTTGTTTGGAGGATATCCCTCATCGCCGAACATAATATGCCCGCCGATTACTTGCGTGTTTGTAAAAACAGGGTTGCCGCTTATGTTTACCGTGTTGTGTGAAGCATTACCGAATATTGTACTATCTCCGTTTGTTTCATTATCAAAGATGGCAAGAAGCCCGCCGCCGGCATATCCGCCTGAGGTGGAAATATTCCCGCCGGTAATATTTAAAATATTATTTTCTACGCTTCCGCTCAGCATTACATCATTATTAAAGCCGCCGCTAACATTTGACGTTATCGCGCCGCCGCCGAGATGAGCCCCGTCATCGCCATAAACAATACTTCCGCCGCTAAAAGTAACTTCATTGCCGGAAACATTGCCGGTAATATTTACCGCCGTACCTCCGTCAAAGTCATTACCCATTAAAAGCCCGCCGATAACAAAATTATGCGGGCCGGAAGACGTAGAAATTGAGTACCCGGTTATATCGTCTGATATGTTACAAGTTCCGCTTCCGGTGCAATCAGGTTCTATCATCTGGCCTGTAAGATAATCAGCCCAAGCGGCATTGTTTAATAAAAACAGTGCCGAGATTATACAACTAATTATTTTTTTCATTTTGCAACCTCCGTTATTTTTACAATGAAAACTCCGTAAGCATGAAGCCGCGGGAGGTACGAAAAAAGGCGATTTTAGTTCCTTATGGTTAAAAAATATGCAGTTGCTCCTATGAGGGAAATAAATAGCCTTTAGTATTTATAACATAAACTTTTCCCCCTTTGCAAGCGGATATTTATTTTGATTGTTTTTACTCCCTCTCCCTTCGTGATGGGAGAGGGCGGCGAACGCAGTGAGCGGGTGAGGGTGGATTAGTCCCTTCATGAAAGCACAGGGGAAACTACTTCCATCGTCATTCTAAAAACCGCATTCACAGCGGTTTTTAGAATCTATGCGCAAAGCGCATGTCTGAATTTATGCTTTTAAATATTAATAACAGCACCAATTTGATATAACCGTTTTCAACGGTTATAGATTCTCAAACGCGCATTGCGAGCGCATTTGAGAATGACGACACGACTTTATTCCCCCCTACGGCCCCGTCTTCGCTTCGCTACGCCGTGGCCACTTCCCCCAATGGGGGCAGAATGAAAAGAAAGCACGCTCTTCCCCTTTTTTCTCTCCCTCTCCCTTCGTGATGGGAGAGGGCGGTGAACGCAGTGAGCGGGTGAGGGTGGATTGTTTAAACTAGGCTTAAAAGTTTTAACAGAAGCTAATAAATAAAATGCCCCCTCTCCTGCTCGCTATGCTCGCTTCCTCTCCCCCACAGGGGCGAGGATATTATTGAATGCGCGGGCTGGTATGAGAGAGCAGAGTGAAGGCAGAAGTAATAAAATATGCGGGATACTCTCTCTATAAAATAAAAAAAGTATACCGCTTCATCATTTAAGTTTTTCAGAACACTCGGACTATCGGGAGGTTTTCAGAGGCATAATAACGGGAAGCACAACCATTGGATACAGCAGCAGCAGCAATATTTTGAAGCCTATAACCGCTGGCGTAAGCGCGCCGCCGAGCATATGGCCAGCGCACAGAGCGGCAATAATAACGGCGGCTATAAACGACAGCCTGCCGTATTCATATTTTACGGGATAGGTTTTTTGCAGGAAAGCAAACAGCAGCCCGGCCATTACCGCATAACTTATAAATATCGCCCAGCCCGCGCCAATAATGCCAATGCGCGGCACCAGAATGATATTGGCGCATACGCTGGCCAGCGCGCCGGCAAGCGTTATCCACATCAGCGCGCCGGTGCGTTTGGTAAGCACGGGCGCTACCATAAAATTGATATATAGACCGTAGAAAAAATAGCCGGCCAGCACGGGCGTTATTATGCCCATGCCGCCCCAGTAGGCGGGGTTTATCAGATATTTGCCGCTGAAGACGGGCGTTTGTATAACCGCCGGCATAAGCAGCGCAAGGCCTAAGAAAACCCAACCCGCCGCCGCGGCAAACCACGTTAGTATTTTTGCAAAAAGCTCTTTATGCCCCGCTTCGCCAGCGCGCTGTATAAAAAACGGCCGCCACGCCTGATCAAACATTGATACGACGAGCATCATAAAAACCGCAATCTTAAAATTGGCCTGATATACGCCCACGTTTGCAAGCCCGCTAAGATGAGAGAGCAGCGGCTTGTCAATAACGTTCACCATAATGCTTGCCATGCCGGCGGGTATAAAAGGCCACGAAAATTTAAACATCCGCGCGAAAAGCGCGGTATTGAAGCGCGGCGCAAAATCCTCCTTAATAACCGGCAGAAGCAGGACGAGCGAAGTAAGCGAAGCCATAATCCCCGCAACAAAAATACCGGCAATGCCCGCCTTAAAATAGGCCAGCGCCAGCACATTGCCCGCAACATTGACAAGTATTGAAAGCGTGCGTACGCCCACAAAATACCACGCCCTGTGCGTATAGCGCAGTTTGGCGAAGGGGACGATGTTCACGCTGTCCAAAACCATGACTGCGGCGGAAATTTGTATCAGGTAAGCGTGTTGCGCGCCTATGCCCAGCGCGCCGGCGATAAACGGGCTCAGCGTAAAAATTAACGTCGACAGCAAAACTGCGCCGCAAGCCACCGCGATAAACGGGGTGGAAAATATATCTTTGCCCCCGCCGTCGGCCGCAAAGCGCAGATAGGCCTGGTCCATGCCGTACTGATAAACTATGTTCATCAGCGCCATGAAAGCAAAAACAGTGGCCGCCACGCCGTAATCGGCCGCGATAAGATAATAGGTATAAAACGGCACAAGGAAGAAGTTAAACAGCCTCGCCGCGACGGTGGAGGCGCCGTAAATCAGGGTTTCCTTGCCCAGGCGCAGTATTTGCTTTGACATTTTCAGATTTGCGGCAGAAGCTCCCGCAGGATTTGAGTGAATTTGCCTTCTATTTTTTTGGTTTCTTCAAGCGTTTCTTTGTGGCTGAGCGGATGTTTTGAAATGCCGCTTGCGAGATTTGTTACCCAGCTCAGGCCGCAGATTTTCATGCCCAGCTGGCGCGCGGCCAGCGCTTCGGGCACCGTGGACATGCCCACCACGTCCGCGCCCAGGGTTTTGAAAGCGCGGATTTCGGCCGGCGTTTCAAAATTAGGGCCGGTGACGGCGATATACACGCCCTCGCGCGCATTGACTTTATATTTTTTTGCGGCGGCAAGCGCGGCACGGCGGATTTGCGGGTCATAAGTATCGGTCATGTCAAAAAATATCGGGCCGAAGGCAGGGTCGTAATTGCCGATAAGCGGGTTACTGCACATGAAATTAATATGGTCTTTTAGCACGCACAGACTGCCGGGCGTAAGCCGCGCGTTCATGCTGCCCACGGCGGCGGAAATTAAAATAGTTTTAACGCCCAGCGCGGCCAGAACGCGTGGCGCGAGGGCGATATCCTTCATACTGTGACCCTCGTAATAATGGAAGCGGCCCTGCATCACGGCGATTTTTTTTCCTTTGTAGACACCGAAAATCAAATTGCCGCTGTGCCCTGCCACCGTGCTTTTGAGGAAGCCCGGTATTGAGGTATAGGGTATCACAATTTTGCCTTCAAGCGGCGGCACGCTGCCGGCCAGCCCGCTGCCGGTTATAAGCGCGATTTGCGGCGCAAAATTTTTGGTTTTTTTGTTGATGAAGGCTGCGGCTTTTTTTACCGCGGGCAGCTGCGTCATAAATTTTGTTCTCCCTCTAAATCAGATATCCCCGCACGGCAAAGGCGTTTTTTATATGCTCCAGCCGGCCGCCGGTTAAGGTTATTATATCAAACATTACGGCGTCAAATTCCGGCTTGTTTTCTTTGATATAAATTAGCGCGGTTTTGGTTATTCTGGCCTGTTTGGCCGCGCCCACGGCCGCCAGCCCGCCGCCGTAGGCATTATCAGCGCGGGTTTTGACTTCCGCGAAGACAAGCGTGTTTTTATGGCGGGCTATAATATCAATTTCGCCGGTTTTTGCCGCGTAATTGCGCGCGAGTATTTCGTAGCCCTGTTTTTTAAGATATTCGCAGGCTTTGTCTTCGCCTTCATCGCCCTGCCGTCGTTTCAGCGTCAGCATATTTTTATTTGATATTAATCAAATCAAGCGTGATTGAGACGATATTGTGCGTATCCTCGCAGATTACCCGCGCGGGCAGCACGGTGTCGCCGTAAACGGTATAATCGTCAAACAGGAATTTTTTGCGCACTATCGTTTTAATCTGCTCAAGTTTATATGGATAACTTAAACCTTTTTTGAAGTAGTATCTGTTAAGATAATCGCCGGCGCGGTAATTCGTCTGCGTTTCGCCGGCTTCGCCCGCGCCGCTCCTTATGAAATCCTCGGGCGGTAGCAGGATTGCCCGCATAATATCGCCGAAGAAATCCAAAGCCTTTTTATCAAACATATCGCCGAGCACGTATTTATAGCGCATTTGCCCGTCAATAAAATCCGCGTCAATCACGACGGTGGCAAAATCCGCCAGCATTTTTATTTTGAAGGCGCCGTCCTGCGCCTTGTTTACGGTCAGCACCGTATTATATCCGCGCTTCAGGTATTTTATATTGAACTTAAAAGCGGCGGAGCCGCGCTCCCCCGCCAGAAAAACGGGATAATTGCGGTTGGGCTCTTTGCCGCTGCGCGTAAAATCCTCATCCGCGCCGGCGGAGGCTGCCGGCGCCGCGTCCCTGCGGCCGCCGGACGCGCAAGCGCAAAACGCCGCGCAGCACAGACATACAAAAAATATTTTTATAGCGTTCATATTTTTATATTATATTATTATGTCGCATTTATTTCTATACTTTCTTTCTCTGCTCATTGCCCTTGCTTTGTGCGCCGCCTCGCTGCCGCTGCTGCGGCGCGCGCTGGCCCCGTGGCTGGGCGACGCGCCCACAAAACTCAAAAACCACAGCGGTATTGTGCCCGCCGCGGGCGGCTGCGCCGTCGTGCTGGGTTTCTTCGGCAGCCTGGCGGCGGTGAGACTGCTGACCCATTTCCCCACAGGCACGCTTACAAACCTGCGCGGGATTTTTATCGGCGGCGCGCTGGTATTTGCGGCCGGCATTATTGACGACGTCAAAAAACCCGCAGGCATAAGCCCGTGGGCTAAACTGGCCTGCCAGCTGCTGGCGGCGGCCGTTCTGATACATTACGGCATATCGGTGCAGTTCCTGCCGCAGCCGTGGGGATACGCGCTTACGCTGCTCTGGGTGGCCGGTATTACAAATGCGCTGAATCTTTTTGATATTATGGACGGCCTTGCCGCCGGCCAGGCCGTCCTGGCGGCGGCGGCTTTTGCCGTCATATCGCTGCCTTATGAATTTATTTACGTCAATTTCGCCGCGGCCGCGCTTGCCGGCGCGTGCATCGGCTTTTTACCTTATAATCACAGCGCGAAATTAAAAACTTTTCTGGGCGACAGCGGCAGCAATCTGCTGGGCTTCCTGCTGGCCGCGTGCGCGCTCGGGGCACGGTATTCTGCGCGCAGCCCGCTGGCGGTTTTCGCGCCCATTATAATACTGGCGCTGCCGATATTTGATACGGTTTTCGTTTCGCTGGTGCGCATAAGCAAAGGCATATCGCCGCTGAAAGGCACGCCGGACCACTTCCCCCTGCGGCTGGAGCGCGCGGGCCTCAGCCGCAAAACAGTCTTATGTATTTGCATGGCGGCCGCGCTGGTTTACGGTATACTCGCCTATATTGCAACCAAAGCGCCCGCGCCGTGGCCGGCGGTAATTTACGTTTTAACGGCGGCGGATTTAATTTTATTCGGCGGATTTTTGCTATGGAAGACAAAATAATCATAATCGGCGCGGGGATAAGCGGGCTTTCGCTGGCTTATCACCTTGAAGAGATGAAGTTCAGCAATTACCTGCTGCTTGAAGCCGAGGCAAAAGCCGGCGGGCTTTGCGGCTCCTACGAACTTAACGGTTTTACTTTTGATTACAGCGGCCACCTGCTGCACATGTCAACGAAACCGGGCCTTAAGCTGGCGCAGAAACTTCTGGGCAAAAACGCGCTTGCGCACAAACGCAGGGCTTTCGTGCATATTTACGGAGAAGATCTGCCCTATCCCTTCCAAAACAATCTTTACGGGCTGCAGGACGCCGTCGTCAGCGAATGCGTAAAAGGCGCGCTGGCGGCTTATAAAGAGAAAAAAATCAAAGACACAACGCTTTTTAAAAACTGGGCGCTCGCGCTTTACGGCGAAGGCATTTGCAAACATTTTATGTTCCCGTATAACAGCAAGCTCTGGCAGACGGATCTGGACAAAATGACCTCCGCCTGGCGCGGCAAATTCATACCCGAAAGCGGGCTGGAAGATATTATAAAAGGCGCGTACACCCGCCGCAATAAAGACTTCGGCTACAATTCCGGCTTCCTGTATCCTAAAGAAGGCGGCTGCGGCGCAATCTGCGAAGGGCTGCTGAAAAAAGTTAATAATCTGCATTTAAACAGCAGCGCGCGGGAAATTGATTTCAGGGAAAAATCCGTCAAAGCCGGCGGGAAAAAATATTCTTATGATACGCTTGTAAGCACCATGCCTTTAAAAACGCTGGGCGCTATAATCAAAGACCCGCCGCCGGCGGTAAAAAAAGATTTTGAGCTGCTTAAGCACAACAGCGTTTACGTGCTTAATCTGGGCGTAAGCTGCGGCACCAAAGACGGGCACTGGTATTACTTCCCGCAGGATAAATATCCTTTTTACCGCGCGGGCGTGCAATCCTCCTTTTCGCCCGCGCTCGCGCCGCGCGGCGC
>JAISDW010000024.1 GCA_031264445.1 Elusimicrobiota bacterium
TCACTCGTAGACACCCCGTCCCCGGGCCATTTAGTGCTTATCGTCGTCCTATACCCAAACTGACCATTACTTTTGCCGAATTCACCGTCTATCTCATAACTCCCATCCCATGGCGCACAAAAGCGTAACTTCGTCTCACCCGCGACGCAGTTAGTGTATGCATTAGGGCCAGTACTACTTACGCCATCCGGATCAAAATCTTTCTCTGTTTGGCCGCATTGTTTCCACTCCTCAGTATTTGCACTATCACTCTGCCCCCCCGCACCACACCAATCCGTTCGGGAGCCATCGGTATTAAAACATTTTTTGCAACAAGATTCGGAGCCTTCAGCATTCCCCGCCTTATTGTAGTTTACAAAGGCGCCGACCCCTCTGCACATGGCTTTTTTAATATCCTCCTGCGCTGGATACAAAGCAATGGTGCGTATCGGCGGCGTGGAATCAGGGCTGTATGGATTGACGTTTTTCTGGTATTTAAAGACTTCAAAAAGGACTGTCTGAATGGGGAATTCCCCGCTGCGCGCAAACATAGGGGCGGCGCCGTTTTCCATCTTTACGCTGCGCACAGGGTTGGAGCATGAAACCTCAGCGCATAATGTCAGGCAGTGGTTGGGGTATAAGTAGCTAGCGGAGGTGATTGTGCCGTAGTTGGCTGTAGGCTGGTCATATTCCATCAGGGCGGCGTTTAACCACGGGTCTGTTGACATATTGCTACTCGGCGATACATCTGTCGCCACACTGGTTGAATAAAAAGAACGGTTATGTTTTGATGTGCTGAAAGGCATACCATCTTTGGCGCCGTCGGAGACTTTGCTGCCCGGGTAATAGGAAGAGCCTATCTGGCACTGGTACTTGGTATTAATTAAACTAGTGCCACTAGTGGGGTAGTGCGGATACGCCACAAAATTATTGGTCACCATCGCCGTCTGCGCGGCCGCCTGCGAGGCGCAAAAAACCAGACCCGCCGCAAGGCTCAAAAGGGAAATGAGGGATATGTTCGTTTTCCGGTTTTTGTTTTCTATCATAAATTTAATATCACGATTTAATATCGCTATGTCAGTCTTTTAGCTGCTTAATTCTTATCAACAAAAATAAATCTTACCGGCAAAATCTGCTGCTGCTATCGGCCCTTTCCTCCCTTCTGTAAAGGGAGTACCACGCCGAAGGGGCAATTATTTAATACCACTGTTTTTAAAAAAGAACACTTCACAAAATGGAAAAAGACATATCCCCCCAAGCTGCCATTACGATATTATTATATGTCTTATACTTACACTACATTTAACTGAAACAATTACATTTTAATGGATACAATGTACATTTTAATAGACACAATGCGCCTAGTATTTATTTTCGCAACTTTTAACCCGCTTGTCAATAGATTGTTTAGCGCGGCTGTTCTATCCGCGGCGCCTGAAGCAGTTTTCTTTGTGCCGAGGTACCCGCAGCCTTGCCGTTTTCTGCCATTTACTTCTGCCTTCTTTGAAGGAAGCGGCCCTCTTGACTATTTACGTCTTCCCCCTTAGGGGAAGGCCCGCTTTCTTTTAATTCTGTCCCATTGTGGGAGTCGGCCTGTCTTCTTTTTATTTCTGCCCCCTTTGGGAGAAGTGCCGCGAAGGGACAATTGTCCCGAAGCGGCGTAGGGGGGAATAACGTCGTTATTATTTCATTTTAAAACTACAACATCCATTACCCTCCTCCCCCCGTCTTCGCTACGCTACGCCGTGGCTCGCTATGGCGGGGTATTCCTCCCAATGGGAGGAGAATAAGTAATAAAGTCCGGTACTTCCCCTAATAGGGGAAGAATTTATAATTATTTCTGCCCACAAAGGGGTGAGGAATAAAAAAAGCGGGAAGTTCTCCCGCTTTTGGCGGACCTTGACCTTATCGGCCAGTCCTATATATAATATACATCTCCGTTGTCATTCCCGAATGTCTTTATCGGGCATCCGGCCTTTTTCAGATTCCCGATTACTACCTTCGGGAATGACAACCATAATATTTATTGCTCCTTCCGCAATTACGGCTAAAGATAATGCCCTGCCTTTAAATACGTCTTTGCGTAATTATTTATTCAAATAATTAACTTTAAAATTAAATCCCGCACCGTGCAATACGCTAAGTACCGTTGTAAATGACGGGCTGGAAGTTGCCTTTATGGCTTTATGAACGCCCTGCCTGCTTAAACGCGCCTTTGTAGCGACATTTGATATCCCTATCCATTTTACAACTTTGGCCACGCCTTTGAAAAAGTCTTCCCTGTTTCCCGTTTTGGCATATTCCGCAAGCGTTTCATTCAGATATGCTTCTATGCGTTCAGGGTCGTTGACAAATACATCTTTTTCAAATTCGTCAAGCGTTCTAAAAGTTATCTTATTTGCTTTTTTATTTCTGGACATATTTTTACCCTCAAATTAATTTAATATATTCCCGCGCCTTCGCTATGTCTTTATCTTGCGTTTTCTTATCGCCCGCGGTAAGAAGTATAATTATTTTTCCGTCCTCTTCCGTGAAGTATATCCGATACCCGGCCCCGAAATGAAGTCGCATTTCAACAAGATTTTCGCCCAGATATTTACAGTCCCCGAAATTGCCGTTCTCCAGGCGTTCAATGGCCTTGGCCACCCTTGCCGATATTTGCTTATCCAGCTTTTTAAACCATGTCTTGAACAGGCTCTTGCCGTTTAGGTGGAAAAACATTATTGTCTTCATATTTATATTGTAAACGAATGTTTACATATTGTCAAGCCCTTATTTTATACATTATTGCGCGGGAGTAAGCGGAATGTATACGTCAGCGTCAGCGGCGCCATCCGCATCACCGGCGGCGGCGGGCACCGCGCCCTTTTTGCCGCTTATACCCAGCAGGCCGCCCAGCCCGCCAAGGCCGCTCTTTATAAGGTTGGATGCGGGGTTGTTAAGCAAACTCTGTTTGACAAGCGCGGCCGTGCTGGCCAGCATGCCCATGCTGCCTTTGGGGTCCTCAATAGTGCCGCCGATTTTCAGCGTAAGCGGCATAATTCCGCGCGCGGAAACATTACCGGGCGCGGCGTGCGCCGTCATGTCAACGGCGCGGCTGGCAAAATTAATGCCGCCCTCCACCGCGAAGGAAATTTTATCGGAAGCGAAAGCGACGTTTTTTAGCTCCGCCGCGCCGGCTTTGAAATCCAGCTCCGTCGTCAAACTATAATAATCCAGCCGGCCGGAAAGTTTGTCCACGCCGGCGGTTTCATCTTCGGGCGCGGTTTTTTTGCCGCCGGATGCTACCGCCGCGCCTATGCTTTTGAGCACGCTCAGCACGTCCAGCGCGTTCACCACTTTGCTTACCACGCCAAGCGACATGAATAAAACTTTCGTGAGCGCATTGGCGTTTGTAAGGCGGTATAAATCTTTAATCTGCCCTTTGCCGGTATGCAGCGACAGATGACCTGCGGACCCGGCAAGGTCCGGCGTGATATTTTTTACGTCGGCTTTAAAAACTATATCGCCGCCGCGGAAATAACGGCTGTCAAGATTACCGACAGCGACGTCGGCCCTGATATTGAGCGGCGGCAACGGCCACGCGGCCGGCTGGCTAGGCGGCGGCGCGGGCGCGGTTTCATCGGTAGGCGCAACAGGCGTTTGCGCGGCAGGCAGCTGCGTTTTTGCCAGGATTTCATCCGCGCGGAAGAAAAAATTTACGTCCGCCGTTTTGCCTTTATTTAAATAGGAAGCGCGCGCGCTGAAAGCGCGCCCGTTGAGCCTGCCCGTCAGCGCGGGCAGCTTTATATCATTGATATTTGCCGCCGCCGCGTTGAAATTTATATCGGTAAAACCGCCGGCCTGCGGAAGGAAGGCGGCCGCGTCTTTAAGCTCCGCTTCAGCTTTGATATCGTCCTGCGTGATATCCGCCGAGGCCGTAAGCGCGCCGGAAATTTGGTAAGGCTGCAGCGCGGCAAACGCGCCGGCCAGCGGCCCGAGCGCGATATCGGCCTTCACATTAAAATTATAAGAGGTATGTTCGGAGCCGTAATTTACAAAACCGCCCGCGACTACGGACGACGAGAGAGCTGCCAGCGCGGCTTTATTTACTGTAATTTTATCCGCGGCCAGATCCAGCCGCGCGTCCGCGTCAAAGCTGAGCTGCGGCACGTAAAAATCCGGCACGGCGGCAAACTGACTGAACGCGGCGGCGTCAAGCCTGCGCGCAAGCAGGTTCAGATTTATCTGCGGCGCGGTAAAGTTTTCCACGGAGCCGCTCAGAATAAAATCGCTCTGCGCAAGGCGCAGCGCGGCGCGTTTTATCCGCGCGCGCGCCGCCTGCATATCAAGATTTTTAAGTTCGGGATAAACGGAAATGCCAAAGGGCGCGCCGGCGGCGTATACGACGCCGTTGGCCGCGGCGTAAAGATTCGCATTAAGCGTCGCGCTGAAAGGTTTGTCAAAAGAAAACCCGCGCACGTCTATAAAAATTTTTTCCGCGCGCGCTTCAATATTATTCTGCCTGTCAATATAAACCGCGGCGGCATTACGCACCTGAAAAACGGCCACCCGTAAATCAAACGACGCGGAAGGTTCGGACTGCGGCGCCTCCTCCTGCGCGGGCGCGGACGCGGAGGGCGCGGTAAGTTTGTCAAAATTAAAACTGCCGTCGGCTTTACGCTCAATATACGCGGCAAGGCCTTCTATTATGACGGCGGATACGGATACTTCGCCCTTCAATAATTTCAGCGGGGACACGCGCACCAGCGCGCTTTGCGCGCTTAGCAGCGGCGCGCCATTTTCCCGGACGCTGAGGCCTTCCAGCCGCAGGCCGCCCAGCCCGCCGCGCACATCATCCAACTGTACGGACATTTTTGTATAATCCGCCAGCGCGCATATTATTTTATTTTTAATGTAGTCCGAAGGCAGCAGATATTGCAGCGCCAAGTGCAGCGCGAACAGAATAAAGCCCGCGGCCAGCGCAAGCCATACCGCGGCTTTACCCGCGGTTTTGAATATTTTTTTTAACATATTTCACCATATGCGGCTTTGCCGCCGCAGGCCGGAAATAACCAAAGACGCGGGAGCGATCCTTTTTCCTTTTGAAAATCCCGCCGGTGCTTTTAGCATAAATTCAAATCTGTCGTCTTGCATTTTTATGATTTTAATCAGTTATTCAGCAGGCTTGCGCATACCTTTTGGGCCGCCGCATCACTGCCGCTGCAGCTTTTTTTACCCGGGTCGGCAGCGCGGTGGTCTAAAAGGATTTGATAGGTCAAAACGCAGCTGGTAAAATCATTTTTCACTTTGGCAAAACAAGCGTCAATACTGCTGTTGGTGCGGTTAAAATTATACCGTATCAGCCCGTCATCGCAATAAAGTATCCCGTTATCGGTAAAAGTGCAGCCCTGTATATCAATATAGGATTTCATTTCAATATAACTCGGGTACCTTCCGAGGACAAGATAGGCCATTTCCAGCCCGTCTTTGAAAACTCTGAAATTAGGGAGCTGGGCGTAAACCCTGCTTTTCAGCACGGCAACCCTGTATTGCGGCAGGGCAATCGCGGCTAAAATGCCGATTATTAAAACCACTACTAATAATTCAATCAGAGTAAAAGCTTTTTTGTTGATATTCATTTATGTTATCCTCGTGAGCTTAATTATATGCCTATATAATTATATACTAAAACAATCCGTCTGCGCAAGCAGGCTGTCAAATATCGGCAGATAATTGGCATTCGGCATTTAATCTTTATCAGGGCCGCCGCGCGCGGCTTCTTCAAGCCGCACATAATCAACCTTGCCGTTGACCATAAGCGGCATAGCCTCAATAAATTCCAGCCGGCGCGGAACCCAAAGCTCCGGCAGGCCCTCTTGTTTAAAATAATCCTGTATGCTTTTCATGTCGGCGGATTTACGGGTGGTATAAAGGCAGAGCTGCTCGCCGCGCTTTTCGTCCGGCAGGCGCACGATAGCGTGCATATCGCCCGGCCACAGTTTAAGCAAAGCGCCCTCAACCGCGCCGAGCGAAATCATTTCCCCCGCTATTTTGGCAAAACGCTTCGCGCGGCCGACTATAGTTATAAAACCTTCCTCGTCAATATTTATAATGTCGCCCGTATCGTACCAGCCGTCTTTTACGGGCTGTATTAAGCCGGGTTTATCTTCCCGCAGATAACCCAGCATCACATTGGGGCCTTTCAAAACCAGCTTGCCGCCCGCCGACACGCCGGGCACGGGCTCCAGCTTATATTCCAGCCCGGGGAAGATGCGCCCCACGGTGCCGCGTTTAAAATACATGGGCGTAGTGAAGGCGATGCCCGGGGACATTTCCGTCGCGCCATAAGCCTCAAGAACGCGTATGCCGAACTTTTCCGACCATAATTTAAAAGTTTCGTCTTTAAGTTTTTCGCCGCCGACGCCCACAATGCGTATATTGTAAAAATCATAAGGATGCGCGGCTTTGGCATAAGCGTTAAAGAAAGTATCCGTGGCGAAAAATACCGTGGCATTGCGGTCGTACACAAGCTCGGGTATTATTTTATAGTGCAGCGGCGTCGGATACAAAAACACGCCGGCGCCGTTAAGCAGAGGCATAAACAGGCCGCACACCAGCCCGAAGGAATGGAACATCGGCAAAGCATTAAAAAATTTATCCTGTATGCCGAAGAAAATCATGGAACTCAGCTGCAGCCTGTTAGCGTTGATATTGGCGTGGCTCAAGACAACGCCTTTGGGCGTGCCCTCGCTGCCGCTGGTGAAAAGAACCACGGCGGGGGCGTCAGGGTCCGGCGCGGGCTCTATGGCGGCGTAAGCGCGGTACGGCAGCAGCCCCTGCGCCAAAGCCCGCAGTTTATCAATAAGTTTCACCCGTTTGCTTATGTCTTCAAGATAAACTATTTTTATGCCGGCGGCTTCAAGGGCTTTAATAATTTCGGCCACCAAATCGCCGCCCTTTTCCAAAAAGGCGCGCGCGGTAATCATGGTTTTAATATTGGCGGATACGCACGCGGACAGAATGTTTTTTATGCCGGAGGAGAAGTTTATTATCGCCGGCACTCTGCCATAAGCCATAAGCGCAAAAATAGTTACGGCGCACGCATTGCTGTTGGGCAGCAGCAGACCGGCGTATTCGCCTTTTTCGGTAAATTTTTCAAACTGGCGGCCCAGCAGAAAACAGCCCGTAAGCATTGTGCCGAAGGTCATACCCTTGCGGCCCGTATCCTCCAGCGCGCGGCTGCCGCGGCCAGCGAAACCCGCCGCGTCAATCAGGGAGCGGAACAAAGTAAGCCTGTAGTCGGAACTTTTAAATTTCATTTCCGTCATTAAATCGTAAACTTTATCTTCGGCGCGGTAGCGGCGGGTTTTGCCTTTTAAATTATCCGGCACGTCAAGTTTGACGGGCGGCATTATATTGACGGTAAAAGGCACGTCGGGGATATGGCGCAGCTTCCTGCCGTAAAAAGCAAAACGCGAATACTGCGTGCCCTGCATGCAGACGGGCAGCACCGCCGCGCCGGACCTGTCTGCAATCATGGCCGGCCCCGGGTAAATTTTCATAAGTCCGCCGGTGGTTGAAATCCTGCCCTCGGGATATAAAACTATCCGCCTGCCTTTTTTGATTTCCTCAATTATGGTTTTTACGGCCATCGGGTTGGCGTGGTCAACCGCGATATGCTTTATAAATCTCAGGAATTTGCGCACCCAGAAGCGTTTGGCTATGGTGCTGTCAATCACAAAAGTCAAATCGTCCGGCAGGAATGCGGCCAGAATAAGCGGGTCAAGGAAAGAATTATTATTGGCTATAATCACCGTGCGCCTGGGCGCGTTCTGGTAATTTTCAAGCCCTTTTACTTTGACGTCGTACAAAGCCTTAAGAACAAAAAACAGGGCGGAGCGCAGGGCATAATCCGGAAGCAGGCGCAGGATATAAACCGCAACGACCAGATTGCTTATCGCCAGCAGGCCGACAACCGCCGGCGCGCCCGCGCCCAGGCGCAGCAATGCAAAAGAAACCGCGGCGCCCGCGACCATAAACAATGCGTTGATGAAATTGCTCACCGCTATCACGCGCGAGCGCATTTGCGCGCGCCCCATGGTCTGCAGCATGGCATTAAGCGGCACTATATAAAGCCCGCCGCACAGCGCGATAAGGAATAAATCAAAAGATATTCTTATGCCGGTAAAAGTGGCGATGAAATTTTTGAAGTCCATTACTTCAAGGCCGGTGCGGATATTAAGGATAACAAAAGCCAAATCCGCCAGCGCGCAGGACATAAGCAATGCGCTCAGCGGGATATATTTGACGCTGATATCGCCCTTAAGCAGCTTGCGGCACATATACGCTCCGCAGCCTATGCCGCACGTAAAAAGTATAAGCAGATAATTGAAGATTCTGGGACTGCCGCGCAAAACGTTTTCAGAAAGTTCCGGCAGCTGCGAAAGCATTACCGCGCCCAGCGCCCAGAACCACGCTATGCCCATGCAGCAGAGGAGGATCTTTTCGTTCCGGCCTATAAAAAGCAAATTCTTCCAGGTACTCTTAAAAATATTCGGCGTTATCCGCAGCTGCGGCGCGGCCGGCTTCTGCGGGGCAAACAGGAAAGTGAGCGCGTATCCGCCCGCAGCCACCAGCGCGGTTATAATGCACGCGGCGCGCGTTGAGGCACCGGCCATAAAAAAAATACCCGCCAGCGTGCCCAAAGCTATAGCCAGATAACGGCCCGATTCCATAACCGCATTGGCTGAAATAAGCCGGTTTTTGGCCAGTATCTGCGGCAGTATGCTGTATTTAACCGGCCCGAAGAAAGCCGCCTGCGCGCCCATAACGAAAAGCACAAAAAGCAGCAGCCACGGGCTTTGGAGCCAGAAACCCAAAGCGATTAAGAAGACTGTAAAAACCTCGGTCAGTTTTATAATTTGTATGGTTTTGGTTTTGGAGAATTTATCCGCAATCTCGCCCGCGAGCACGGAAAAAATAAAAAACGGCGCCATATAAACCGCCAGCGCGGCGACGGTGAAAAAGGTTTCCCTGCCTGCGCCCAAACCGGCGATTTTATAAGTTATAAAAGCCGAGAAAGCCGCCCGCGAAAGATTATCATTAAACGCGCCGCTGAACTGCGCGGCGAAGAGGGCGGAAAAATCCCGCTTAAAAATACTTAAGAAATTTTTTAACATATGACCTCGCTATTGCTGCCGAATTATTGCCGGTTGTCTTTGGGGCCGTTTTGTCTTTGCCGGCATTCCCGCGAAAAACGCAATTTTATTAGAAAAGAGTTTTCATCTGATAGTTCTGATAATTCTAAAAACCCATCTCTAATATTTTACTTTTATATAGGGAAAGCGCGCAAGATGTTATAAGACCTCATCAGATATTGGTAAATGGAGACAACGACAAGGCAGTAGTTGAAGTTTTTATTTCCCCGCCATTTGGAGGGAGGCCGCCTTTTTCTCTCCCTCTCAGATGGTAGAGGCCATCTTTTTTCTCCCTCTTCCTTCGTGACGGGCGAAGCCTCTTTTTTCCCCCTCTCCCTTCGTGACGGGCGAGGCCGCCTTTTTTCTCTCCCTCTCCCTTCGTGATGGGAGAGGGCGGCGAACGCAGTGAGCGGGTGAGGGTGGATTAGTCCTATCATAAAAGCACAGGGAAAACTACTTCCATCGTCATTCTAAAAACCGCATTCACAGCCTACGGACGTCATTCTAAAAACTGCTTTCAATGCGGTTTTTAGAATCTATGCGCAAAGCGCATGTCTGAAGTTGTGCTTTTAAGTATTAATAACAGCACCAATTTGATATAACCGTTTTCAACGGTTATAGATTCTCAAACGCGCATCGCAAGCGCATTTGAGAATGACGGCTCTAAATAATAACGGCAGTATTAAATCCCTCGCCCGCCTTCGCTTCGCTACGGCGTGGCACTCCCTTTACAAAAGGGAGAAGATAATTCCCTCTCCTTTAATTCCCCTCCATTGGAGGGGTGGCCTCGCCATAGCGAGCCACGGCGTAGCGCAGCGAAGACGGGGACGGGGTGGTCAAGGGAGGTCCCATTTTTCTCCCCCTCTCAGATGGTAGAGGCCATCTTTTTTCCCCTCTCCCTTTTTGATGGGAGAGGGCCGGGGTGAGGGTGGAAATTATCTTCTCTCTTTAGCGAATTTTCTTATTTATTCTCCTCCCTTTGGGAGGAGTACCCGAAGGGGGTGGAGGGTAATGGCTGTTGTAGTTTTAGAATAAAATAATAACAACTTTAACTCCCCCCTATGGCCCCGTCTCCGCTTCGCTGCGCCATGGCCACTTCCCCCTAAG
>JAISDW010000047.1 GCA_031264445.1 Elusimicrobiota bacterium
TTCTTATTTTATAGTAAGCTATCTGCTGAAAAAATAATGCGTATTATTTTAGCATCCTCCTCGCAGAGACGCAGGGAAATACTGGCGCGGCTGGGTTATAAATTTGACGCTATTTCCCCCGCGACGGAAGAGCGCACAAACAAAAAACGCCCTTCTGCCATAGTAAAAGATTTGGCGCTGCAAAAGGCTTTTGCCGTAGCCGCGCTTTATCCTGACGCCGTTGTAATCGGCGGGGATACGCTGGTTTACTGCAAAGGGCAAATATTGGGTAAACCGAAAAACCGGGCCGACGCTCTGCGCCTGCTCCGGCTGGAAAACGGCTCCTGGCAGCGCGTTTACAGCGGGCTGGCCATAATACAAAAGAGCAAAAACAAAATAATATGCGGCTGTGATATCACCGCCTGCAAAGCGCGCCATTTAAGCGAAGCTGTGCTGCAAAGAATCTGCGGCAAACATATGGATAAAGCCGGCGCCTATGCCATGCAGGACGAGGACGATATGTTCATAGAGCGTATTAAAGGCTCGCGCGATAATGTGGTGGGTATGCCGTCGGAACTGTTTTTGGAAATGATAAGGGAGTTTAAATAATTATGACTGAAGCGGATATTGTGATAATAGGCTCCGGCCCGGCGGGCTGCACCGCGGCGATTTATGCCGTGCGGGCCGGATTCAAAACTCTGGTTTTAAACGGCAAAGCCCACGGCGGCCAGCTGGTGCGCACGCACGAGCTGGAAAATTTCCCCGGTTTCATTTTGCCGCTTTCGGGCTATGAAATTATGGACGCCATGCATAAGCAGTGCGCGCGGCTGGGCGTGCATTTTTCCGTGGAAACGGTTGTTAAAATAGAGGAGCATGCCAAACCTTTCGTAATTCGCTGCGAGAGCGGCCGCCAAATCGCGGCGCGCGCGGTGGTAGCGGCAACCGGCAGCGCGCAGATGTGGCTAGGGCTTGAAAGCGAGCGTGAGTTTATGGGCCATGGCGTATCGTCGTGCGCTACCTGCGACGGTTTTTTTTACCGCGGCAAGACGGTGTGCGTAATCGGCGGGGGGAATAAGGCTTTTGAGGAAGCGCTTTTCCTGACAAAATTCTGCGCCAAAGTTTATATTGTGCACAGGCGCGGCGCTTTCCGCGCGGATAAGGTTGAGGTGGATAAAGCCAAAGCAAACCCAAAGATAGAATTCGTATTGAATTGCATAGTGCACTCCATCAACGGCTGCGACAAGAGCGTAGGTTCAATTACGGTGCAGGACGTTAATAATAAATCGCTCAGGGAAATTGCGCTGAGCGGCGTTTTCGTGTCCATCGGCACCACGCCACAGACGGATTTTTTGAAGGACAGCTCCGTCAAACTTTCCGCGCGCGGGCATGTGTCGGTTGATATAAAAAATCACACTTCGGTACCTGGTATTTTTGCCGCCGGCGACTGCGCGGACGAACATCATAATCAGGCTGTAATAGCCGCCGGCGCGGGCGCAAAAGCCGCTATGGAAGCTATAAAATATCTCAATGAAGGCCTTGGCTGAGGCAACGGCTTTCTAATTATGCTAAAATTATAATGTATATTTATATATCGGAGGCAGTAAAATGGAACCAACTACAGTAGCCGCGGGCGCGGCAGCAGCGGCGCCGGCGGGTATGAATATGAACGCCATTATCGTGGCGTTGATAGTCTTCATGCTTGTATCGTTTTTCTTCAGCAGCAAAGCTACAAAAAAGCGCGCGGCCGAACAGAAGAAAATCATTGACGGCCTGCAAAAAGGCGAGAAAGTTGTTTTAACGGGCGGCATAGTGGGCGTCGTCGCGGGTTTTAACGACGGCATTATAGAGGTAAAAGTATCCGAAACGACGAAACTTTCCGTCCTGCCCAGCGGGATAATAACAGTTTACAAAGCGGCCTCGGCCGATAATAAAGCAACCGGAGCGAAATAAAATTATGAACAAACTTGGGTTTAAATGGAGTTTGATTTTACTCATTCTCTTCGGCTCGCTTGCTTTGCTGTATCCTTCCTATGAATGGTACTCCAAAACGCCGGCGGAAAGGGAAAAACTGGAATCCACGGGCGACAGACCCAAAAGAATCCTTAACCTGGGCCTTGACTTAAGGGGCGGCAGCGCCCTGATGCTGGAGTTGGACGTAAGCAAACTTTCCGGCAAGGAATCCCTGGGCGACAGCATGGCCCGCGCCATAGAAATTATTCGCAACCGCGTAGACCAGTACGGCGTCGGCGAAATCCCGATAACCAGACAGGGGGAAAAGTGGATATCGGTGCAGCTGCCCGGCATAGCCAACCCCGAGCAGGCGGAAGCCCTTATCGGCAAAACCGCGATGCTGGAGTTCAGAATAGTGCAGGATACAACATCCGCCAAAGAAGCGCTAGGCAAAATTTACGAGCTTGACGACGCCTTTAACCCCGACAGCACGCTTACGGACGCGGCGGCCAAACTGTTGCCGGAAGGCATAACCGTGATGAAGGACAAAAAGGGAAGCCTTATTGCGCTTTCGGACAAAGTGCAGGTTTCCGGCGCGGATTTGGAAAACGCGCAGGTGGCCCCGGGCGAATACGGCTACAGCGAGGTTGATTTCCAGTTCAACGGCGAAGGCAGCAAAAAATTCAGCGCTTTGACGGGCGCCAATATCGGCAAAGAGCTTGCCATTGTGCTGGATAATACGGTACAGTCCGCGCCTAGAATAGAGTCAAGAATTACCGGCAGCGGCCGCATTACCGGCAAGTTCGGCGTGGAAGAGGCAAGGCAGCTTGCCATAATCCTGCGCGCCGGCGCGCTGCCAGCGCCCGTACGTATTATTGAAAAGCGCGTAATCGGCCCGGGTTTGGGCGAAGATTCCATAAAAAGCGGCTTAAAAGCTTCTTTGATAGCCTTTCTGTTTATAATCGGCTTTATGAGTATTTATTACCGCTTTTCCGGCGTGATATCCAGCTTTGCCTTGTTTCTGAATCTGGTATTTTTGGTGGCCACGATGTCGTACTTCGCGGCTACCCTGACGCTGCCGGGCATCGCAGGTATTATACTTTCGCTGGCTATGGCGGTGGACGCCAATGTGCTCATTCTTGAGCGAATGAGGGAAGAGCGCCTAAAAGGCCAGCCTCTGGCCGCGGCCATCCGCGAAGGTTATGATAAAGCGTGGAGCGCGATTTTTGACTCCAACCTCACTACCTGGATTGCGTCTTTGCTGCTTTTCCAGTTCGGCACCGGGCCGGTTAAGGGCTTTGCCCTTACGCTTACCCTGGGCCTTTTAGTAGGCGTGTTTACATCGGTTTTCGTAACCCGCGCAATTTACGAACTGCTGCTTACCGCCAACCCCAAGGATATAAGCATATGATTAAATACTTCCAGCTTCTGCCGAAAACAAATATTGATTTTATCGGCCTGCGCAAAATATTTTTTGTGCTTTCCGCCGTAATTATGGCGGCGTGCCTCGGCTCCGTCATTTTCAAAGGCATGAATTACGGCATTGATTTCACGGGCGGCACAGTCATGCAGGTGCAGTTTAAGAATACCGCCGGTATCGCCGATATCCGCGCCGCGCTTAACGCGCAGGGGCTCAATGCGGATATTCAGAGTTTTGTGGGCAAAAACGCTTTTTCCGTCAAAGTAAAAGGCAGTCAGGAGGATGTCAATGAAACCGCCGGCAAAATAGAAACCGCGCTTAAATCGCTCAATATTCCTTTTGAGGTGGAGCAGGCGGATTTCGTGGGCCCGACCGTCGGCAGCCATCTGGCCAAAAAGGCTTTGTTCGCTTTTGTGCTTGCAATGTCGGCCATGGTTATTTATATAGGTTTCCGCTTCCAGAATATTATCTGGGGCGCAATGGCCGTTGTGGCGCTGTTCCACGACGTTCTGCTTGCGGCGGGCGTATTTTCCATTTTACGCATAGAGGTGGATTTGGTCATCGTGGCCGCGTTTTTGACGATAGCGGGCTTTTCGGTCAATGATACCATAGTTATCTTTGACAGAGTGCGCGAAAATATGAAACTCAATCCCAAATGGGATTTAAAGCAGCTTCTGAATTTGAGCGTGAACGAAACGCTCTCAAGGACAGTGATAACTTCGCTGACGGTAATAGCCGCCACGGCGATTTTGTTTGCGATGGGCGGCGATGTGCTGCGCAATTTCTCGCTGGCCATGCTGATAGGGCTGATATCGGGCACTTATTCAACGGTTACGCTTGTGCCCGGCCTGGTTTACCAGTGGACTAAAGACGGCGTCTCCGCCGCCGGCGCGGACGACGCGCCCGCGCAGCCTTCGTCTTACGAACATCCTAAAAAGAAAAATAAAAAAAGATATTAAGCTATTGTAAATGCGCAAAATCCGCAAGTTTAAAGTGGCAATGCATTTGAAGGAAATACTCCGCCGTGTAAAATTATCCCAAGCGGATATAAAAGCGGCGGGGTTTCCCGATGATAGAGATTTGGCGGTTTTCACCGCGTCGCTTCACCGCGCCCTTGAACCCGGCGTGGTTTATGAATTTATGGAAGGGCATTGTATGGAACTTGCCTCCGCAGGCATTGAAAACGACGGAGTGTTGGGTGTATGCGCGCTTACGCTGGGTTCTAAGATTGAAGAAGAAATAAATCAAATTGTAAATCCTCAGGCTTTGGCGATTGCAAATATTATATTGTACGAATTTTTGCGTACGGCCGTAATTTTTGCCGCCAGCCTTATCAAAGACGATGCGGAAAAAGAGGATTTCACAGTCGGCGGATATGAAGTTTTGTATTCGCCGTCTTTTTCTTACGGGCCCGAGCCTAAATTTTTGCGGGAAGCCGCGCGGGTTGACGCGCAAGCCGCGCGCAAGGCCTTAGGCCCGCTTTTTGAAAGGCTTAACGCGCAAAAAATCAATGTGCAGTTTGAAAACGACGCGGTATCGCCCAAGGCAACCATAGTTTTTATAATGCCGTGGCTTGCAAAGAAAAGAAAAAAATAAAATAATTTGCCGTACCGTACGGATGCTTGGTGAAAGGTGCATAAAAGCATCCGTATGCCCGCCTTGTCTAAACCTTACATTTACTCATTAAAATGTATGAAAAGCCGTATTCGCACAATATTTTGCTTTTTATTGTGCGATATGAGAATATCGGCTTAATTTTGAGTCCAGGCTTCAAATGATACTCTTTTGTTTTAAGAAAGCTAGATAAACATTGATAAAATCAGAAACTCCTGGGCATATATGAAAATTACCCTTATTAGAGTTTAGCGAGTTTAGACAATCAGTATCTATAGAAAAAGGAAGGTTTCCCTTAGAATATCCCGGAATTACAGCTTGAATTTTTTTTACAACATCATCTCCGTGCATTGGGCTAGAAAAATGATTACTCCGAATACAAATGTTTTTCCAATTTAACAGTTCTGTAGGAGATAAATGATTGACTAAAAAATCTTCAAAGTTCATAATGAAAAAATACAGCTGACCTTTGGTAAAGGCAAATGATGCAGTTTTAGGCTTGCCTCTTTTGAAACAATCATAATCTAATACTGCCCAAACTTCCTCATTAATCTTTTTATCCCTTTTGGTCTGAGCTTTACTCCACTGTCTTTTCACTTCTCTCGGCGTATTAGTTCCGCAGGAATATGTTTCAAATAAGACGGGGATGCCAAGTTCTCGGCATAGCTTACTTAATTCTGTAAAGTAAGCTTTTTCAGAAAGACCCTCTGCTATGATATGTACCTTGTGTATTCTCATAATAGACCTAATATATCAGCGGAATTCCAGTAAGGCGTTTTTCTAAATACTGTTTGACGAAGTCCGTTGTATTCCTTACGTTCTCAAAAGTGTAAAGATATTGTAATGTCGTTCCTGCATTTAAGGTTTTATTGGTAAATGCCACGTCGGACACTCTAACAAAATCCTCTTCCATAGCGTACGGATTGTGCGTTGTCATTATGAGCTGTGCATTATGTGTATTTATCTTTTTATCTTTAAACATTCTTATTAGGAAGCTGACTAAGAAAGGATGTAAAGAAGCGTCTAATTCGTCTATAAAAACTGTTTGCCCTTTTTCAAGCGCGACTAAGAACATACCTATCAGACCAAACAGCCGTTTTGTGCCTGTAGATTCTTCGCTCATAAAGTCAAATTGAACTTCTTGTCCTTTTGTATCTTTATGATAGGAAATAATTCTTTCTTCTTCTCTTAGAGCTTTCGTAAATAGACCGCTTAAAAATTGTTCTTTTGAAGATTTTTGCGGATTGAAAAGCTCTTTTTTTGTTTCAAAACGGGAAATATCTATATCTAAACGCTTGATTATATCCGTAATTTTCCCAAACAGCTCTTTTTCATTTTCTTGCTCGTCCGAATACCAAAAAGGAGAGAGATTGTTAGACATAGCACCAACTATCTGCTGAGAAAGATACTCACGTGCATCTCTAAGAAAATCAGAAAGTCCGGGATATTTGTCTACAATTTTCCATAGGAAAGATTTTATATGTCGTATATTGAAACAACATTCAACTGAAAAAACATTATGAAGTTCGTTTTCTCCGTAACCTTTTTGCGCGATATTTTTAATATCAAAGGCAGTAGTAAGCTCTTTTACATTGTTATTGTTGCTAAAGGTACTATTGATAGAGAATAGATGTTTCCCATTTTTAAGAAGCTCTTCTTTTAGAATGCTATTTTCATTATACTCTAAAGTATAAGCATATTCGCTGTTATTGAGAGAAAAAGAAACCTCAAAAGCAGTAGTGTTGTATTTTCTATTTAGTTTATTTGGGAAAAAATTAGATTCTATTCCGTTTTTCAATACCTTTTTAAAGACTTGAACGGCTTCTATCAGGTTACTCTTACCGCTGGCATTCGCGCCGAAAATCATAAGTAATGGAATAAAACGCTCCATTTTGTGATTTTCCATAAAAACAATAGTGTCTAAATCTCTATATCCATTAGGCAGTCTTATATTATGCTCCATAGATATAGTTTCATCTAAAATAGACTTAAAGTTCTTTATTTTGAATGATTTCAACATATTTCCTATCCTTTTAAGCAAAGATAAACAATTTTTCTGTTTATCTTATAATAGCATTAAAATAGCAAAAAATCAAAATAAATCGTATATATTGAAAAAAGTAAATAAGGGTTGTTTTTCGCCGCCGCGTCGTTACTGCTGTGATAATTGCCATAATAATCTGTTGGCTGGTGGACGTGTCGCGCTCCAAATAAGTTTTAACGCGGGATTTTATTGCCTACCTTGCGCCGGAGATGATGACACGGCACGATTTTAACGCTTCTTTAATATTTGAAGTTTGCCATCGGATTGAAGGAGTTTCATATAAATATAAAGAATGCAAAAAACGCTAACGATTATAGAACTAATCTCTAAACAAATCCCAAATTTTGAAAATTTTATTTACGCGCATAAGTTTTGCGCCTTGTTTGGTTTATTTTTTTGTTAGGTTTTCTTTGGCGACATCATAGAATATTTTTAA
>JAISDW010000074.1 GCA_031264445.1 Elusimicrobiota bacterium
TTAAGGATGAAAAGCATAAATTAAGACATGCGCTTTGCGCATAGATTCTAAAAACTGCATTGAAAGCAGTTTTTAGAATGACGGCTGGAGGCTGCAAAAGCAGTTTTTAGAATGACATCGGAAGGCAAAATAAAAGAGGATTTAATTATGAAATCAAAAGTCGGGGAATTCTTTATAGTCTGGCCACGCATTATGCACTCGTCTTTGTTGCTAGCGCGCAGATAATCTATAGTGTCAAGTACTATCTTTGATTTATATCTTGGTTACGTGGCGAGCCATCTGTAGAATTTTTGCAACCGCTTCAAATGATTGCCATAGCCGCTGATGGCCGAGGTTTTTTCTTTCAACCATTCCCTGAAAGAGTATACTTTCTTAATGCTGAACCGCCCGAAGCTTTTATATTTACTGAATTCTTCATAAACGGCGAGGGTCTTTTCATAAGCCGATACGCTGCTCTCTGCAGCGCCGCCTGCGTTCCTTAAATAACATAAATATTTCGTTTTCTACGTTTGCTTTCATCTTTTATCTGTTCCTGTTTTTAGAATCGGGGCGGAGTTCAACCGCTTCGCTGTATTGCTGCCGTATATCACCATAAAATCCCAGCCTTGAGCTGGTAGAACATTTCCTGCATTTTGCTCCTTTTCTTGCTAAGTTTAAGTTATAGTGTGAATGGATAAATAAATTTTATTCAGATAATTCTATCCTACCGGAGGTGGCAATGCTATATGACAAAAAATGGAAAATACGGCTTAAATCCTTCTTCACCGCGACGGATTTGATAAAATCAAAAAAACTTAATTTTAAAGTGCCCGCGAATGTGATAATGCTGCCCTTTACTAGCGCAAGCAAATATATACGCGGCCTAAGCAAAAAACGCTTCACACCGCTCGGCAACGGCGAAGCTGGCGTCATAAGCCCGCGGCTAGCAGTAATAAGCTCTTTGCTTTCCATCACTGCCTTTCAGCACGAGCCCGACATAAAGAATTATAATAAAATCATGGAAGAAAATCTGAAAAGGCTGGTGGAAATTTTCAGATAAAGTGCAAGCCGGCAGCGCGGGCGGGTTTCAGGCCGTCATTTACAAAACAATCATGCGTTTTTGAGGATTTCCCAGAACTCTTCAACCGTCTGGATTCTTTTTGCGGGGTCGTCGTTAAGCGAAGTCTCTATAAGATTATCAATAACTTTCGGTATGCTTTCGCTTATGTTTGAGGGCGGGATAATTTTCCTCGTAGTGATATCAAAACCTTTCACGCTCCAGGGCACCTGGCCTACGAGAGCCTCGTACAAACATATCGCCAAAGAATAAATATCTGATTGCTTGGTCATAAAACCCTTCTGCTGCTCGGGCGACATATAGGCCGGCGTGCCGGCCACGGTGCGGTGGCCGCCTTTATCCCCGTCAACCACTTTGCGCGCCACGCCGAAATCCATCACTTTTGCTATGCCGCTGTCGGATATCATGATATTGCCGGGCTTAAGGTCACAGTGCACGATATTGTGCGAATGCGCATATGCCAGCCCCTGGCAGACCGAGCCGAAAACTTCCCTCGTTTCGTCAAAGTTAAGATAGCCGTCTATATCAAGCCTGGTTTCAAGCGTCTGGCCTTCAACATATTCGAAAACAAGGTAAAGGCTGTTTGCGGTTTCCAGCACGGTATAAATTTCCACTATGCACGGGTGGTGCAGCGTGGCGACCATGCGCGCCTCGGACAAAAACTGCTCGCGCACGTAATTGCTTTTGAGAAGCTCGGGCTTTATGCGTTTTACCGCCACTCTGCGCTTGAGCACATTGTCATAAGCCTCGTAAACTTTGCCCATGCCGCCTTCGCCAATCTGGCGGATAAAATGATACTGCTCTTTGATATTGACTTCTTTAAGCTGGCGGCCAGTCTCGTCAAGCGTGCCGCGCGCAAAGCCGCGGTAGCGCATAACCATAAAAATAATCATCACCGTTACCACGCATACCACATACGCAAAAAACCACGCGGGCAGCCGTTTCCCGCCGGAAGCCGGCGCTTTGGGCTGTTTTACGCGCGCGTTTTCTTCCAGTATAATGCGGTTGACTTCCTGCGCGTATTCGTACTTGGGATTATATTTTATGGCGGTTTCTATGTCTTCCCTGGCATGCAGGCCGTCGCCTTTTTTATGATAGCAGTAGGCGCGCGCCGTCAAAGCCTCCACATCGGAAGGGCGCAGCGATATCGCCTGGCTGGCGTTATATATGGCCTCGCCGCAGTTGCCGAGTTTTTCATAACCCACGGCCAGGGCGGAGTATATGCGCGGGTCGCTCATGCCTTTGTTAATCAGGCCCTGCGCATAGGATACGGCCAAACCATAATCACCGTTTTTGGCCGAAAGCAGTATTGAAACATCGCGCAACACGGATTCCATATCCCCGCTGGCGCGGGCGTTTTCATTCGGCTGCACCGCCGACGAGCCGCGCATATAGCGACCGTCAAGCATTATGGGTTCGTTTTCCTGGGCCGAGCACAGGCCGGCCAAAAAACAGGCCAGCAGCGCCGCTTTTAAACATTTCATATATTATATATTAATATAAAATTGTGATTATTACAACACCGGCCCTGCCTCGCGGCTTAACAAAATGCTACGCGGAAGGCTTTACAAGCCCTCCGCGCAGTTTAATAAACGGCTAACGGCAGTTTACTTAATATTCGTAATCCCAGTACCAAGCGTCTCAGGTAGTGCCACACTGTCGTCGCCTCTCTTTTTAAGTTCTTTTAAAATAACCTTCTCGGCTTTGCTCTGGTTCTTTTTGAAAAACTTATCTTTTATCTGCTTCTGCTTAAGTTTGATGTCCGCATATTCCGCGAGCCTTGCGTAAAATTCTTCGGTCTTCAGGCTGGCGAGTTTTTTAAGGGCGTCAGTGTCAAAAGTACCCTCCGGCGCTGAAATTACTTTATTAAAATTGGAAAGCAAGCGTCCAGCCTTGGCACTGTATTGTTTATAGTAACCTTCGTAGGTATCGTATCTGCCGGATGTCATTTCCAAAAAAATCTTCTCAAATTCCGCGCTGTCATAATTTTGCTGCATGAAATAAAGGGCTGAAGCAGGGTCATCCATGAAAAATGCAGCCAGCCTGTATAAATATTTATCCTGTTTAATATCGGCGCGTCTGGCGCGCATTTTTGTCGGTTTTATATCAAATTTATACTGGGCGTTGTTATATCTCTCAAGTCTTCGTTCAACGCTGTTATAATGTTCCTTGTCATCTCGGCCGTTCCTGATAGAATTCTGCTCCGTTATCATTGAGGGTATATAAATAGGAATAATATATCCTATAAAAAGAAGATTATACTTCTTTTTATCCTGCGCTCTTTCTATATCGCGGGTTATTTCCTGATAATACTCTATGTTCTTTTGTTGTTTTGCAACAGTGTCGCGCAACAGGTCTAAAATCCTCTCATCCGCCGTGACATTGGCGGCTGCTGGCGCTTTATCCTCATCGGTATTGGCAACATCCTGCGCCGTAACAAGGGACGGCAGCATAAACGCCGCCGCGCTTATTAATATAATTAACCTTTTCATGTTAGCTCTCCTTTTTTTTGGCGGCCGTCATGGCAACCATAGTTAAAGTATAATAACAAATTTTTAAAAAATCAAGGGCATAAAGACCTATCTTTATCCGGGTCTTAAGACCTATTTTTAAAGCGCGCGGCAAACCGCGTATTGCCTGCGGCGGCCATAAATTCTAATATATAATAAAGGTCATATATGGAAATTACAATAATCTCCCTTGCTCTGCTGGTGTTTATGGCGCATGTGTTCGCGGCGATGTTCGTAAAAACGCGCCTGCCGGATGTGCTGCCGCTTATGCTGCTGGGCATAATAATAGGGCCGGTTTTCCAAATCGTATCGCCGGCGGACTTCGGCATGGTGGATAAGGTGTTCACGCGCGTGCTGCTGATAGTAATTTTGTTTGAAAGCGGCCTCGGCATAAAAATATCGCAGATACGCCTGACCTGGACGCAAAGCCTGCGCCTGACGCTGGCCTGTTTTACCGTTATGACGGCGGTTATCGCCGCGCTGGCGCGCTTTGCGCTGGGGCTGCCTTCCGTTTACGCGTTCGCGCTGGGCTGCATTCTGGCCAGCAATTCCTTCGCGGTGATAATACCGCTTATTTCCAAACTTAATATTTCCGCAAACATAAAAACCGTGCTGCTTTCAGAAAGCACTCTGGGCAGCGTGCTTTCAATCGCCGGCGCGGTAACAATACTGCAAATGCCGCAGATAGATACTTTCGGCTTCGGCCGAATAGGGGCAAAAATAATATATATGTTCCTGCTTTCTTTTGCCGTGGGCGCGGGCGCGGCGATATTCTGGACAATGGTTTTGCACAGGATAAGGAAACTGGAGAACAGCATCTTCCTGACGCCGGCTTTTGTGATGATAGTTTATTCCGTCTGCGAGGCTTGCGGTGCCGACGGGGCCATAAGCGCTTTTATCTTCGGCATAATAGCGGGCAATATAAGGGTTATAAGAAGCTTTAAGGCGCTGCGGTTCATCGGGAAACTTACGCGCGATACCGCAAGCAATGCTTTCAACGAGGTGGAAAAAAGTTTCTTCGGCGAGATAGTTTTTTTACTGCGCACGTTTTTCTTCGTCTATATCGGTATCTGCATGCATATAGGCAGCCGCCATTCCATGCTTTACGGGCTGCTTTTTACGGCCGTGATATTTATAACGCGCGCTGTCGTGGCCAATCTTACGCTGGCAAAATCGGTCAGCAGGCTTGACGCCGCGGCCGCAAGCGCCATGGCGCCAAAAGGTCTGGTGACTGCGGTTTTAGCGTCCTTAGCAGCGCAGAGCGGCGCGGGCGCACTGCAGGATATAGTGTATTCCGTAATATTTTTCAGCATATTGTTTGCCACGCTGATGTCCTTCTGCATAGAAAAAGGCTACTGCGCTGGCATTGTGGCGTTTGTGTTCAGGCGGCATCAGGAAGCAGCCGCCCCGAGCGAGCGCAATAATCACGCCGGTTTATAGACGAAGGAAAGCATTGCGTCGCGCGTATTGTCCCGCCGGTAGGAAAAGAAATCCTCTTTATTGCACATAGTGCACTTGCAGGAGCATTCGCGCCTGATATCCGCTTCGCGCGCGCCGGCGGCAACGAGCTGGGCCGTAATCTCGGCCGCCAAATCAACAAAAATTCTGCCGTCCCTTTTTATGACCGCGCGCGGGCTGAACCGGCCGGCCACATCCTGATGTACTTCAAAACAGCAAGCGTTTATATGCGGGCCGATATAAGCGCAAAGCCCGGCGTTTTTGCCCGCGCGGTTTTTGACGGCCTCAGCGATTTTGCGCGGCAGGCCGGCGGCAATCCCGCGCCAGCCGCAGTGTGCCAGACCTGCTGATTTGCCTTCCGTGTCCCACACATAAAGCGGCGCGCAGTCGGCCGTGAGTATCATGCAGCCGCAGCCCGCGCGGCCCAGCAGCCAGGCGTCGCCTTCATGCGCGTCACTGCGGCGGTAATTTTGGAAGTCTTCATCGGATATTATCCGTATTATCCTCTCGCCGTGCGTCTGGCGCAGGCCCAGGATATCGGCGGCGTCTATACCAAGCGCGTCAAAGATTTTTTTGACGTTTTGCGGCTCTCGCCCGCTGCCGCCGTGGCGCGAAACCGTGCCGGAAACTATGCCCAGGCCAAGCAGCCGCTCGTCGGAAAATATTTTCATTGCCCGAGCCTTTTTTCTTTAACTTTAAACCGCCCGCCGATTATGCGGCCCGCCAGCGCGGCAAAGCGGCGCGGGGAATCGCTGGCGTAAATTTCCGTACCGGCTTTGCCTTTGGTTTTAAGCATACAGCGCGCGGCCAGCAGCGCGTGGGCTTCTTTGGCAATTTCTTCGGCGGAGTCCACAAGATTAACGCGCGGGCCGAAGAGCCGCGCTATGCTGCGTTTTATGACGGGGTAATGCGTGCAGCCCAAAATAACGGTATCCGCGCCGGATTTTTTGACTGGCTCAAGATATTTTTTTATGACCAGCGCGGTAATGGGGCCTTCAAGCAGGCCTTCTTCTATCACGGGCACAAACAGCGGGCACGCGTACTGCGAGGCGGCGATGGTTTTGTCAATCTTAGCAAGGTGCTTTGGATACGCGCGACTTTTGACGGTGGATTCCGTGCCCAGCACGGCGATTTTTTTATTTTTGCTGACGGCGGCGGCGCGCTTTGCGCCGGGCGCGATTACGCCCAGCACGGGCGCTTTCACATGCTTTTTCACCGTCTGCAAAGCAAGGGCGGAGGCCGTATTGCACGCGATTAAAATCAGTTTTACTTTTTTGCTCTCAAGGAATTTCGCGATAGCGACGCTGTAGCCCGCAACCGTCTCTTTTGATTTGGAGCCGTAAGGCACGTGCGCGCTGTCGCCGAAGTAAATTATATTTTCGCGCGGCATCAGGGCGCGCACCGCCTTAAAAATTGTCAGCCCGCCAAGGCCGGAGTCAAAAATGCCTATAGCCCTGCCGTCTGATTTCGTATCAGGTTTCATATATGAATATTATACACTTTTATTCACGGGCCAAAAAATGATAGAATATTTAGGAAATAATTGCGGGATGGTGTAATGGTAGCACAAGCGCCTCTGGAGCGTTTAGCCTAGGTTCGAGTCCTAGTCCCGCAGAGTTTTTGAAAGCAGGGGAGTATTTATAAATAATATATGGCCACACTAAAAGGTGTGGTTTTTTTGCGCGCCGCCATTGCAAAACTGGATTAAGTTTAGTATAAATAAAGAGACATTTATTTTTAAATCAACGAGGGTAGACTCATGGATATCAACAAAAAGGCTTTTACTCTAATTGAATTATTAGTCGTTGTTTTAATTATCGGCATACTTGCCGCTATTGCCCTGCCGCAATATCAAAAAGCTGTTTGGCGTTCGCGTTCACAGCAATTGCAAATATCTCTTAAACAGTTGTCCGAAGCTCAGGAAAGCTATAAATTGGCAAATGGTTCTTATTCAAATAAATTTGCAAATTTGGATATTGATTTTCCTCTTCAACAGACGACTTATCTGGATACGTGGCCTGATAATAGGCCATATGATACAATAGCGAATGATAATATAATGCTTACTATTACGAGAAGCGACAGACCCGGCACTGTTGATCCCTGTTGGGTTTTTATGGCTTTATTCAGAGATGGGAAATACGCGCATGGGGGATTTGCAGTTCTTAAATTTGACAATGGAAATAACGGAAAATACGGAAGTGCTGGCGTTTTGAAAGATGGGATTTTATATTGTACCGACCAGTATAGTGATCCATACAATACTTCGTTTTGCCGTAATGTTTATGGCACAAATGAGGTCGGCGGCGGCGCAAACTGGAGAAGGTTTAAAAGCATATAGAAAATACGTGTTGACAAAAAGGCGCTGTTTATTCAGCGCCTTTTGTATTTTGCCGGTAAAGGCTGTTTAATATTTACTATTCTACAGTAACCTCAACCCTTCTGTTGAGCGCCCTGCCTTCTTTGGTCGCATTGCTCGCCGCCGGCTTCTTGGAACCTTCTCCCCAATGTACCACTTTATCACGCTGCGCTCCGCTTTCTATCAGATACTCCGCCACTGCCCGCGCACGCCTTTCTGAGAGCGGGTTATTTATTCTGTCAGTGCCGGTAGAATCCGCGTGCCCTACTATCTTTATCCTCTCATAGCTCATCTTTTTCAGCTCTTCGCCTTTTTTACGCAGCTCTGCTTTTATTGTTTCTGATAACTCCGCCCGCGCAAACGCAAAGTGCGCATTGCCTATAGTTATCGTTTTGCCCAATTCAACAGGCGCGGACAAAGGCGCTTCTTTTCCTTCGGCCCTGGTTTCCACTTCGGGCTTTTTCCCAGCCGCTTCTGCCGCCTTTTTGCCACCTCCAAACCCGTATCTTATCCCTACATTCCCTCCAAACGCCTCTATCTTGCTTCCCTTCTCATAAGTTCCCTGCAAGTATCCGTATAAGTCTTTCGTAAATTGCCAGTCCAGACCTATTGTTCCTTCAAGCGTCCCGCCGGATAAATCACTCTGATACTCCGCTCCCCCGTATCTTATATTGCCTTTACCGTCAAACTCATAACGATAACCGGCTTCCAGGTACGGCTCCATTTTCAACCCGCTTGCACGCTCTCTCAAATAACCCGCAGTTATCGTCGCGCGCGCCGAGATATAATTTATTCCGTCATACTCAAAGTCGCCTGTACCGTTGTTTACCCCAGTATCGCCGGCCCATGCGCGCATGTACATTAATTCCCCTTTTGGCTCTATCCGCCATTGGCTTTTGCCCGTCGGATTGCTTAAATATGCCCTGCCGGCTTCCAAACTCACCGTTGTTATATGGCGTTTGGGCTTATAACTCAGCTCCGTTCCCGCGGCTCCGTAGTTTTTCATATCAAGCTTCATCAAGAAATGACGCGCCGCCAAATCTACAAACCATCCGTTTTCCCATATCATCGTGCCGTATATTCCCGCGCTGGGCGCGTCTCCTTCACCTTTATTATAAGCGCCGTTTTCCTGCTTAGTCTTTATCCGCGTGGATTTTTCGTACCCACCCATAAAACCTATATACAGCTTATTATCGTCATTGGGATTTAACAGATAATCGTACCCCGCTTCTACACTGAATATCGTCATGTCCGTTTCTATTAAGTCTGCTATGTTCATCTCTTCGCCATATGTCCTGGCCCAGATTCCGTGCTTATTTTCGTTATTGTCAAAATTGCGCAAGTCACCCAGCCTTTTTTGCAGAGAGTTCATTCCCATCATTGCCAGCATATTGTTTATTATTGGAGTGTTCACCATCGTTGCTAATATATTACTATACTCTGCAGTGCTGCGCAGGTAATAATCCCTGCCGGCGCCGGCCTCGTCCCCGCGGTATAATTTATAAATATAACCGCTTTCATCCCATTGCCCGCCCAGTAAATCAAACGTTCCGTTTACGCTCGCGCCTGCGTCAAATTCAACAAGCTTTATACCGTCGCCCGTCGTCTCAATTGCCGAAGGCGCCGTGTTCTTTAACGAGATTAACGCGGAGCCGTCATAACTGCTTGTTATGTTCAGCTTATCACCCGTATGCGTCTCCAGGTCTGCTTTCATATTCACTATGCCCTTATCCGAATGAAGGTTTTCTATCGCAATACTCTGCTTAGCGGAATCGCCGAAGTTAATCGCGGCATTAGCGCTTAATAACGTTTGGCCCTTAAGCGTATTATCATACAAAACGTTTAATGTTCCCGCTTCACCCGTATAATTACTTAATACGCCGCCATTGTAAAGCAAAACTTCCCCGCCTCTGTTTATCGTATCCACAGACTTAGCGGCCCAACCGATTA
>JAISDW010000087.1 GCA_031264445.1 Elusimicrobiota bacterium
AAATCGGTCTTTGCAAGCACGCCGCCCAGTAAGTTTTGGGAATTTTCTATCGCTAAAAATAAAGCGTTTAAAAACCATTCAAGCCAATCGGTTATGTCCAAAGAGCTTTTTTGCGTCGCTTCCAAAATTTTATAATATTCTTTGCGGGTCTTTTCTATCTGCGAGGACATTGAATAAAACCTGTAGGATGAGCCTTCGCCGCGCGCAAGCAGCATTTCCGCAATCGCGCGCGCAATCCTGCCGTTGCCGTCGTCAAACGGATGCAAAATTACAAACCACAAATGCGCTATGGCGGCTTTGATGATATTATCGTTTGTGCTGTCGTTATTTATAAAATAAATGAGTTTTTGCATTTGGGCCGGCAGAATTTTTGCGGACGGGGCCTGATAGTGAACCTTTTCCATGCCCAGCGGGCCGGAAACAATTTGCATGGGGCCGAGTTTATCATCCCTGTATTTGCCGGTTTGAATTTGATAAAAACCGCTTTTGCCTTCGGGGAACATCTGCCTGTGCCAGGCGCAAAGCCGCTCTTTTGTTATTTCCTCGCTAAAATTATGCGTGGCGTCATACATAACTTCAACTATCCCGTCAATGCTGCGCGCGGATTTTATTTTATTTTCCGCCGTCAGCCCGAACCTGCGCGCTATTGAAGAGCGCACCTGCTCCGTATCCAAAATTTCGCCCTCAATTTTGTTTGATTTTAAAATCTCCTCAATCATAGTTTCAAGCAAAGCATTGCCTTGTATCTGAAAGCCCAGCGACTTCATTTTGCCAAGCAGCAGGCCCTGCTGCAATTTTACTTTTGCAAGCAGGTTTAAAATTTTGGTTTGGTCCCAAACAAAGTTGGGCCAGCTTTTATTTTCGTATATATACATAGGGATTATCTGAATATATTATAGCATAATCTACGCATAAACTACGCAAAATCTGCGTAGTTTATGCGTAGATTATTTTTTGCCGGCAAATTTGATAATTATTATATATGAACCAAAATACACATTGACATTTTGGCAAACATAATTATAATATTAATATAATAGTTGAAGGATAACGGTTGTTATATGCCGGCTTAAAAAAGCCCGTAAAAATTTAATTCTATTAATGACTCAAAGATAACGGCCGTTTTTATTTGTAAAAAAAGCGAATTTAGATAATAGGAGATGGAAGATTTTATGAAAAAACTTCTTGTTAAAGCAAGCTCAAAAGTATTCGCAATATTAATAGCGATAATGCTATTTATATTACCCTGTTTATCATTTGCACAGGCGATTGACGCAGAAGGCGGCGAGGAAATTAGCCAAACAGAAACATATAATTTGCTGAAAAATAAATTGGACGAATATAAAATGGATGTCCCAGCCAATTTTATACCAAAAGTAAAATTTGCCGAGAAGAAGTACTCTTTTTTTGGAGAAAGAAATGATGATTCTGGTAAAAAATGGATATTCGGAGAAGAAATGGATGGTTCTTACAGTAGATATGGAAATATCATTTTTACCAAGCATTCATCTAATATTAAAGGCCGTAGATTGGAAACTTATTGGGCAACGGAGTGGCTTTATCAAATATTTCCAAACGGTATTGATGCTGAAATCAATTTCAAGCATGACAACGACAGTACGGCGATATTGTCCGGTTGGATACTTGGCGGCGTTTATCTTATTGGAAAGTTCAGCGTTATTGACGGGCAAGTATATTCTGTGAAATATCACGCGTCCGGTAATTATTATCCTAAAAAGAATACAGATGAGTATAAAATGATAGAACAAGAAATATCTAATATTAAGGATATATCAAAAATGATTGCGGCGTTCGCTGAAAAATAATACGAGACAGAATATTCAAAATCATCGGCGGGTTTTAGTTTTTAAAGGACAATATATAGCAGCCCGTAAAAAATAAAACCCGCCGGTTTTAATCTTATCCTATCTTCGCAGAGCCAAAACTCGTGCCAACGGCCAGCGCGGCGCGGACTTCTTCGCCGTCGGGGTCAACGCGTTTAAGTTTGGCGATGGCTTCTTTTATCGGCACGCGCACGATATCATTGCCGCGCAGGGCCACCATGCGGCCGGTTTCGCCTTTCAAAATAAGCTCAACCGCCTCTGCCCCGAAACGCGTTGAAAGCCACCTGTCAAAAGCCGTCGGCGTGCCGCCGCGCTGCAAATGCCCCAACACCACCACGCGGCATTCAAGGCCGAGCTTTTCCTCCAGCATGGCGGCTATGCGGCCGCTTATGCCGCCCAGCCTTATCGGGTCGGTTGAGCCGGCTATGGTTTTTTGCACGCTCATTTCCCCCCTCTCGTTTACCGCGCCTTCCGCGGCGACTATTATGCTGAAATTTTTGCCCTTTTCCCTGCGGGTTTTGATGGCTTTTGCAATGGCTTCGTCGCTGTAAGGGATTTCCGGTATCAGGCAGACGTCGCCGCCGCCCGCAAGGCAGGAGCGCAGAGCAATCCAGCCCGCGTAGCGGCCCATGGTTTCAATAATCATCACGCGGTGGTGTGATTCCGCCGTGGTGTGTATCCTGTCCACGGCGTCGGTAGCGACTGACAGGGCGGAGTCAAAACCGAAAGTAAAATCCGTGGCGGATAAATCATTGTCTATGGTTTTAGGCACGCCGACAATCGGCAGCCCGATGTCAAGAAAGCGGCCCGCCATTGATAAAGTCCCGTCCCCGCCAATGGCGATAAGCGCGTCAATTTGGTTCTTTTTTATATTTTCCATTACAAGGCCGGATACGTCCCGCGGTTCCTGCGGCGTGCCCAAAGGCGCAAGCGTGTAACTGAAAGGGTTCGCTATATTGCTTGTGCCCAGTATCGTGCCGCCGCGCGTAAGTATGCCGGATACGACGGAGTCGTCAAGCAGCATATATTCGTTCCTGACAAGCCCGTCAAAACCGTTTTTGAAGCCGAAGACTTCAATCCCGTTTTGTATCGCGTGCTTCGCCGCCGCGCGGACCACGGCATTAAGCCCCGGGCAGTCCCCGCCGGCGGTTATTACTGCTATTCTTTTTATTTTCATTTGCCCCCCAAAAGTCTTTTCTATTTTCCAGTATATTATAATAAATGCGAAAATTGCGCGCCCGCCGCGTTTGCCCGCGGGCCTTAAACGGCTTTTCCTCGGCGGCTGAATTTACGGCTTTTAAATCTCTTTTGAGCGCAATTTTTTTACTTCAGCCGCGACTTCTTCTATAACCCAGTTCGGCGTGGACGCGCCGGCGGTTATGAAAATTTTTGCCGGTTTGACCGCGTCGCCCGCGCGGATTTCCTCCGCGCTTTCAATGTGCAGAACTTTCGGGCAAAGCTCGCCGCAAAGTTTGGCGAGCCGCGCGGTATTCGCGCTGTGCTTGCCGCCGACGACTATTACCAAATCCGCGTTTTTGGCAAGCTCAAGGGTTTCTTTCTGGCGCTGTTTGGTCGGCTCGCAAATCGTATTGGAAATTTTGCAGACGGCGGCTTTTGTTTTTACGATTTCCGCGACGGCGTAAAAAGTCTGCTCTTTCTGAGTAGTTTGCGCGACGATATTTGCCTTCTCAAAACGCGGCAGTTTTTTTGCTTCTTCTTCATCCGCCACCACAAACCCTTTGCCCTGCGTATATCCCAGCAGGCCGATAACTTCCGCGTGGCCCGCGTCGCCGACTATAACGGTATCATAGCCGAGGCCGGCGTATTTTGCGATTACGTTATGAACTTTTTTTACGAGCGGGCAGGTTGAATCTATAACTTCCATTCCGCAGGATTCTATTTCTTTTTGGAACTCCGGCGTAATGCCGTGCGCGCGTATCACAAGCACGCCGTTTTTATCTTCCGCCCGTGAAAGCGCGTCTATGGAGGTTATTCCCTTCGCTTCAAGGCTGTCGGTAACCTGTTTGTTGTGGATAAGCGGGCCGATGGTATAAACCGGCTTTTTGCCTTCGGCCTCAAGTTCAAACACGCGGGCGATAGCTTTGCGCACGCCCGGGCAAAAACCCGCGCTCGGAGCGACGGTAACCCCGAAATCATTTTCTTTCATACTAATATTTTACTAAAATACCCGTATGAGGAATTATTTTGCTTACAAAACAAAAATCGGATTGATTGCAATCGCCGAAGACGGCGGCAGGATTACTCATCTGACGCCGGCCAAAAGGTTCAATAAGACCGGCTTCCTGAAGAAAGAGACGCCGCTCATAAAAAAAGCCGCAAAACAGCTTAATGATTATTTTGCGGGCAGGCTTAAAAAATTTGACCTTCCGCTTGCCCCGCGCGGCACGCCTTTCCAGCGGGCAGTCTGGGCCGCGCTTTACGCCATACCCTATGGCCGGACAAGAACTTACGCGGATATCGCGCGCGCCGTAAAAAATCCCAAAGCCGCGCGGGCCGT
>JAISDW010000120.1 GCA_031264445.1 Elusimicrobiota bacterium
TTAATAAACGGCATACCTTAATCATTTTATCCTGTATCTGCTGTACATTTTGTCATTGGGCGATATATCTTCCCCGTTTCCTGCTACTGCTTTGCAAAGTTTATTCCTGTATTTGTCCCCTTTAGGCGCTACGCAGTATGTCATATTAGTATATGGCGGCTCTCTGCGGATAAAACTAAAAATTATCGTGTATTTTCCGGTGCGTCTGAACGTTATTTTACTTATCCCGTCTTCCCGCCATATGCATTTAAACCCTTCAGGGCATTTCCACGTTATATCCAGATGATTCTTCTCAACCGGATAATGACCTTGTACGTAATAATATCTCTCTGCTGCATGCCTTACTGCGTGTCCCAGAGTCATTACTCTTGCCGAGTAAACTTTTTCAACTAAAACGCCGTAATTCGCAGCGGCTACGGCGGCCAAAATACCTATTATCAAAACCACAACAAGTAATTCTATTAAAGAAAACCCGTTTCCCTTCATAGTATTCACATGATGTATAGATTCTTTAAATTAACCCCCCTTAAAAAAATCCTAGATTAAATTTAATAAGTTTTCAAGCAGTTTGTGGGCCTAATAGGTAAAATAGTTGGTAGTACCGTCATAGAAATGATTTAATTATAATAAAAAATAACTGACAAAAATCAAGATGTTAATTACTAGGGGGCGGTTAGTATTCCTGATATTTTATCCTATCATCAAGCCCGCCAAAATCGCCCTTACGCAGCTGGAAAACAGGCCCGCCAGCAAAGCGCGGAAGCCCAGCCTGGATAAATCCGCCCGTCTGTTCGGCGCGATTGCGCCTATGCCGCCAATCTGTATGCCTATGGAAGCAAAATTGGCAAACCCGCAAAGGGCATAGCTCAAAATAACTTTGGTTTTAAGGCTCATGGCCGCCGTGCCGGCATTGAGTATTGACGAAAAATTGGCATAAGCCACAAATTCATTAAGTACGGTCTTTTCCCCTACAAGACGGCCGGCGAGCATAAGTTCGTCCTGCGGCACGCCCATTAACCAAGCCAGCGGGGCAAATACATAACCGAAAATCTGGTCTATCCCAATCGCTTTACCAAGAAGCTGGCCCGTAGTCCATTCCACCATGCCGCTGGCAAGCGCGATTAAAGCCGTAAAAGCTATAAGCATGCCCGTTACATTTATTGCCAGCTGCACGCCGGTGGAGGTACCGTTGGAGATCGCGTCAAGCACATTTGTGCTGGGGTCTTTATAGTCAATTTTCGTAAGGCCCATGGTGGCGGGTTTTTCCGTCTCGGGCACAAGGAGTTTGGCGAACATTACGCCCGCGGGCGCGCCCATGATGCTTGCGGCCATAAGGTGGCCCGCAATGCCGGGCACGGTCTTTTCCAGCATCATTATATAAGCCGCCATCACGCCGCCGGCTATGGTGGCCATGCCGCCAGTCATTACGCACATAAGTTCCGATTTGGTCATTTTATCAACATAGGGTTTGATAAGCAGCGGCGCTTCCGTCTGCCCCACGAAGATATTTGCCGCCGCGCTTAAACTTTCCGCGCCGGAAAGATTGCATGTCTTATTCATAAGCCACGCGAAGACGAAAACTATCTTCTGCATTATGCCCAAATAATACAGCAGGCCCATAAGCGCGGAGAAGAAAATAATCGTCGGTATCACCTGAAAAGCGAACAGAAAACCCAGTGTGTCCTGGCTGGCCAGCTTACCGAAAACCATTTCAGCGCCCGCCTGCTGGAAGTTCAAAAGCAGCAGGATTGTCTCATTAAGCCAGTCAAAAACGGCCTGGCCCTGGCTTGTTTTGAGTATCAGCAGTGCGAAGACCACCTGCATGCCGAAGGCGCTGCCTATCGTGCGCCAGTTGACGGCTTTTCTGTTGGTGCTGAGGGCGTAAGCTATTGCTGGGAAAACCAGCAGGCCCAAAATTGCGGCGAATATTGACATATTAATATATCTCCTTTAACCAAAACCGGTAAGTTATTTTTATTTTACATTTTAATATCCGCCGCCGCAACAAATTTAATATAATTTAAAAAAAGGAGGATATATATGGCTGATTTTTCTTTCGACGTAGTTTCCAAGGTGGATTTGAATCTTATTGAAGAAGCCATAGCCGTGGCCAAAAAGGAAGTGGCCAACCGCTATGATTTTAAGGATTCCGGCCCGGATATACAACTGCTTGCCAAAGACAATATCATAAAACTTTCCTGCGCGGACGAATATAAAGTGAAGGCTCTCTACGACGTGCTTCTGACGCGGCTTTCAAAACGCGGCGTGGCCGTGCGCAATTTTACGCCGCAGAAGATAGAAGCCGCCCTCGGCGGCGCGGCTAAGCAGGATATCAAAATCCAGCAGGGCATACCGGCCGAAAAGGCCAAAGAAATGGTTAAACTTATAAAGGACAATAAACTGAAAGCGAACGCCTCAATACAGGGGGACCAGCTGCGCGTGTCTTCGGCCTCAAAGGATACTTTGCAGCAGGTTATCGCGCTGCTTAAGGGCAATGATTTCGGGCTTGAGCTCCAGTTTACAAATTACAGGTAATTATGAAAAAAATATTTTTGCTGCCGGCTTTTGCGCTGGCTTTTACGGGCGCGGCTTTTGCCCAAAGCCCTGATGCGGAGCTGGGTTTTTACAAACAACAGGCCGCCGGCGGTGATAAAAAACTGCTTTGCGCAGTGGCGGATAATTTGTTTTACTGGTCCGCGCGCAATTATGCGCTGCCTGCGGCCCCGTCCGCGCTGATGCTTAAGGCGGACAGCGAACTTAAAATAAAAGCCTTCCCCGCCGCCGTAATTACGCTGCTGCGCTATAAATATGAATATCCCAAATCCAATGATAAAGAAGCCCTGGACGCCATGTTTGCGCAGGCCTCGCAGAATATAGAAAAGGATAAAAGGGAAGCGCTCGGCAAACTTACCGCAGCCCCCGTCGCTGCCGCGCCGGTTGAGGAGCGGCTGGCCGCCTTTCTTTCGGAGGCTGCCAAACTTGACCTCAAAAACACTTTTGCCCCGCTTTTTGCGGAATATCAGAATTTCTTTACGCGCTTCCCCGTCTACGGCGACAAAGACCGTCTTGAACTTATGCTGGGCGACCTTTACCGCCAAAACAAAAATTATCAGGCCGCGATAATGCAATACCAGAAAGTGTATGAAATTTATCCCTCAACCAAATATAAAGCGGCTTCCGTGCGCATGACGGGCGATATTTACGGCGGCGAACTTAAAGATTATAACAAAGCCATGCATTATTATGAAACTGTGCTCGCGGATTTCCCTGATTCTGCCGAGCGCGGCATTACGTATAACCACATGGCGATACTCAGCGAGAATAAAAAAGATTACAGCGGCGCGGTAAATTACATAACCAGCGCGGCCGATATTTATATAAAAGATAATCAGGCCGCGCGCGCTTATGACGCGCTGCTTTATAAGGCCGATTTGCAGGAAAACAGGCTTAAGGATTACGTCGCCGCGGCCGATACGCTTAAAAAAACTGCGGATATTTTCGCAAAATCGCAGCAGAAATTTGTTGAAGTCAAACTGAAAACGGCCGGAATTTATTCAAAAAGGCTGAAGGATTTTTACGGCCAGCTTGCCGCTTACGAAGCGATAATTACAAATTATCCCGCTGCGCCCCAGACGCCGCAGGCTATGTTTGACGCCGCCGGCATATATGAAAAATTGAGCAACCCCCAGCAGGCCAAGGCCGTGTACCAGAAGCTCATAATTGCGCATCCGGCGGACGCGCTTGCTATCAGGGCCCAAAAGCGCGTGGACGCTATAGATAAACAGGCTGAAAAAGCCGCGCAGAAAGCTTCCAACTAGCCGCCGGCAAATAATCGTTGTGAAATTTGTATCACCCCTCTTTGTTTTCCCGCAAACATCGGGGGTTTTTGCTGTATGCGGTGCGGCGTGAATCAGTC
>JAISDW010000005.1 GCA_031264445.1 Elusimicrobiota bacterium
GTTTGCGTATTTTTAACTCTTTTGAGCAGGCTGAAGGCGGGATTTCCCGCAAATTCGGCGGCGCGGGGCTTGGTTTATCCATATCAAAACGCATTATTGAAGCAATGGGCGGCGAAATACATCTTAAATCCGAGGCCGGCAAAGGTTCGGAATTTTATTTTATACTGAATTTAAATTCCCCGCCCGCTCAAAATAAACCGGAACAAGGCAAAATAAATAAAAGCGGCGGCGGATGCGCGCGCGGATTTCAAAACCTGTCCGGTAAATGCATTTTATTAGTTGAAGATTTGGATATAAACAGGGAAATAGTCATAGACTCGCTTAAACCTTCCGCGGTTGCGGTTGACACCGCCGAAAACGGGGCGCAGGCGGTAAATATGTTCGGCGCGGCGCAGGATAAATACGATTTAATACTTATGGACGTACAAATGCCGGAAATGGACGGTTATGAAGCCGCGCGCAAAATACGTTCCATAAATTCCGGCAAAGCCAAATCGGTTCCGATTATAGCCATGACGGCCAGTGTTTTTAAGGAAGACAATCAAAAAGTCATTGAAGCCGGCATGAACGACCATATAGGCAAACCCGTTGACTTCAAAGAACTAAATCAAAAACTGAATAAATATCTTTTGCCCGACTAAGCAAAACAACCGGCATCGCACATTGTTATATATCGCTGTGCGCCTTGACGTATGCCGCCATTCTGAAATCGTCGCCTTTAATGTGATTAAGCAGCCAGTCCGCCACTACAACAATAGTTTCCTGCATAAGTTTGTCGTCGTATCCGTTTTGTTTAAGCTGCCCGACCATATCTGTAACTTTATTTTTAAAATCCGTGTGAATTGTTTTGTGGCGCAGATAATCAGGATAATCGTATTTAACCTGAAGGGTTTCCTCATCGTTAAAATGCTTGATTGTATAAGCCGCTAGAAACTCAAGCGTTTTTTCCAGTTCGGCTTTCCCTTTATTATCATTATACGCGTCTACCAAACTGTTAAGTTTGGCAAACAATTGTTTATGCTGATTATCTATCAGTTCGTGCCCGGTTTCAAGCGCGCTGTCCCAATTATAGTGCATATGAGCTCCTTTATGATTCGGATATTATAATTTTATCATTATTCAATTTAAAAAAACAATTTAGGATAATATGGCAATACGCCGTATTGAAAACCTTCTGTTTAGTTGGTATTATTTAAAAATATAAGGGCCCGTAGCTCAGCTGGGAGAGCGCCTGCATGGCATGCAGGAGGTCATCGGTTCAATCCCGTTCGGGTCCACTTTTTGAAGGTTTATTGTAGGCTCCCTTATGCAAAGGGGGCCTTTTCGTTTTATCCGTGGTAAACCGGCTGATATAATTGTATAATATTAAAGCAGCATAGTTTCCCCTGACAGGAGGCAGTAATAATGAAATATTTTATTGAAGGTTTCAAAAAGGCTTTTGACTTTAAGGGCCGCTCAACCAGAACGCAGTACTGGATGTTCTGTTTATTCTACTCTATAATCGCGCTGCTTCTTAATCTGCCGGCGGCTTTTGCCGGAGAAAAGCCCGGTATCGTGGTAGTTATTATTGGTTTCGTTTACATAATATATTGGCTGTTGACGATTATACCCTGTACTTCAATAGCCGTCAGAAGAATGCACGACGTCAACAAAAGCGGATGGTGGATATTAATTAATTTGATTCCCCTCATCGGATTCATCTGGTTTCTTATTTTAGCCGTGCTGCCTACCGTTGAGGAAGGCAATAGATGGCCGAAGGCTTAAGTTTTAATCCGTCAGGTAAAACGGGACAGGTTTTTTTGAGCCTGTCCCTTTTTTATTGTCCGTCAAAATAGTACAATTAAAAAAGCGGCGGTAAAACAAAAACAGACAACTAAATTTTATATAATAACAGTCCGTCCTTTTTTATTTGGCGGACGGGTTTAAGGTATTTCGGGAGTTTTTATGGCATTGCAGGATAAATTGCCCCCACAGGCTCTGGACGCGGAGATGGCCGTCCTTGGCGCTATGCTTATAGAGCAGGACGCGCTTGAGCGCGCTTTCAATATCCTGCGGGCAGAGCATTTTTACAAAACGGCGCATCAGAAGATTTTCAGCGCGATGGCGGATTTGTCGGCCCGCAGTCAGGCGGTGGATTTAATCACCGTCACGGAAGAATTAAAAAAGAACGGCTTTCTTGTGGAAACCGGCGGGGAAAGGTATCTGGGGGATTTAATGTCCAAAATCTCCACCGCCGCGCATGTGGAGCATTACGCCCAGCTTGTTTATGACGCGGCTTTGGTGCGGGATTTGATTAAAATTTCCACAGCCACCGTTGAAGCATGCTACGCGCAGGCGGAAGAGCCGAGCGAATTGATTGACAAAGCGCAGGAGCAGATTTTCACGCTGAGCCAAAAACAGGATATAAAAGGTTTTATGTCTTCCAAAGACCTTGCCCCGCAGGTTTTGGAAATGATTGAAAAAAATATGATGGATAAAAATCCTGTTAAGGGCGTGCCGACCGGGTTTTCCAAATTTGACGAAAGAACAGGCGGATTTCGTAAATCCGATTTGATTATTCTGGCCGCGCGCCCCTCGCAGGGTAAAACCGCTATGGCCTTAAACATCGCCTATAATGCCGTGACAAATAAAAATCCGATTCCCGTGGCTTTCTTTTCCCTTGAAATGGGACGGCATGCGATTTTCCAGCGTATGGTTTGCAGCGCGGCGCAGGCGGAGCTGCACAAAGTAAACAACGGCTTCTTTCCGAAAGAACGCTGGCGCGATTTGGCCCGCGAAATCCATAAACTTGGCGAGGCGCCGCTTTTCATTGACGATACCCCCGCGCTGAGCATAACCGATATCCGCGTGCGCGCCCGCCGGCTGGCGAGCGATTTAAAAAAGCAGGGCAGAGACCTAGGTATGGTAATGATTGACTATATGCAGCTGCTGCGCGGCGCGAGCAAAAAAATTGAAAGCCGCCAGCAGGAGGTTTCCGAAATCTCGCGCATGCTTAAGGAGCTTGCGCGCAATCTGGAAATCCCCGTAGTCGCGCTTTCGCAGCTCAACCGCCAGACGGTTGATAAAATGCGCGCGGACAACAAACCGCAGCTTTCGGATTTAAGGGAATCGGGCTCAATAGAGCAGGACGCCGACGTTGTGGCTTTAATCCACCGCGAGGGCTATTATAAGCGCGACGACGAAAGTTTGAAAAACAAAGCCACGCTGATTATCGCCAAACAGCGCAACGGCCCCGTGGGCGATATTGACCTTAACTGGATACCGGAATATACTTTGTTTACAAACGCCATAAGCAATATTGATATTCCCGCCGGCATGGACGGCCATCTTACGCCGTTATGACGATAAAGGAAATCCCCGTACTGCGCCCGACGGCCGCATATATAGATTTGGCCGCGCTGCGCTTTAACCTTGATAAGGCCCGCTTTATCGCGCAGGAGCGCGGCGGGCACCAGCCCAAAATACTTTTTACAGTAAAAGCTAATGCTTACGGCCATGGCATGCTGCCTGTGGCGCAATATGCGCAAAAGGCGGATTTGTGCGACGCTTTCGGCGTCGCTTCAATAGAAGAAGGCATAATTCTGCGCCACGGCGGCATTACCAAGCCCGTGCTTGTGCTGGGCAGCGTTTATCCTTTTGAATATTTTGAATATGCGGTAAAAAACAATCTCGCCGTTACAATAGCAAGCGTGCGCGCGGCGGATTATATTAAGGATTTGGCGGCCAAACTTAAAACAAATGTTTCCTGCCATATCAAGCAGGAAACCGGCATGAACCGCATCGGCAGCCGCCGCCCCGCCGCATTGGAAATGCTCAAAATTTTAAACGGCGCGCCTTATATAAAGATTGGCGGGTGTTATTCCCACTTTTCCAGCGCGGATGACGCGGCTTTCACGGCGCAGCAGGCGGAATATTTTAAAGAATTTTTGGCGCAGGCCGCGGCGCTGGGTTTGCAGACGGGTTTGGCGCATATCGCAGCAAGCGGCGGCTTTCTGAATTATAAAGATTTGGGTTTTGACATGGTGCGCCTTGGCCGCATTGCCTATGGTTTGGAAGAAGGTTTTAAGCCGGTTATGGCGCTTAAATCCGGCGTGGTTTTTATTAAGGACGTGCGGGCCGGCGCATGTGTGGGCTACGGCGGCGTTTTTTGTGCAAAGAGGCCTTCCAAAATAGCCACGATACCCATAGGCTACGGCGACGGCTGGCCGCGCGCGCTTTCGGGCAAAGCAGAAGTTTTGATAGCAGGCAAAAAGGTGCCGCTTATAGGCAATGTGGCTATGGATATGGTGATGGCGGATATTACGGATTTGGGCGATATACCCGTTGGCAGCGAGGTTGTGCTTATCGGGGAGCAGAGCGGCGCGCGCATTACCGCGGCGCAGGCCGCGGCCGCGGCCGGCACAATTGATTATGAAATTGTAACGGCAATAAGCGCCCGCGTGCCGCGATTGTCCGAATAATATATAAAGATTTTATGTTTAAAGAAATAGGCCGGTTTATTTTGACTTTTTTGAAGCAGCTTGGGCAGGCTTCGCAGATGGTAAGCTCCTGCGCGTTCTGGCTTGCGCGCGCGCCGCTGGAATTTCGGCAGACTATGATACAAACCACGCGCGTTGGGGTGGATTCCATCGCCGTCGCCGCGCTGACCAGCCTGTTTACCGGCATGGTGCTGGCATTGCAGGCGGGCACCACCATGCGTAATATTCTGAGCGAGCCGCTTTATATCGGCACGCTGGTCGGGTTTTCACTCGTGCGCGAGCTGGGGCCCGTGCTTACTGCTTTCGTCATTACCGGCCGCGCGGGCGCCGCGGTAACAGCGGAAATCGGCACCATGAAAGTAACCGAGCAGATTGACGCGCTTTACACGCTGGGCACAAATCCGGCCAGGTATCTTGTAATCCCGCGCATTATAGCTTTTATGATAGCTATCCCCGTGCTTACTTTGTTTGCCAATGTATCGGGCATGCTGGGCGGCCTGATGGTGAGCGCGCACGGCTTGGGCGTATCGCCGACGGTTTATATCAACGATATCAAGACATATATCGGCACCGGGGATTTGATGCACGGCTTTATAAAATCCGCGTTTTTCGCTTTCATGATAGCGGTCGTGTGCTGCTGTAAAGGCCTCAACACGCGCGGCGGGGCCGAGGGCGTGGGCAAAGCAACGACGGCGGCGGTGGTGATAAGCATGGTTTTGATTCTTGTGGCGGATTACTTTTTGACGGCCATACTCGCCTCGCTGGGGATATAAAATTTTATGATAGAAATAAAAAATCTTAAAAAATCTTTCGGCGGCAAGCAGATTTTGAAGAGCGTCACTTTCTCAATAAAAGAGGGCGGCGTAACCACGGTTATAGGCGGCAGCGGCACGGGCAAAAGCACGCTGATAAAGTGCATCATACGCCTTCTGGAGCCGGACGGCGGCCAAATCCTCTTTGACGGCAAAGATATCACGCATATTAAGGACGAGCTTGCCCTTGCCCAGCTGCGGCGCAGTTTCGGATATTTGTTTCAGGAGGGTGCTTTGTTTGACTCCCTGACGGTGGGGGAAAATGTGGCCTTCGGCCTTAAATATCTGACTGATACGCCAGCGGCCGATTATCCCAAAATAGTGAAAGAGAAGCTGGCGCTTGTGGGGCTTAAAGATATTGAAAATATGCGTCCGGCCGAGCTTTCCGGCGGCATGAAGAAGCGCGTTTCCCTCGCGCGCGTGCTGGCGATAAACCCCAAATTAATCCTGTACGACGAGCCTACCAGCGGCCTGGACCCTATTATGTCCGAAATTATCAACGAGCTTATTTCGGGTTTAAAGCGCAAGCTGGGCGTAACGTCGGTAGTGATAACGCATGACATGAAATCCGCCTTTGAGATATCGGACACTATGGTAATGCTCCACGACGGCAGGGCGGAGCTTGTCGCGCCCGCCGGCGAATTTAAGAACACCGATAATCCCTACGCCAGGCAGTTTATAGAGGGCTCCAGCCGCGGCCCCATACGAATGGAGATTACCAATTAAGGTATAATAACACTATGAGCGCAGAAACTAAAGTAGGTTTATTTACATTTTTCGGGCTGGTGATATTGGGCTTCTCGGTTTATATGCTGGGCAATTTCACCGTGTCAAAAGGGTTTGACGTCAAGGTTTATTTTAAAAACGTCTCGGGCCTGCCGGCCAAATCAAACGTAAAACTCAGCGGCGTTGACGTGGGCAAGGTTAAAGAGCTTAAAATTGACGGCGTGCGCGTGTTGGCCGAGGTGCGTATCAACGACGGCGTAATAATTTATAAAAACTCCAAATTTACAATAGCGGCGACAAGCTTGATAGGCAGCAATTATCTGCAGATAGACCAGGGCACGCCCGACAGCGGCATTTTGCGGGAGGGCGATATTATTGAAGGCATAAGCGCGCTATCCATAACGGATATGCTGGGCGAGACAATGGCTGCCGTGCGCGAGTTTACGGGCAGCGTATATGATAACGGCCGCTTCGGGCGCGAGCTGGGCGAAACTCTTACAAACCTGCGCCAGCTTTCGGGCAATCTGAACCAGCTTGTAATGTCGCTGAAGCCTTATTTGTCATCGTCCATGCAGGACGTCAGCGAGCTTACCAGAGCCTCCAAGGATTTAATGGCGAAAATTGACGGCAGCGACGGGCTTTTTACCTCGCTGCTGGAAGACCGGCAGATGAAGGAGGACGTCAAGGATACGCTTGCCAATGTAAAACAAATTTCTGAGGACGCCAAAAAATTTATCGGCAAGATGGCGAAGTTCCGTATGTTCTGGCTGTATGACGCGCGCTGGCAGCCGAACGGCGGTTTGTACGAAAACGATTTATTTGTAAGAATAGTTTCCAACAATAATCTGACTTATTATCAGGCCGGTATAGCTAATCTAGGCAATCGGGATAATATGCCTGCGGACGATAAGGATTACCGCGGCAAGCCGAACCAGATTGACGCGCGCCTCGGTTTTTACAATCAATGGGGCGATTTGGCCGTCGGCATGATACGCGGCAGCGGCGGCGCGGTTTTGCAGCTTAAACCTTTTTACGCGCTCAGCCCGCGTTTTATTAAAACCTTCGCGCTTTACGGCGAATTTACGGACCTTGGCCGCAACCGCGATATCAACGGCAGGTTGTTTGATAAACCTTATCTTTCCTTCGGCGTAAAGACTGATATCACCAAAAACGTTAATATCGGCGTGCGCGCGGACGACGTGGCGGAGCTGCCCTCGCTGCAGTTTACCGCCGGTATAAGTTTTGAAGATAAGGAACTGGCCTCTCTCCTGGGCCTTGCCACGCTGGCGAAGTAATATTTTTACCCTCCCTTTTTTACGAGGGAGGGTAGTATAATTTATTTGTATTTAGCAATGCAAGCGTCTTTTGTATAAAGCTCTGTTTCAGATAAAGGCTTTGTATTCTTGTTTTTTATATTCTCTTTAATAAGTCCTATAATTTTTTTATTTCTTGGCGTGGATTTCCCCCAGTTTTTATATAATTCTTCAACTGTAGTATCATCATCTACGACTACGCGCCAAGCCCAATAACGCGCGTCAAGGTTTAAGCAATATTCGTCGGTAAGCTCTGCCTGTAAGGCTTTGTCCGCCGTTCCGGGCATAACGATGCTCCTTATTTCCAGACGCGCGTCATTTAATTTTTCTTCTTCCTCTTTTGTAAGCGGCGCGTAGTTTCCGTTTTTTATATTCTCCTTGATTTGCCTGATAAATTTTTCATTGTAAACAGTCTCTTCTTCGGATGCATCTTGGGAATTATCATCAAGCTGTGCAACGGTTGTATCCTTGGTTATCATAATCCTGCGCGCCCAATAACGCGCGCTGATGTCAAGGACGCGCATTCTTATTGCAACTACCTTTTTAATATCCTCACTGCTGACTGCACGCTGCGCGTAGGCAACATTTGCCAGACATACGGCAAAGACAACTAGTATCAATATAATCTTTCTCATAACTCACCTCGCATTATTATCCCCAAATTATCTTATGCTTTCCTCTTGCAATAATTTGGCGGGCCCGTTCCTGTCCATTTGGTTTAACCTACACAAAATATTACGCGGCAAAAAGGAAAGTATCACAAAATGGTAGAATTTGTGTGATACTTTTGCGCCGCAAGCGTAATTATTGGCAGAAGCAAGTCTTAAATCGCAGCCGGCTGACATGTGATATTATGAACTTTGAAGAGCTTTACGAAAAGAATTTTAACAAAATATTCGCCTATGTTAAAATAAGGATTTACGACAAAACCGCAACGGAAGACGTCTGCTCCGCCATATGGCTGCGCGCGCTTGATAAAATAAAATATTATGACGCAGCAAAAGGCGCGCCCGAGCAGTGGCTTTTTACAATAGCAAGGAACGAGATTGTAAACCATATAAGATATAAAAAGTTAAAATCTTTTGTGCTGCTGGATTTTTTGGAAGATATTTTTTATGATTCCGCGCCATTGCCGCAGGAGCAAATGCAAAACAGGGAAAATATTTCGCTGCTGCAAAACGCGCTTAAATTTTTAAGCGAAAGGGAAAAGGATTTGATTTCCTTAAAGTTTTATTCCGCCATGAACAACCGGCAAATCGCCGCTGTGAGCGGACTGAGCGAAAGCAATGTCGGCACTATATTAAACAGGGCGGCGCAGAAATTAAAAACCGTATTGGAAGGGAAAATATGACTGATAAAGAACTTGAAAAATTATTTTTGGATTTTGCGGACGGACAGGAAGCCTCGGCGGCTAAAATCAAAATAAAAAATGTTCTGGCTGCCAGGCCCACGGCAAAGCCGGTTTTGAAATTACTGCTGCCGGCCGCCGCCGCCGCCGCCGCGTTTGCGTTGCTCATATTCTTTTACGCGCAAGGCAGCAGCGGCGCGCGTAAAGATGCTTGGGAGCCGCAAATGCAAAATGTTTCAGTCTATGATTCGCCGATGTATGTATATTTAATAAACGCAAGATATGAGGAGAATAGATTATGAAAAAGAAAAAAGCGCTGTTGTTTACGTTTGCCGTTCTTGCTATTGGTTTTGCGGGAGGCGTATTTACCGGCAGGTATTATGCGGGCCAGAAACCACCGGAAAAAGTTGAGCAGACCGAGGAAAAGGTAGACTTAAAAAAAGATCTTGCCAAAATCCGCGCCTTGCAAAAAGAAATCACGCTATATACTGACAAAGCGGCCGACGCCAGGGGCGCGGTTATGGCTTATGACGAGCTCAAACCTCCGGTGCCGGGGAGTGATCGCCTGGCAAGGAGGGTTGTTTCTCCATTCAACTATAGCGGAGAACAACAGTTGAGACGTAAGGAATACTATCTCGCCAACCCGGATAAAATCCCGTTTTATAAAGAAGAAATGGGTGAGACGAAACGCCATAACGCCATTATTACTTCCAGGGATAAAAAAGAGGCGCTGGAAAAAGAATTAAAAGAATTTGTAGATAAAAAAATGTATATCGCAGACAAACAAAATCTTGAGTTAGAGTCAAGATACTGGGCTGGCCGTGTATTAAACGATAAAGATGTCACTTTTGAAGAGCTGGCCGTATATTCCATCAATTGGATCCACGACGGCAATTTACTTAAAGAACTTATGATGACGATAAAATATTATGTTGATGCCGGGCATGTTGAGCCTCTTACCGAAGAAGAAGAGAAAATTTACGATAAAAACAAGAGCATTATCGTAGCTTTGCTGCACCCCGGCAAGTCTGACGAAGAATTGCTTGCTTCTCTTACCGAGCAGGATTGCATTGATATTATGGCCGAGCATTATGCAGAATATAATGTAAAATACGATTGGAAATGGGATAATATTGAAAATCGTCTTAATTCCTCGTATAAAGATGGGGAAAAAATATTTGCCAAAGCAAAAGAAATTGTTGAGCACGGCAAAGCGCGCTGGCTTTCTTTGGAAGAAGAAGAAGCGGTTAATGCCTGTAATGTGAAAATGCGCATCCCCTCCCCGCCGCGTGTATACGTCCTGCCGCGCGCTAACGCACAGCCGCGCGCAGAGGATTAAAATATAAACTATAATATTAGCAGATATGAAATTTAAAACGGTTTTCCAGTGCCAGAAATGCGGATACCAGTCACCCAAGTGGATGGGCCAGTGCCCCGATTGTAAAGAGTGGGACACGCTTGCCGAAGAAGTAATAAAGCAGGAAAGCAAAACCGCGGCCAAAACCAAAAGATCTTTTACGGAATTTACTTCCGAAGTCGCCCCTCTCGCCGCAGCCTCAGCCGGGAAAGAAGAACGTATCCCCACGAATATCAAAGAGCTTGACCGCCTGCTATGCGGCGGACTTGTCAAGGGGCAGCTGGTATTGCTGGCCGGCGCGCCGGGTATAGGCAAAAGCACACTTATGCTGCAGGCCGCCGCCGCGCTGGGAAAAGAGAGGAAAGTTCTTTATATCTCCGGCGAGGAGAGCATGCCCCAAATTTCCGCACGTGCGGCGCGCCTGGGCGTAAGCGGCGCGCGGATATTTTTACTTTCCGAGACTAATATAGAGCGCATAATAGAAACCGTTGAAAATATTAAGCCAGAAGTTCTTGTAATAGATTCCATACAGACGGTATATCATCCGGAATTTAATTCTTCCGCGGGCTCGCTCGGCCAGGTCCGGGAAAACGCGGCCGAAATCCTGCGCCTCGCCAAACCTAAGGGGATAATAACTTTTATACTCGGGCATATTACTAAAGACGGCGCGCTCGCCGGCCCCAAAGTGCTGGAGCATATGGTTGATACCGTCCTTTATTTTGACACGGAGAAGGATAACCTGCTGCGCATACTGCGGCCGCATAAGAACCGCTTCGGTTCCACGGACGAGACCGGGCTTTTCAAAATGACTTCCGCTGGCCTTGACGACGTGGAAGACGCGGGGGCTTATTTTTCCCAAACGCCGCGCGGCAGGAAGATGGTCGGCCGCGCATTCAGCGTTGCGGCGGAAGGCACGCGTCCGATACTTACGGAAGTCCAGGCGCTTGCCAGCCCGACGCATTATCCCTTCCCGCGCCGCATAGCGGCCGGTTTGGATTTAAACCGCACCCAAATGCTTCTTGCCGCGCTGGAAAAGCATATCGGCCTCAGCCTTGAAAGCAAGGACGTTTACGTAAGCCTTGCCGGCGGCGTAAAGATCAGCGACAGCGCGCTTGATTTGGCCGTCTGCGCGGCGGTAATCAGCTCCGCGCGCGATTTGCCGCTTGACGGCAACAGCGTTTTTATAGGTGAAGTCGGCATACTGGGCCAGGTAGCCCCCGCCGCCATGACGGACAGGCGCATAGAAGAGGCCCGCCGCCTTGGCGTAAGCAAAATTTACGTGCCCGCGCTCAGCGCCAAAATAATCAAAAAAGCCCCGGATTTAATTGAGCTTGAGGACCTCCTCCAGCTTTCCGCAAAACTTAAATAAGCTCATTGTCCCGCGCGCGGCTGCCCCCGCAAATATCATACACCTTTTGGACTATAATGAGAATTGAGTCATTAATTTTTCAACGCAGCATAGAATATGCCGTTTTGCCCGCTTTATTTTTAATTCTGCCCCAAGTGGCCGCGGCGCAGCGAAGACGGGGCCATAGGGGGTAATGAAAGGTGCTATTATTTTATTCTAAAATTACAACAGCCATTTCCCTCCACTCCCTTCGGGACAATTGTCCCTTCGGGTACTCCTCCCAAAGGGAGGAGAATAAATATCCCCCCGTTGTGCGGTATGCGGGGAGATATTTATTTTAAACAGAATTATTCTTGTATTAAGCCGCCGTTGGCGTTTGTTTTGTTGAAGTACAATTCTTTTGCAGAAATTTAAATTAATCAAGGGATCAAATAAACCGAATAGCCGCCTTGATTTGCCGAACTAAGAGTTCCCTGAAGTATTTCTCCGCAGTATTTTTCGGCAATTTCACCCCTCGGGCAGTGGCAGTATGTGCCCTCTTGATGGCCAAAAGTTCCAATTAACAGTGTGCAATCTTTATAGATATATCCGGCAATCACCATTTTCATTTTGGCATTTTGCCAACCTTTATCTACGTTAATTATTCCGTATGTAAAATTATTAACTTTTATTTGAGTGTTGTCAGTCGGAACCCCGCCTATGACTACAAATTGTTTAGGAGTTTCGCCGGAAAAGGAAACGTCCAGCTCTTCTATTAATGTCGGGAAGCTGCCGTACAATAACTCATATCTTTTTGCGCTCTGGTACAACGTGGATAAATTTTGTTTAACTGCCGTGAAACGGGATTTTTCAACAGCTTTTTGATATTGCGGCAACGCGATAGCGGCCAGTATGCCGATAATTAAGACAACAACCAATAGTTCAATCAGAGTAAAAGCCTTTTTGTTCAGTTTCATTGTGATATCCTCGTGAGTTCAAATATAAACTTCTATACTTTTATATCAAACTAATCCCGCTTTTACAATACTTTTGCAATAGCGGCGTAGAGCATTTTCCTTTTCCCTCCTTTTGTAAAGGCATTGTTCTGAAAATGGACATATGGCAAAATTAAATCCCTCCCCGGCTTCGCTTCGCTGCGCCGGTACTCCCTTTACGAAAGGGAGAAAGAGGCAAAACTAATTTAACACGCTCGTCCCCTGCTTTATTAAATCCTCCGCCCGTCTTTGCTTCGCTGCGTCGTGGCACCTCCTTTACAAAAGGAGGAAAAAGGCTTAAACTGCCAAAATCCCGATATATACCGATGCCTTACAACGCCGTAGCAATCTCTTGATATAAATAGTAAAATATAACCATACCTTTACGCCGCGCGGAAGACGGCGGATAAGGGATTTTTATCTTCCGGAGGAATTGTATTATGCCGCTTTGGGTTTTCAGGATTTCAGCTTTGATTGGTATACCTTTTTTGGTGTATATGTTCGTCTCTAACGACTATTACAGCGTCATGCTGGGTTTGCTTTGCGGCGCGATTATAGTCGCGGCCGAAAATTTTGTCCACAGTCTTAAATTCGTTCCGATGATGATAGCTATATTCGGCGCGCTGCTGGGCTTCATGATATATTTCCTCTGCGATTATGCCGTTTATAAAATGAATATCGGCGATATAAGCGAATATTGGCAAATATATAAAACCGCCGCCGCCGGTATTCTGTGCGTGTTGTGCGCCGCGCTGAGCCTCAGCAAAGCATCCGAGCTGGAGGGCATCAACAAAAAAGGCCGCCATATCAAAATTATTGATATGAGCGCGCTTATAGACGGCCGCGTAATTGACCTTTGCGAAGCGGGATTTCTTGAAGGCACTTTGGTATTGCCGCGGTTTGTTATTGATAAACTTAATATAATGGCCGCCTCAAAAGAGCAGCTGGAAAAGGCCAAAGGCCGCCGCGGGCTTGATATAGTTACCAGGCTCAGGGAGCTTAAGGATATACGCGTAACGACCACCGCCAAAGACGTAAAAGGCGAAAATATGGCGGAGCGCGTCGTGGCTCTGGCGGAATATTTCGGCGGCTCTGTCGTTACCGTAGATTTCAATATAAATAAAACCGCCGTTCTGCGCGACGTGCCCGTGCTTAATATAAGCGATTTGACTACCGCCCTCAAACCCGTGTTATTGCCAGGGGAGAGTATGTCCCTCTTCATCATGAAGGAAGGTAAAGAGCCCGAGCAGGGCATAGGCTACCTTGACGACGGTACCATGGTCGTTGTTGAAGAAGGCCAGAAATGGATAGGCAAACGCGCGGAAGTGGCTGTGTATTCAATATTACAAACTTCGGCCGGCAGAATGATATTTGCCAAAACCAAGCAGGCCGCCGCGCAGGAATAGCGTGGTAAATATGCGGCCGAAGAGCGCGGCTGTGATAATAGTGGCCGGCGGCAGCGGCAGCAGGATGGGCCGCTCCAAACAAATGCTGCCTTTAAACGGCAAAGCAATATTGGAGCGCAGCGTGGAAGCCGTGCTTAAGATACCTTCGGCGGGGGAAGTTATTGTAGTTACCGGCGCGGATATTTTCCGGCGGCTCGCAAAAAAATTTAAAGGCCTTAAGCACGCTTTGCCCGGGGCTACGCGGCTGCAATCGGTGCAAAACGGCGTGGCGGCGGCTGACGCGAAATATAAATTTATAGCCGTGCACGACGGCGCCCGCCCGCTGGTGTCGCCTGCTGCGGCGCAGGCCTGCCTTGAAGCCGCGGCCAAAACAAAGGCCGCAGTATTGGCCGTGCCGCTTAAGGACACTGTTAAAGAAGTAAAAGATAATTTTGTTTCAAAAACTCTGGACAGGGCCCGCCTCTGGGCGGCGCAGACGCCGCAGTGCTATGAGGCCGCAACGCTTAGGGCCGCGCTAAAAAAATACGGCGCGCTTAAAGACGCGACGGACGAATCCCAGCTGGTTGAACGCCTGGGCGTGAAGGTGGCGGTGGTGCCTTCCGGATATGAAAATATCAAAATTACCACGCCGGAAGATTTGATTATCGCCGGCGCTTTATGCAAAAAATTATGCCGAAAGAAAAACTGACAAAAGCCGGATTCGGGTTTGATATACACCGCATGGCGCATGGGCGCAGGCT